>JANWJC010000069.1 GCA_025449595.1 Acidobacteriota bacterium | reverse complement strand
CTGGTGGCCGCCCTGTGCGACGAGCCGCTGCCGGACCGCGAGCTCGATGCGGCCCTCACAGCCGCCGCCCGACCCCCGTCGCGGGTCGACTCCGGTGGGGCAGTGGCAGACCTCAGTGACGTACGAGGCCAGCTGCCGGCGCGCGCCGCCTTGGAGCTGGCGGCGGCCGGCGGGCACCACGTCGCCATGACAGGGGCCCCAGGGATCGGGAAAACCATGCTGGCAGAAAGACTTCCGGGCCTGCTCCCTGAGCTGGACGAGCAGGCCGCCCTCGAGGTCACGTCCGTCCACTCGGTCGCGGGCACCCTGGCGGCCGGTGAGCTGATCCGGGTGCCACCGTTCGTGGCACCGCACCACACGGTCACCTTCGCGGCGATGGTGGGCGGCGGATCCGCGGTTCCCAGGATCGGACAGGTTTCCCTGGCCCACCACGGGGTGCTGTTCCTCGACGAGTCACCCGAGTTCGATGCGCGGGCGTTGGAGGCGTTGCGTCAGCCGTTGGAGTCGGGGTGGATCACGGTGTCGCGGTCGGCGTTCGTGGTGCGTTACCCGGCGAGCTTCCAGCTGGTGCTCGCGATGAACCCGTGCCCCTGCGGGCGTGACGACACCGGTCGCACGGGTGCCGGACGGCACTGCATCTGCACGTCCGTGCAGCGGCGCCGATATCTGGCGCGGCTCTCCGGGCCGTTGGTCGACCGCGTCGACGTACGCGTCACCCTGAGCCGGCCGACGATGGCCGAGCTGGCCGACGATGTCGTGGAGGCCACGGCGGTCGTGGCGGGCAGGGTCGGGCTGGCTCGTGAGCGAGCGGCGCACCGCTTCGTGGGGACGCCGTTCCGGGTGAACGGCGACGTGCCAGGTCCCGTCCTGCGCCGCCGCTTCCCGCTGCACGGCGACGCCGCGGGGCCCGTGGAGCAGGCGGTGGCGCGCGGTCTGCTGTCCGCGCGTGGGGCCGACCGGGTGCTGCGGGTCGCCTGGACCGTGGCGGACCTGGCAGGTCACGACCAACCGAGCCTGACCGATGTCGGGACGGCGTTGGCGCTGCGCGAGCCAGGTACGGCGTGGGCGGCGTGAGCGGAGTGAGCGGCGTGAGCACCGAGCCGGCGGACGCCGATCCGCGTCGTGACGAGGTCGCTGCCCGGGTGCTGCTGGCGCGCCTGGGCGAGCCCGGGGACGTCCGGCTGGGTGAGCGGGTGCGCCGGGAAGGCGCGACCGCGACCGTGGCGCAGATCCTGCGAGGGGATGCGGCAGTGGGCGGGTTGAGCACGTACCAAGCGCGGCTGCCCGCGGACACCGACGTGGTCGCGGTTGTGGCCGCGGACGTCGAGCGGCTGCAGCGGGTGGACGCGGTCCTTGTCGTTCCGGGGACCTCGGACTGGCCCACCCAGCTGGACGACCTCGGTGATGCCGCGCCTCTTCTGCTCTCGGTCCGGGGGGCGGCTCATCTGCGGATGTCGGCGCTGCGGGCGGTGTCGATCGTGGGCGCCCGGGCGAGCACGCAGTACGGAGACCTGGTCGCCGGAGAGCTCGCCGCCGGGCTGGCCGAGCGAGGCTGGACCGTGGTGTCCGGAGGCGCGTTCGGCATCGACGCGGCAGCACACCGTGGCGCTATCGCCGCCGGCGGGTCCTCGGTGGCGGTGCTCGCAGGCGGTGTCGACGTCGCGTACCCGAGGGCGCACGAGGCGCTGTTCGCCCGGCTGCTCGACGAGGGCCTGCTGATCGCGGAGTCACCGCCCGGCTCGGCACCGCACCGCAGCCGATTCCTCGTCCGGAACCGGGTCATCGCGGCACTGACCCGCGGCACGGTGGTGGTCGAGGCGGCGCTGCGCAGCGGATCGCTGTCCACGGCCCGGCACGCCCGAGACCTTGACCGGGTCGTCATGGGCGTCCCGGGTCCGGTGACCAGCACGATGTCCGCCGGGGTGCACCGCGAGCTCCGGGAGGGGGCGCTGCTGGTCAGCAGCGTCGCTGAGGTCATCGAGGCGGTCGCCGGCATCGGGGTCGACCTCGCACCGCGCGCCAGCGGCCCGACCCGTCCCCGCGACGACCTCGACGCCACCTCGGTCCGGGTCCTGGATGCCGTCCCGGCCCGACGGGCCGCGGACACGGCCGCTGTGAGCCGCACCGCCGGCGTCGACGTCGCCACCACTATCGCGACCCTGGGCCTGCTCGAGCTGGCCGGCTTCGTCACCCGCGACCCCGACGGCTGGCGGCTGGCAGCGCAGGGACGCACCTGATCGGTGTCCGGGTCGCCGGCATTACCGCGGCGTTACTCGCAAGGGCTGGGCTGTGGGGCGACACGGTACGGATCCCGGACCGTCCGCACTGCAGGGAGAATCCCATGAGGAACGTCCGCCGGTTCCAGGTCGTCACCAGCGTGGCAGCACTGTCGGTGATGCTGGTCAGTGGCTGTTCGCAGGGCTCGTCCACCGCCGCCACCTCCACCACCTCGCCGCCCAGCGATCCAGCGTCGGCAACGACCGGTGCGTCGCCCTCCGACCCAGCGGCCGCGTCCGGTACGCCGTCGTCCGGCGCCGCCAACGCCATGAGCATGCGGGTCGTCAACTTGTTCGACCCGAAGAACGTCGCCGGTCCGGCGCTGGACATCTACGACGTCCAGCTCACCGGGCAGGCGGCTACCCCCGTCGTGACGAACCTCGCGTACGGAGCGGTCTCGACGTATTTCACCCCACAGGTGCAGTCGACCTCGTCGGTCGTCCAGCTGTTCGCCTTGCCGGCAGGGGAGGACCCGGTGGCCAAGATGGCCGATGCGCAGAACATCAGCGGTGCCCAGGACGACGGCTCCCACCCGCAGATGACGTGGGTGCTCACCGCGGACACCGGCGATTCCATCGGGGGCCCGTTGGCGGGGCTGAGCTTCAGCTCGCGGGTGGAGAAGGGGACGAACAACGGCAGCTCTGCGCCGGTAGCACCGCCGCCGCCTGCGGGCCAGGGTGAGATCCTCGCCGACACTTCCGCTGTGTTCGGCGTCCATGCCGGGTTCTACCTCATGATCGATGCCTCGTGTGACGAGCCGCTGAACGGCGACAAGCAGGAAGGCCACGTCCCGTACGCCTTCGCCGCCGACGGCGTGGCACCGGTCTCGAGCTTCGCGGTTTTCGCCACTTCGCCCGGAACTCATCAGGTCTCAGTCGTGGCCTGGACCAGCAGCACCGCACCGACCTGCGCCCAGCTCACTGCGAAGCAGGGAACGACCAGCGTGCAGGTCGGAGCCGGGCAGCAGATCGAGGCCTACCTCTACGGCACCTCGGCGACCGACACGCACATCGCGTTCGCCCCGATCCAGCAGTAGGCGCACTCCGGCCCCAGCGCGCTCCGGCAGCCAGCGCACTCCAGCAGTAGGAGGAATGTGGTCGAGACGGTCCACCTGCTGGTTAGATGGACCGAGACGACATACCTAGCATGTTGACCTGGTCCGAGGAGGGTGGCGTGGCGACTGCGGCACGCGCCTCGGCCTCCCCGGAGTCGGTGGATCGCAAGCTGCGCTACCAGCAGGTCTACGACAGGGTCCTCGCCCTCATCGACGACGGCGGGCTCGAGGCAGGAGACCGGTTGCCGAGCTCTACCGAGCTGGCGCGCATCACCGGGGTGAGCATGATCTCGGTACGCCGGGCGCTGGACGAGCTCGAGCGCGCTGGTCGTATCCGAAGGCATCAAGGGGTCGGCACTTTCGTTGCGCCCGAACGCATCCTGACGAATCCGACGCGCACGGGTGAGCTGCTCGAGACGTTGGTCGAGGGCAGCCCGCCCCACCCGTTGACCACGCGTCTGCTCCGGATCACCGTCGGCACTCCCAGCGAGAACATCCTGCGAGCGTTGAGCATCGAGGAGGGCCAGCCGGTCTGGGAGGTGACGCGACTGCGGACCATCGGCACGTCCCCGGCGATCCTGGAGCAGGCGGTTCTGCCGTTGGCGCTGGTCCCGGCGCTGGACGAGGTTGACCTCGCTGCCGGTGGCTCGCTCTACCGCTTCCTCGAGCAGCGGTACGGCCTGCGTGACGACTACGTCGAGCAGGCCCTGGAGGTGGACCAGCCGACCCCGGCCGAGCGCGAGTCGCTGGCGCTGCTCGGACGTCAGCTCGTGGTACGGGTTCGCGGCGTCAGCTTCGATGGCGCCGGGGTGGCGTTCGACTGCTACCAGCAGACGTACCGCGCTCGCGACTTCGTGTTCTACACCGCTGGGACCAACAACGACCGACGCTGGCTGCAGCTCGACCAGCGCGGAGCCTGGGACGTGCGGCCGCTGGCGGCCGGTGTCCGTGCCGCCTCGACCCCGAAGGCTCCGGTGGTGTCGCAGGAGTCGAGGCCCGCGCCGGACAAGGTGCAGCGGGGCGGAACAGCAGCGATACCCCGAACCGCGAAGAAGTCAGCCCGCAAGCCTCGCTGAGGCCCGACAGCGGCGATCCAGGCGACAGCTGCGCCGAACAGCAGCGCCGACTGGGCAGCACCGACTGTCAGCTGACCTTGCGTACCTCGGGGTCCGGGCTCGGCACGGCGGCCAGCAGCGTGCGGGTGTAGTCGTGGGTCGGGGTGTTGACGACGTCCCAAGCCGGGCCCTCCTCCACGATGTGGCCCTGGTGCATGACGGCGATGCGATCGGCGTAGTTGGCTGCGGTGGACAGATCGTGGGTGATCATCAAGATGCCCATCCCGAGATCTCGTCGCAGGGTGTCGAGCAGCTCGAGGACGCCACTGCGGACGGACACGTCCAGCATCGACACCGGCTCGTCCGCGAGCAGCAGCGTCGGGTCCAGGACGAGGCTGGCCGCGATCGCCACCCGCTGGCGCTGGCCGCCGGAGAGCTCGTGCGGGTAGCGGCCCAGATATCGCTCCGGGGGCGTCATCCCGACACGCTCCAGGGCTTCGGTGATGATCCGGGTCCGTTCCTTCGCACTCTTGCCGATCCCGTGGATACGCAAGGGTTCTTCCAGCGTGTGACGAACCCGGAAGCGGATGTCGAGTGACTCGTACGGGTCCTGGTAGATCATCTGCACCCGGCGTCGCAGCGGACGCCACTGCGCTCGGCTGAGGCCGGTCACCTCCGTGCCGGCGACCTTGATGGACCCGCCGCCGGTCGGCACCATCCCGAGGATCGCCTGCACCGTCGAGGTCTTCCCGCACCCGGACTGACCGACCAGCGCGAGCATCTCCGCCGGCTGCACTCGCAGTGAGATGCCGTCGACGGCCAGGGTGTCGTTGCTCGGCTTGTTTCGCAGCGACGAGAGCCAGGATCTGCGGCCCCCGTAAGAGACCTTCAGGTCCGTCACGTCCAGGAGCGGGGCGACGACGGGGGCGATCTCGTGAGATGCGACAGGCGCCGAGAAGACGTCCGGCGTCGACTCGAACAGCTGCCGCGTGTACTGGTGCTGGGGGTTGCGATAGAGCTCGGTCATCGGCCCCTGCTCGACGATCAGACCGTCGAGCATCACCGCGGCGCGCTCGCAGGTCTGGGCGACGACGGCGAGGTCGTGCGTGACGAGGATCAGAGCGAGGTCCAGCTCCTCGGTCAGCTTCGTGAGCAGCGAGAGGATCTGATCCTGCACCACGACGTCGAGCGCAGTGGTGGGCTCATCTGCCAACAGCACCTTGGGGTTGCAGGCCAACGCCATCGCGATCACCGCGCGCTGCTTCATCCCGCCGGAGAACTCGTGCGGGAAGCGGTCGGCGTTCGCAGCTGAGATCCCGACGAGCTCGAGCAGCTCGGCCACCCGGTCACGGCGCTCGCGTGGTTCCACGGTGCGATGGACCCGCAGCGCCTCCGCGATCTGCCACCCGATCGTCTTGACCGGGTTGAACGCGTTCATGGCGCCCTGGAAGACCATGGCGATGTCGTTCCAGCGGTGCGGCCCGACGGTCTTCTCTCCAGCGGCAAGAATGTCCTTGCCCTCCAACAGGATCTGGCCGGACACGGACGCTGACGGCGGCAGCAGTCCGAGGGAGGCGAGGATCGTCGTCGTCTTACCGCACCCGGACTCTCCGACGAGTCCGAGCCGTTCGCCCGGGGCGACCGCCAGGCTGATGCCCTTGACGGTGTGGACCTCGCGGGTGTGGCGTCGCGTGGAGCCGGTGTCGAACCAGACGTGCAGGTCCTTGATCTCGAACACCGGGGAGCGGGCGTCTTCGGGGCTCACAGCGCGTCCGGTCCGCGGCCGACGAGGGTACGCATCGCCCAGGACCGCGGCGAGAGGTACGACACCTTCAGCCTCGGGTTCAGGGAGTCCTCGATGGAACGGCCGATCAGATAGCAGCCCATGATGAACAAGGCGACCGCCATGCCGGCGGGTACGACTGCCCACCAGGCGCCGGCGCTGGTGGCTGCGCGATCGAAGGCGTGTTCCATGATGGTGCCCCACGTGATGGCCGTGGGGTCGGAAAGTCCCAGGAACGCCAACGCGGTCTCGGTGAAGATCGCAACCGTGATGGCGAGCACGGCGTTGGCGACCAGGAGCGGTCCGACTTGGGGCAGGATGTGGCGCACGATGATCCGGGTGTGACTGGCCCCCAGGGACTCGACGCGCTTGATGTACACGCGTTCTCGAAGGCTCTTGACCTGGGCCCGGACGACCCGGGCCGTGCCGGTCCACATCAAGATTCCGATCACCACGACCACGTGCGACAGGCTCGGTCCCCACACCGCGGCGATCACGATCATCAGGACGATCTGAGGGATCACCAGGAAGTAGTCGGTGATGCGCATCAGGACCGTGTCCGTCGAGCCCCCGAAGTAGCCCGAGAGCAGTCCGACGCCAGCGCCGAGGACCATCGCGATGACCGTCGCGAACAACCCGACGAGCATCGACACCCGACCGCCGATGATCACCAGGCTCAGCACGTCGATCCCGCCGTCGTCGCAGCCGAACCAGTGGGCGGTCGATGGCGGGTCGAAGACACCGCAGCTCGCGTCGGTGGTGCTGTACGGCGTCAGCAGCGGCGCGAAGACGGCCGAGATGACGAACAGGCCCACGATGACCAGTCCGACGATGGCGGAGGGCTGGCGCAGCACTGCGCGTAGTGTCACCCACAGTCCGTGGGATACCTCGACCTCCGGGACGAGCTCTCCGGCATCGATCGATGTGTTGCTCACGACCCACCTCTCATGTGGTGATCCGTGGATCGAAGCGGAAGTAGAGCAGGTCGGCGATGAAGTTGAAGACGACCACGACGACGGTGATGACGAGGAACCCGCCCTGCAGCATCGGGTAGTCACGGGCCAGAACAGCCTGGTACAGAGCACGGCCGATGCCGGGCCAGGAGAAGATCACCTCGATCAGGATCGCGCCGGTCACGATGCTGCCCAAGGACAGTGCCACCAGCGTGATGGTCGGCAGCATGGCGTTGCGAAGTGCGTACGATCGCACGATCTTTCGCCGCGGCACGCCCTTGGCCCGCGCGGTGAGCACGTAGTCCTCCCCAAGGGTCTCCAGCATCGCGGAGCGGACGATCAGGGTGTTCTCCGCGAACAGCGTGAGGACGAGGGTGAGCACCGGCAGGATCATGTGCCGGATAACATCTCCGGCCTCGTCGGCCCAGGAGGTGTAGATGGCGAAGGGGTCGGTCATCCCGGCCGACGGCAGGAAGCTGGCCGCGAAGATCAGCATCATCATGCCCAGGAACTGCGTGGGGAAGGCATAGAACAGCACTGCCACGTTCGTGGTCGCGTGGTCCGTGACGGTGCCGCGACGCACGGCAGACAGGACCCCGACCGCAATCCCGATCACCAGTGCCAGGACGGTGCCGATCGTGACCATCGGAAGGGTCGCGAGCAGCGCCGACTTCAGGTTGTCCGACACCGGCTGCATGTTCTGGTAGCTGATGCCCATGTTGCCGTGCAGCAGCTGCTGCAGGTATAGGACGTACTGCTGCCACATCGACTTGTCGAGGCCGAACTGGACCTCGAGGGCATGTTTGAGCGCCGGGGAAGCGTTGGGAACCTTCGAGATCCGGCTGACCGCCGAGCCGGGAAGCACCCGGAACAGAACGAAGTTCAGCGTGATCGCGACGTAGATCGTGACCAGGGCGAAGACGGAGCGCTTCCACAGGTAGCCGGACTTGCGCACCGATCACCCTTCCTGACCCGAAACGCCTGACGCTTGACCGTAAGACAGTATACTGAGCAGACTAAGCGAAAACAGGCATGGACGAGGTCCTTCTGCGCCATCGGGCGTGGCTCACGAGCCCGATGGTGGGCTGAGCAGATGATAGGTCGTCGCCCGGTCCTGGAAGGCGGCAGCCTCGCAACGGCGTGGCGGCGACAGCAGGAGGCCTGGATGACCAGCAAGTTCCGACTCGGGGTCGCTGTCATGACGACCGCCGTCGTGGTGGCGCTGAGCGGCTGCACCAGCAGCGGTGGGTCGCAGGCCGGGGGGTCCGCAGAGCAGGGCGGCGTGCTCCGGGTCGGGATCAGCGCTGCGATCGACTCGCTGAACCCGTTCGTGTCGCAGTCGGACTACAGCTCGATCGCCTACCAGTACGTCTACCCGCACCTCATCGAGTACGACGCCAAGCTGAACTTCGTCCCCTCGTTCGCGACAAAGTGGGAGACCTCCGCAGACGGGAAGACCTGGACCTGGCACACCGTGCCCGGCGCCAAGTGGTCCGACGGCAAGCCGCTGACGGCCAAGGACGCCGCGTTCACCCTGAACATGATGATGAAGTACCAGAACGGGCCCACGGCGCTGCTGGCCTCGCTCGTGGCCCACATGACCAAGGCGGTCGCGACGGACGACAACACACTGGTCGTCACCTACTCCGCTCCGGTGGCGAACGTCCTGGCGCAGATGCAGAGCGTCAACATCTACCCGGAGCAGGTGTGGGGCCCGCTGGCCACCGGTGCCGGCAAGGCGATCACCACGTTCCAGAACTCTGCGCCCATGGTGTCCGGCGGCCCGTTCATGATGACCAGCTACACGGTGAACCAGATCGCGCTGTTCACCCGCAACCCGAACTGGTGGGGGGCCAAGAAGCCGAACATCGACGGCTTCGGGTTCCAGATGTTCGCCAACGAGGACGCGATGGTCACCGCGTTGAAGACCAACCAGGTAGACATGATCGGTGAGTCCACGCCACCCACTGCGGTCGACACGCTCAAGGCGGCAGGCATGGACGTGCTGACGGCGCCGAGCCTGACCACGATGACCTTCATCATCAACACGAATCCCAAGAAGCGGCAGCACCTCGAGCTGCTCAACCCGAACGTGCGCAAGGCCCTGGAGTACGCGATCGACCGCCAGACGATCGTGAACACCGCGTGGCTGGGCCACGCCCAGCTCGGTTCCACCCTGCTCACCCCGGCCTCCGGCTGGCAGGACACCTCGATCCAGGCGATGCCGTACGACCCGGCGCAGGCGAACGCCCTCCTCGACGCTGCCGGCTATCCCAAGGGATCTGACGGCATCCGGGTGGCGAACGGGGCGCCGATGTCGTACAACGTGGTCTTCCCGACCGAGATCAACGGCCCGGGGGACCGCACGTTCCAGATCATCCAGTCCGACTTCAAGGCCATCGGCATCGTCATCAAGCAGCAGAAGATGGACTCCGACGCGGCCTTCACCGCGATCCAGGGATCGGACGGGAAGTACGAGGACTACGACCTCGCGATGTGGGACTGGGTGCTCCCGCCGGACCCCGACACCCAGCTCAACGCGATGACGTGCTCGCAGTGGGGCAACCTCAGCGACAGCGGTTACTGCAACCCGGCGTACGACGCGATGTACCTCAAGCAGGGCATCCTGACCAATGCCGACCAGCGCCACGCGATGGTGAACCAGATGCAGCAGGTGATCTTCGACGATCGCCCGTACATCATCTTGGACTACCCGAACGTCATCGAGGCGCACTCACCGAAGTGGGCAGGCTTCGTCATGAGCCCGCTGGTCGGATCGATCAACAACCTCTCGACCCAGACGCTGCTCGACGTCCATCGCGTGGGATGAGGCAGTGACGCTTCTGCAGCTCTCGGGTCGGGCTCGGGTCGGCGCGGACGCGGTGATCCTGCCGTTCTTCCAGGGCGTCCGCAGCATCGTGCCTGGCCCCGGCGTCGCCGAGCTCGGGGCCGCCTGTGGAACCGACCTGGCGGCGGCGGTACGCGCCGACCGCGCGTTCGACGGCGGTGTGGGCCAGGTGTCGCTGGTGCTGGGCTCCGGCACCGTGGTGGTGGCCGTCGGGCTCGGCCCGCAGCAGCTCGTCGGAGCCGACCAGCTGCGTGACGCGGCCATGGCAGCGACCCGCAGGTGCCGCGGTTACCGCCGGGTGTCCACGACGCTGGCACAGGTCGGGCCCGATGCCGCCGGCGCGGTGCGCGCCACCGCCGAGGGCGTGCTGCTGGGCAGCTATGACTACCAGGCCGTCGGCCGGGCGCCTCGTCCCGCTCGTAGTGCCGCGCCCGAGCAGGTTGTGCTGCTGATCGACGCGGCCCTCTCGCGCGACCCGGGGGTGCAGCACGCGTTCACCCACGGTTCGGCCGCCGGCCGGGCCACGTCGTGGATCCGCCAGCTGGTCGAGACCCCCGGGGGAGCACTGACGCCCGCCGACTTCGCGGACGTGCTGCGTGGTCGGGCTCGGGAGGTCGGTGTGAAGGCCACGGTCTGGAGCGGCCGGTCGCTGGCATCTCGCGGGTTCGGTGGGGTGCTCGGTGTCGGGGCGGGCAGCCGCAACGAGCCCCTGGTGGTCGAGCTGCGCGCAGGGTCGGGACCGGACGCTGGGACGCTGGGCCTGGCGGGCAAGGGCATCACGTTCGACTCCGGCGGCCTGAACCTCAAGCGCGACCCGGATGAGATCTCCTGGATGAAGTCGGACATGGCCGCCGCCGCGGCCGTCGCCGGTGCCGTCTTCGCCGCTGCCGAGCTGGGCTGCGACACCCCCGTCCGGGCGTTGCTGCTGCTCGCCGAGAACATGCCCGGCGGGGGCGCCGGCCGGCCCGGTGACGTACTGACCCACCCCGACGGACGCACCACCGAGGTGACCGACACCGACTGCGAGGGCCGGCTGGTGCTCGCCGACGGAATCGCCTTCCTGGCAACCACGAACCCGGCCGCGATCATCGACGTCGGGACGCTCACCGACGGCGGCGGTGTGGGGAACGCGCTGTGGGGAGCCTGGGGCACCGACCCGGAGCTCACCTCCGAGGTCGTGAGAGCCGGTCAGGTCGCGGGGGACCCGGGCTGGGAGCTGCCGCTGCGGAGGGAGTACGAGCAGTACCTGAGCTCCCGGGTCGCGGACATCGTGAACTGTCCGCAGGACGTCCCCGACTCAGGTCAGATGGCCGCCACCTACCTGCGGACCTTCTCCGGCCGGACCCCCTGGGTCCACATCGACAACGGGTCGAGCGCGTACCTCGAGCTCGACCGCGACCCCTGGCCCGAAGGGCCGACCGGGTCGCCGGCGCGAGCTCTGCTCCAGCTGCTGGTCGCACGATCCAGCGACCGTATCGACTAGTTGTTATACAAAGCATATAGAATGATGTCCTGACGGCCTGCGCGCTACCGCACACGACGCCGTCACCCGGCACGACCAGCGCGGCGATCGACCCGTGCGGCTCTGGCGGGGGCGACGCGTGACCAAGGCAAGGAGGGTGGGCAATGAGCTTCGACCAGGAGTACCGGACCCGTACCGCGAGGTCGGAGAAGCTGTTCGAGCGCGCCAGCCAGGTGATCCCCGGCGGCGCTGGAAGCAGTGCGCGGACAGTGAAGTTCGGGTGGTCGCCGTACCCCCCGTTCATCACCGAGGGCAGCGGCTCGCGGATGCGCGACGCGGACGGGAACGAGTACATCGACTACCTGCTGGGCCTGGGCCCGATGATCCTGGGCCACCGGCACCCGGTCGTGACGAAGGCGGTCGCGGACGCCATAACCGACTACGGCACGTGCTTCGGCCTGCCTTACGAGCTCGAGATCGAGGCGGCGGAGAAGGTCGTCGACGCCGTTCCCGGCATCGAGCAGGTCCGCTTCACCAACTCCGGGTCCGAAGCCGTCGGGACCGCGGTACGGCTGGCCCGCGCGAGCACCGGTCGCCGGCTCGTCGTGCGCTTCGAGGGGCACTACCACGGGTGGCAGGACGTCGTGTACTGGTCCAACCACGTGGACCCACGCCTGGCCGGACCGGCCGACAGCCCCCGGCCGGTCGCCGCCGGACCCGGCGTCCCGCTGGAGCTCGCGGACACCCTGGTGGTCCTCACCTGGAACGACCCGGACAGCTTTGTGCGGCTGATGGCTGAGCGCGGGGACCAGGTCGCCGCGGTGATCACCGAGGCCGCCGTCCTGAACACCGGGTGCATCCTGCCCGAGCCCGGATACCTGGAGCTGCTGCGGGAGAAGACCCGGGAGTACGGCGCCATGCTCATCTTCGACGAGGTCATCACGGGGTTCCGCTTCGCCCGCGGTGGCGCGCAGGAGTACTTCGGGGTGACGCCGGACCTGACGACCCTGGCGAAGGGCCTGGGCGGCGGGTTCCCGGTCGCGGCGGTCGGCGGCAGCCGCGACGCCATGGCGATGATCGCGGAGGGCCGCTACTCGCATTCCGGCACCTACAACGCCAACGTCGTGCAGTGTGCCGCGGTGTCGGCCACCATGGACGTGCTGGCCGAGCCGGGTCTCTACCAGCGGCAGCGGGCGATCGGCGATCGGCTGGCAGCGGGGCTTCGCACGCTCGCGGAGGAGCGGGGCATCGATGCGTACGTCGAAGGGCTCGGCACCGTCTTCCAGCTCTGGTTCTCGGCCCATCCGATCAAGAACTGGCGGGACGCCGAGAAGTACGCCGACGAGGCCCTCTTCACCCGCTGGTACCAGGAGATGATGCTGCGTGGCGTGCTGTTCCACCCCTTGCAGTTCGAGAACCTGTTCGTCTCCCTGGTCCACACGGATGCCGACATCGACCAGACGCTCACCGCCGCCGCCGACGCGCTGACGGTCGTCGCGCGCGGCCGCTGACCGGTGGGCCGGTGACGGTGTCGAGCGATGACGGTGGTGCCCTGGTCGGACTCGACCTGGGCACGTCGGGCCTGAAGGTCGTCGCGCTCGGCGATGACGGCCAGGTCCTGGCCCGGTCCCGCAGCGCGTACGCGACCTCGCGGCCCGAGCCCGGTGCGGCGGAGCAGTCGCCGTCGCACTGGTGGGCCGCCGCCACCGGCGCCGTCCGCGAGCTCGCAGTGCGTGTACGACCCGAGCGCTGGCGTGGCATCGCGCTGTCCGGGATGTTGCCGACACTGGTGGCGTTGGACGCCGCGGGCTCGCCCGTCACCTCGGCGATCACCTGGCAGGATGCTCGGTCGGAGGCGCCGGGCGCTGAGCTGCGCGCCCGCATCGGCGCGCAGGAGCTCTACCTGCGCACCGGCCAGTGGGTTGACGGGCGCTATCTCCTGCCGATGATGGCTGCCCTTGCGATTCGCGACCCGGTTGCAGCCGGTCAGGCCAGATACCTGTGTGGTGCCAAGGACTACCTGTTCTCGCTCCTCACCGGCGAGCTGCTCACCGATCCGAGCACGGCGACCGGCTACGGCTGCTACGACCTGAACTCCGCCCGCTGGGACGCGCAGGTGGTCGCGGCGGCCGGAGACATCATTGCGACCGGCGTTCCTCAGCTGCCGGAGGTGCTCGCGTCCACGACGGCTCGACCGCTGCGCGCCGACGCCGCGTCCGAGCTCGGACTTCCAGTCGGCTTACCGGTGGTGCTCGGAGCGGCGGACTCCGTGCTCGGCGGGTACGGGCTCGGTGTGAGCCATCCTGGCGACATCGCCTACATCGCGGGTACCAGCACCGTGATCCTGGGCTGCCGTGACACCGCTGCGACCGATGAGCAGCACCGGTTCCTTGTGACGCCGATGGCCGATGCGGGGTACGCGGCGGAGATGGACCTGCTCGCCACCGGGTCGGCGATGGCCTGGCTGGCAACCCTGCTTGGCCTTGGTGGTGTCGCCGAGCTCGCCGACCTGGCCCAGCAGGTCGAGCCGAGCAGGTCCCCGGTCTTCCTGCCGTATCTGGCCCCCGGCGAGCAGGGGGCCCTCTGGGACCCAGACCTCACCGGTGCGTTGCTGGGAGTGACGCTGTCCCACGGGCCCGCCGACGTGGCCCGCGCGCTGCAGACGGGGATCGTTATCGAGTCAGCCCGGTGCGTGGCTGTCCTGGAGCAGGCCTCCGGCGCGATGGGCCCGGTCACGGCACCGCAGATCCGGGCAGGCGGTGCCGCGTCGCCGGCCTTCGCCAGGGACCTGGCCGATGCGACCGGCCGGGCTGTACTGATCAGCCCGGGGGAACCGGATCACTCCGCGGTCGGCGCCGCCCGGCTTGCCGGCCTCGCCCTCGGCCAGGACCTAGCCGACGCTGGCCTCGACGCGGTCCTCGTTTCGCCGGTCCCCGCCCGACGCCAGCAGTGGGACGATCTTTTCGCGGCGCATGAGAGCGCGCGCGTCGCGAACGTCGTACGTCGATGAACGGAGCCCGGATGAGCACGCAGGACCTGCCGCTCGACCTTTCCCTGTACCCGGAAGGGACGAGCCTGGACCCTGACGGTCGCCTGGTCGTGGGAGGGTGCGTCGTCGCCGACCTCGTGGAGCAGTTCGGGACGCCGGCGTACATCATCGACGAGGGCGCGTTGCGGTCCCGTGCCCGCGCGTACGTGGATGCCTTCACCTCCCGGCACGCCTCGAGCCTGGTCCTCTTCGCGTCGAAGTCGTTCCCCTCCGCGGCGGTGATCGGCGTCATGGCTCAGGAGGGCTGTGGCGTTGACGTCGCGGCCGCCGGCGAGCTCATGATCGCGCGGGCCGGAGGTGCGGACCCGGCTCGGATGGTGTTGCACGGCAACGCGAAGACCGACCTGGACCTGCAGACGGCCATCGATGCCAAGGTCCGGTACGTCGTGGTGGACAACCTCGACGACGTGGACCGCATCGCCCGACTGGCGTCCTCGCCGGTCCCTGTCCTGCTGCGCGTGAGCCCCGGGATCGACGCGAGCACCCACGACGCGATGATGACCGGTCACGACGCATCCAAGTTCGGCATCCCGTCCAGGCAGATCAGCGAGGTGGTGGCGCGGATCCGACGCGAGCCGATGCTCGACCTGCGAGGCCTGCACGCCCACATCGGGTCGCAGATCCTCGACCTCGAGCAGTTCGAGGCCGAGGTAGCGGCGCTGGCGAAGCTCGAGCACTTCGAGGTCTACGACCTCGGCGGTGGCCTCGGCGTGCGGTACGTCCACACCGACAACGCCCCCACGGTCGAGGAGTACGCCGACCGCCTCGTCGCAGCCGTTCACCGCCACCTCGGTAACGACATCGAGCTGATGGTCGAACCGGGCCGTTCGATGGTGGCCCGCAACGGCATCACGGTCTACCGAGTCGTCACCGTCAAGAGCGGTGCGCGGATGCACGTCGCTGTCGACGGCGGCATGGGGGACAACCTCGAAGTCTCGTTGTACGGGCAGCCTTTCGAGCCCAGTGTGATCGACAAGCAGGGCCCGATGGTGACGTGCGATGTCGTGGGACGGCACTGCGAGTCCGGGGACACGCTCGTGAAGGACTTCGACCTGGTCGACCCGGCTGTGGGTGACCTGCTCGCCGTGCCAGTCACGGGTGCCTACTGCTTCACGATGTCGAACAACTACAACGCCGCCCGCAGGCCACCTGTCGTCTTCTGCCGGGACGGTGTTGCCCGTCTGGCAGTGCGCCGGGAGACCTTCGAGGACCTCATGTCCCGCGAGCAGCTGATCGAGCGTCCGGCATGACGCCCGGCCCTGTCGACGACCAGTTGTCCGGCCTTGCGGAACTGCTGCGAGACTTCACCGATGCCCTGACCCGTACCCAGCCGATGCCAGGCGGCGTCATCGTCGTCACGGATCGCGACTCGGTGCTGCTGGAGCTGCCGTTCGGGCTCGCCGACGTTGCCGCCGGGACGCCGGTCGGTCCCGGGCACCTCTTCGAGATCGGGTCCATCAGCAAGCTGTTCACGTCGTTGCTGGTGAACCAGCTCGTCGACGAGGGCGTCATGACCCTGGACGACCCCATCACCAGGTGGCTGCCCTGGGTCGACGCCGGTCCCAGGACCGCGGAGCTGACCCTCGTCCGATTGCTGAACCACACCTCAGGGCTCGTGACCAATGCCGATGCGCTCACCGATGAGGCCGCCCAGGTCTGGTCGATGCGGGACCGGGTGCTGGCCGAGCCGGGCATCCGGTTCCACTACTCCAACGTCGGCTACCTCATGCTCGGCCTCGCCGTCGCCGCGGCCACCGGGCAGAGCTCACCGGACCTGTTGGCGCACAAGGTGTTCGAGCCGATGGGGATGGCGACGGCGCAGACGACCGTACGCAGCACCGACCGCGAGCAGCTCGCAACCGGCTACGCGCCCACGTACGACGACCGGCCCTGGGTCCCCGGTGACCCGGTGGCACCGGCGACCTGGCTGGACGTGGCCGCCGCCGACGGCAACGTCGCGGTGAACGGTGCCGACCTGGGACGACTGCTGCGGCTCCTGCTGGGCGACGGCAGCCTCGACGGCCGGGCCGTCGTCTCCGAGCAGGCCCTGGCGCGCACCAGGACGCTGCTGGCCCCCGCAGGGGAGGACGTCATAGACGCAACCGGGGGAACTCCGGTCTCCGACAGCCGATACGGGCTGGGCATCAACGTCGAGCAGGTCGGCGGCCACGAGTGCGTGACTCACGGTGGCGGCATGGTCGGGTACGCATCGTTCGTACTGGCCGACCGAACCGATGGCCTCGGTGTCGGAGTGATCACGAACGCGAACGGGGACTGCCTCGCGGTGCAGGTGCTCGCCCGGTTCGTCCACCGGGCGGTACTTGCCGCGCGGGCCGGTGCGGGGCTGCCGACCGCTCCGCAGGCGGATCGTCAGGTGCCCGCCGACACCCCGTGGCCACGTCTGAGCGGCACCAGCCTCGACGGTCGCCGGGTCGACGTCGAGCTGGGCGAGGTCGATGGGCGGCTCGTCGTACGCAACGGCGGGCAGACCGGACGGCTCTGGCACGGCTGGGAGGGTCGCTGGAGCACCGACCACCCCGACCTGCGCCTGCAGCACCTGGACGACACCGCGTCGCCGGAGCCCGCGGTGTCGACCGCTACGGAGCTGCTGGCGGCCACCGGTCACTATCGGTCCTACTCCCCTTGGTTCGTCCATCTGCGCATCGTGGCCCGGGGCGACCGGCTGTTCCTGACCGCTCCCGGTGGGGTCGAGGCGCCGGGGGAGGATCAGGAGCTGGTGCCCGTGGCCCCCGGGCAGTGGCGGATCGGTGCGGACCCGTGGCTGCCGGAGCGGCTCGTCGCCGGCCCGCTGGTGTCGGGTCAGCTGATCAGCGTCGAGCGGGACGGCTGCGTTTACTCCCGCACGTTCACGCCGTGAGGTTCGGCGCGCCGGATTGACGAGGTGCGGACCAGGCAGGACGGTGGCGGGGTGACCGAAGGCTCCATGCCCGCCCGCCCGCTCGCTGCCGGTGCCGTCGCGGGCCGGGGTGGCGACGGTGTTGCGGCGCTGCCCGTGGGGCTCGCCGGCGCACTCGACGGCTTCACCGATCACCTGGCTGTCGAGCGCGGGCGCAGCGCCCACACGGTGCGCGCCTACCACGGTGACGTGGCAGGACTTCTGGGATGGTGCGCCCGGGTGGGCGTCGCCGACCTGCGCGACATCGACATCACCGTCCTGCGCGGCTGGCTCGGTCGCCAGGCCGGCTCCGGGCTGTCTCGAGCGACGATGGCTCGCCGGGTCGCCTCGGCCCGGGCCTTCACCGCGTGGGCGCACCGACGGGGGCTCACCGACGTCGACGCCGGTGACCGGCTCACGGCTCCGGCGGTGCACCGCGAGCTTCCGGGAGTGCTCACCCGCGCGCAGGCCGACGCCATGTTGTCGGCCGCCGAGCCGACCGGCTCAGCGGCGGCGGCACCGCGCGGGGGGCCGGAGGGTGCTGTGGCGCTGCGCGACCTCGCGATGGGCTGGCTGTTCTACGCGACGGGGATCCGGGTGGCCGAGCTCGCCGGCCTTGACGTGTCCGACCTGGACGAGGGGCGGCGCACCGTCCGGGTCCTCGGCAAAGGGGCCAAGGAGCGCGTGGTCCCGTACGGCGTGCCCGCAGACCGGGCCCTGCGGGCCTGGACCACCGAGGGGCGCCCGCAGCTGGCGGCACTCCCGAACGGCCCGGCCCTGTTCCTGGGCGTCCGAGGCCGCCGGATCGATGTGCGTACCGTGCGCGCGGTCGTCCACCGCCTGGTGGCGCGCGTACCGGGAGCCCCCGACATCGGCCCGCACGGCCTTCGACACACCGCGGCGACCCACCTGCTCGAGGGCGGCGCGGACCTGCGTACGGTTCAGGAACTGCTGGGGCACGCTACGCTCGCCACCACGCAGATCTACACCCATGTCAGCGTCGAACGGTTGAGGTCCACCTATGAGCAGGCGCACCCCCGTGCCTGAGGGCGACGGGCTCGATACCGGCGTGGCCGAGGCGTCCTCGCCCGCATCGGACGCCATCGAGGTGGATGTCGACGTGCTGGACCAGATGGACCTGACTCCCACGGAGTCGGAGAAGGAACAGACCAAGGCCGACGGGGACGCTGCGCTGCGTCAGCTCTGGGAGCAGTTCAAGTCGGCTCCGGACCAGGCGCTGCGAGATCGGCTGATCCTGCACTACTCGCCGCTGGTGAAGTACGTCGCCGGACGGGTGGGCGTCGGCCTGCCGCCGAACATCGAGCAGGCCGACCTCGTCTCGTACGGGATCTTCGGTCTCATCGACGCCATCGAGAAGTACGACCTCGAGCGTGCGATCAAGTTCGAGACCTACGCCATCAACCGCATCCGCGGCGCCATCATCGACGAGCTGCGCAGCATCGACTGGATCCCGCGCTCGGTGCGCTCCAAGGCCCGCGAGGTCGAGAAGGCGTACCAGGCGCTGGAGGCCAAGCTGCAGCGGACGCCGACCGAGGCCGAGGTCGCCGGTGAGATGGGCGTGCGCCTGGAGGACCTGCACTCGATCTTCAGCCAGGTCTCGTACGTCAACGTCGTGGCGCTGGACGAGATGCTGCACGCCGGGGGCGAGAAGGGCGACAAGGTCACCCTCGGCGACACCCTGGAGGACATCAAGGCCGAGGACCCCGTCGGGGTGTTCGAGTCCGAGGAGACCAAGTTCATCCTCTCGAAGGCGATCAACACGCTGCCGGAGCGGGAGAAGATCGTCGTCACCCTGTACTACTACGAAGGCTTGACCCTCGCCGAGATCGGCAAGGTCCTCGGCGTGACTGAGTCGCGCATCTGCCAGATGCACACCAAGGCCGTGCTGCAGCTGCGCGCCAAGCTCTCAGACGCCCACGACGACTGAGCGATGGTGGCCGGCCCGGGGCGTGCCGGTGACGACCCAGCGTTCGACCTGGGGCCTGTCGCGATCGCCGTGGGCGCCCTCGCCTTCCTGCTCGAGCTGGTCGCCATGGTCGGGCTGGCGCTGGCCGGTTGGGCGGTCACCGGCCCGACCTGGCTACGGGCGCTGCTGGCGGTGCTGGCACCGGTCGTGGCCGCTGTGGTCTGGGGCAGGTACCTCGCGCCACGTGCGCCGCGTCCGTTGCGCGCACGCGTCGCGGTACGCGCCCTGATCCTGCTGGCGGGGGCCGCAGGCTTCCTCGTGTCCGGCCGCGCCGTGATCGCCGAGGTCATGGTGCTCTGCGTCGTGGTCGTCACGGTGGCCGAGCTCCGGTCGGGATCGGCAGCAGGATCGGACGCGCGAGGCCCAGCAGGCTGAGCGGGTCGAGGTACTCGGTCCCGCGTCGCAGCCCCCAGTGCAGGCAGGACGGGTAGCCACCGCAGTGGCTCACCCCCGAGGCGAGCGTGCCGACCGGGTCACCTGCGCCTACGTCGTCCCCCTCGTGCACCGTCGCGGTCACGGGTTCGTACGTCGTGCGCAGCGCCCCGTGCGTGACGGTCACGACCCCGCGTCCGGCGAGCGGACCCGCGAACGTGACGACTCCGGGTCCTGCCGCCACGACGGTGTCTCCGGGGACCGCTGACAGGTCTACGCCCCGGTGCCCGGGCTTCCACCGCTGCGGTGGAGGGCGGAAGCGCTGCAGGACGCGTGGGGTGAGCAGGAGGGGCCACCGCCACACGCTCGCTGGGCGGGTGACGGCAACCCTCGCGGGGCGGCCGGGCAGGGCGGCCGCTCCGGCAGGTGGGGTCGACGGGCTCGCGGGCGGACCCACGTCCGGACGCGCCGCGGCACGGGTGCCCCTGGCCGGGTCGGGGCCGGTCGACGCCGGCACCAGCGGGGACACGGCCAGCAGGGCTCCGAACGCCGCTGTCGCAGCGACCGCGGGGATCATGGGGATCGGCATGCTCCGACCGTGTCGGGACCACCCCACGGCGCGCGGCCGCCCGGGCGCCTCGCTGTGGACGGGGCACCGGTTCGAGTCACCCTGTGGACGAACCTCGGACCCGGCTCCGCCGGATTTCCGGGTACGCGGCGCCGACCCGTACAATCCGGGTGCGGCCTGCTCCGGCGGGTCGACATCGCACGACTGTTTCCGGCGTCTGACCTCGGGTCAGTGCCGGCGAGCGCCCCCTCGGTCCTGCCGCGACGCGGCACGCACGGGTCCGCCCGACGGTCGTCAGGGTCCAGACCGACCGGTCCGGACGAGGAACCGAGTGGCGCTGCCGCGCGCACCGACAGGTGCCGCCTCGGCGCCGACGAGAAGGAGCGACCGGCATGGCCGTCGTCACCATGAAGCAGCTGCTCGAGAGCGGCGTGCACTTCGGGCACCAGACCCGCCGTTGGAACCCGAAGATGAAACGATTCATCTTCAACGAGCGCAACGGCATCTACATCATCGACCTGCAGCAGTCGCTGACCTACATCGACCGCGCGTACGACTTCGTCAAGCAGACGGTCGCGCACGGCGGCTCGGTGCTCTTCGTCGGCACGAAGAAGCAGGCACAGGAGCCCGTCGAGCAGCAGGCCACCCGCGTGGGCATGCCTTACGTGAACCAGCGCTGGCTCGGCGGGATGCTGACGAACTTCGGCACGGTGCACAAGCGGCTGCAGCGCCTCAAGGAGCTCGAGCTGCTCGACTTCAACGACGTGCGTGGCTCTGGTCTGACCAAGAAGGAGCTGCTGGTCCTGGAGCGGGAGAAGACCAAGCTGGCCCGCACGCTCGGCGGGATCCGCGACATGTCCAAGGTGCCCAGCGCGGTGTGGATCGTTGACACCAAGAAGGAGCACATCGCGGTCGGGGAGGCTCGCAAGCTGAAGATCCCGGTGATCGCGATCCTGGACACGAACTGCGACCCGGACGAGGTGGACTTCCCGATCCCGGGTAACGACGACGCGATCCGTGCCGTGGCGCTGTTGACCCGGGTCGTGGCCGACGCCGTCGCGGAGGGCCTGATGACCCGTGCCGGGCAGGCGAGCGGCCGGGACGGCGACGCGGCGGCCGATGAGCCGCTGGCCGAGTGGGAGGCCGAGCTGCTCGCGACCAGCGACACCCCGACGGCCGCCGAGCCGGCGACCGAGGTGGCTGCCACCCCCGTTGCCAGCGACAACACCGAGGCCGCACCGGTTGTCGAGGCTGCACCGGTCTCCGCCGAGTCAGAGGCGCCGGCAGCCACCGAGGACGTCACCGACCAGGCCTGAGCGGCCGACACCGTACGAATTCCGGTTCCGTCCCGGCACCCCGCACGCACGGAGGAGGGTGCCGGGCCGGCCGGTGACCGGGCAACCCGGACCACCACCATCAGGACGGCTGCGTCGTCCTCGCTGCCCGACCGCACATCACGGTGCCGACACGCGCCGTACGAAGGAGAGAGTGCCCCATGGCCGATATCAGTGCCGCCGACGTCAAGAAGCTCCGGGACCTCACCGGAGCCGGTTTCATGGACTGCAAGAAGGCCCTCGTGGAGGCCGACGGCGACCTCGACAAGGCCGTGGAGGTGCTGCGCATCTCCGGTGCCGCGAAGGCAGCCAAGCGTGGCGCCGAGCGGGAGGCGACCAACGGCATGGTCGCCGCCGGCCCGGGTGTGCTCGTGGAGCTGAACTGCGAGACGGACTTCGTCGCGAAGAACGAGGACTTCCTCGCGCTGGCCGAGCAGGTCGCAGGCCTCGCCGCGCAGACCCGGCCGGCTGACACCGAGACTCTGGCAGCGACCGCACTGCCGTCGGGCAAGACCGTCGCGGAGGAGGTGGCCGCACTGTCGGTCGTCATCGGCGAGAAGCTGGAGCTGGGCCGGGTGGCTGTCCTGGAGGGCCCCAGCACCGTCTACCTGCACCGCCGCTCCAAGGACCTCCCGCCCCAGGTCGGCGTCCTGATCGGGTACGAGGGCAACGAGGACGCTGCGCGCGCGGCGGCCATGCAGGTCGCGGCACTCAAGGCGCAGTACGTTACCCGCGACGAGGTCCCGGCCGAGACGGTCGAGAACGAGCGACGGATCGCCGAGGCCACCGCGCGCCAGGAAGGCAAGCCCGAGGCCGCGCTTCCCAAGATCATCGAGGGACGGGTCAACGGCTTCTTCAAGGACCGGGTGCTGCTGGAGCAGGAGTCGGTGCAGGAGTCCAAGAAGACGGTGAAGGCCGTCCTCGACGCGGCCGGGACGACCGTGACCTGGTTCGCCCACTTCGAGGTCGGCGCCTGACCTGACAGACTGCACCCGCGCCGCCGGACGAGGCAGCGCCTGGTATCCGACCAAGTGGAGGCGATCGCCATGACGGGTACGGGCCAGAAGCAGTCCGAGTCGACAGTTCCGCACCGCCCACCCACCGTGCTGCAGCCCTCGCTGGACGGCACGTTGGACACCTGGCCGGACGTCCCCGAGGGCGGCTACGGCAGGGTCCTGCTCAAGCTGTCCGGCGAGGCGTTCGCAGGCGGCGGCGGGCTCGGTGTCGACCCCGACACCGTCCACGCGATCGCACGGCAGATCGCCGACGTGGTGCGCGGCGGAACTCAGGTGGCCGTGGTCATCGGCGGTGGCAACTTCTTCCGGGGAGCGGAGCTGTCCGAGCGAGGGATGGACCGCTCCCGGTCGGACTACATGGGCATGCTCGGTACGGTCATGAACTGCCTGGCCCTGCAGGACTTCTTGGACAAGCAAGGCATCGAGACGCGGGTCCAGACGGCCATCGCGATGGGTCAGGTCGCGGAGCCGTACATCCCGCGTCGGGCGATCCGGCACCTGGAGAAGGGCCGGGTCGTGATCTTCGGCGCCGGGCTCGGTGCTCCGTACTTCTCCACGGACACGACGGCCGCCCAGCGGGCGCTGGAAGTGGGAGCGAGCGTCGTGCTCATGGCCAAGGGGGTCGATGGCGTCTACGACAGCGACCCTCGAGTCAACCCGGACGCTGTCCGGTTCGAGAACCTGACCCACGCCGAGGTGCTGACGCGAGGACTGAAGGTGGCCGATGCCACCGCGATCAGCCTGTGCCAGGACAACCTGCTGCCCATCGTGGTCTTCAACCTGCTCGTCGAGGGCAACATCGCCCGCGCCGTGCGAGGTGAGAGGATCGGCACGCTGGTGACCAGCTCGTGACGCCGACGTCGCCAGAACACAGCGACCCGACCATGCCAGGAGCGACCAGGTGATCGACGAGACCCTCTTCGAGGCCGAGGAGAAGATGGAGAAGGCCGTCGGTGTGGCGCGCGACGACTTCGCCGGGATCCGGGCCGGTCGGGCGACGGTGGCGATGTTCAACAAGATCGTGGCGGACTATTACGGCACGCCGACACCGGTCAACCAGATGGCCGGCTTCCAGATCCCGGAAGCGCGCCTGGTCGTGATCTCGCCGTACGAGAAGAGCTCCACGGCCGCGATCGAGAAGGCCATCCGTGACTCCGACCTCGGGGTGAATCCCACCAACGACGGCAACGTGATCCGGGTGGCCTTTCCGCAGCTGACCGAGGAGCGGCGGAAGGAGTACATCAAGGTCGCGCGGACCAAGGCCGAGGACTCGCGGATCTCGGTACGAAGCATCCGCCGCCACGCCAAGGAGGTCCTCGACAAGCTGGTCAAGGACGGCGACGCGGGCGAGGACGATGTGCGCCGCGCGGAGAAGTCGCTGCAGGAGATCACCGATCGCTACGTCGCGACGATCGACGAGCTGCTCAAGCACAAGGAGGCCGAGCTGCTCGAGGTCTGACCCAGGTCAGGCCCGGCCGCCCGGACCCCATCGCCTTGGACGAGCCCACGCCACCTGCAGACCCGGACGCCGCTGCGCCGTACGGCCGTGCCGGACGGAACCTGTGGTCGGCGGTCGCGGTCGGGCTGTTCCTGGGTGCCCTGGTGCTGCTCCCGATGTTCTTCGCCCCATGGGTCTTCCCGATCGTGGTGTCCGTGGCACTGCTGATCGCGGCCCGCGAGCTCGAGTCGGCGTTCGCAGGTCGCGGCATCCACCTGGTGCGCTGGCCGCTCGCCGTCGCCACCCCGGCGATCGTGATCCTCGCGTACCTGTTCGGGACGACCGCGACGCTCGCCACGTTCGGTGCAGCGGTGCTCGTCGTCCTTGCGGTCAGGTTGGTGGGGGACACCGAGGGCTACGCCGCCGATGTGACTGCCTCGGTGTTCGTGCTGTCCTACACCGCGCTGATGGGGGCCTTCGTGTCCCTGCAGCTGGCAGCGGGATCCGGGCCGAAACGGGTCATCGCGTTCGTGGTCCTCACGGTCTGCAGCGATATCGGCGGCTACGCCGCCGGGGTCCTGGCCGGGCGCCATCCGATCGCGCCGCGCATCTCGCCGAAGAAGTCCTGGGAGGGGCTGGCCGGGTCGCTGGTGCTGCAGGCGGTCGCCGGTGTCGCCCTGTTCGTGCTCATGTTCGATGCGCCGTGGTGGCAGGGTCTGATCTGCGGCCTCGCTCTGACCGTCACCGCGACGGTCGGTGATCTCGTGGAGTCGGCCCTTAAGCGCGACCTGGGCGTCAAGGACATGGGTACGGTCCTGCCAGGGCATGGCGGCGTGATGGACAGGCTGGACTCGTTGGTGCTCAATGCCTTCGCGTCCTGGGCGCTGTTCCGCATCTTCCTCGGCCCCTGAGACGCCGCCGACGAGACCACCCAGGCTCGCGACATGGGAGACTGGAGCGCCATGCCAGAGGACCTCGAGACACCGCGACGCCCCGTACCAGGTGAGCTCACCTTCGACTCACCTCGACGCGGCAAGCCGCGCCGGCACCTCGCCGACCTGACCATGGCACAGCGACGTGAGGCGATCACGGCGATCGGTCTTCCGGCCTTCCGCGCCGACCAGGTGTCGCGGCACTACTTCTCCCGGCTCGGTGACGATCCCGCGGGGTGGACCGACGTCCCTGCCGGCCAGCGCGAACAGGTTTCCGACGTGCTGACGCCTCCGTTGATGACCGCGTTGCGTGAGCTGACGGCCGACGGTGGCACCACGCGCAAGACACTGTGGCGCCTCTTCGACGGTGCGCTGGTGGAGAGCGTGCTGATGCGCTATCCGGACCGAGTGACCATGTGCGTGTCGAGTCAGGCAGGCTGCGGCATGAACTGCCCGTTCTGCGCCACCGGACAGGCGGGCCTGACGCGCAACCTGTCGACCGCGGAGATCGTCGAGCAGGTGGTGTCGGGTGCTCGATCGTTGGCCAGGGGGGACGTTCCTGGCGGCCCGGGCCGGGTGAGCAACGTCGTGTTCATGGGCATGGGCGAGCCGATGGCCAACTACCGCTCGATGGTCGCCGCCCTGCACCGGCTGACCGAGCGATCCCCGGCCGGGCTCGGCATGTCGGCGCGCGGCATCACGGTGTCAACCGTCGGGCTGGTCCCGCGGATGCGCCAGCTCGCGTCCGAGGGGCTGCCGGTCACGCTGGCCCTGTCGCTGCACGCGCCCGACGACGAGCTGCGCGACACGCTGGTCCCGGTCAACACCCGGTGGAACGTCTCGGAGGTCCTCGACGCCGCCTGGGAGTACGCAGCCACCACACATCGCCGGGTCTCCATCGAGTATGCGCTCATCAAGGACATCAACGACCAGGGCTGGCGAGCCGACCTGCTGGCGAAGCGGTTGCGCCGCAAGCTCGTTCACGTGAACCTCATCCCACTCAATCCCACGCCCGGGTCGATGTGGACCGCATCTCGTCCGGCCGACGAGCGGGAGTTCGTCCGGCGACTGCAAGCTGGTGGTATCGCGGTCACGGTTCGTGACACACGCGGCCGCGAGATCGACGGTGCCTGCGGCCAGCTGGCGGCCGTGGGGTCCCTCAGCCGACCCCTCGACGCAGAGTGAGAGTGCACGTACCGCAAAGCTTCGTACACCGCAGGAGAGTTGCCGAGGGACTGGTCCTGGCTCGAGTGACGCCGTTTGCCGCGTGTCGACGAGTGATGTGCGCCACGTGAGGAACAGCCATTCGGCCGATCTCATCAAGCCTGGTTTTATACCCTAAGTCACGAAACATGTACATACGGATCGGACCATCGTTCGGACATGCTCTCATTACGAACGGACGACGTTGACATCATCCGTTCGGAGGGTATGGTCTCCCATGTTCGAACGCGGCGCGGTACGAGGTCTTCGCGCCGCCCAACACCCGGCATCGCATCGCGGACCGCAGCAAAGCCCTTGATCCTGCAGGGTCGTCCCCCTCGGTGCACCGCCTGACGCCCGTGGCTCTCTTGAGAGTCAACGTCGATCGGAGAGGGTGCGTATCCCTTCATGCTCCAGCTCGCTCACGCGTGTTCCATCCAGTCGCACTGCGGCAGCAAGACTCATTCGATCGAGGCCTCAAGGTCCTCCCTTCGGCTGACGACGGGCATGTCATGACCCGTCCTACTCGCGCTGTCCCCGGACGACTCCACCAGCGCGAGGACGGGCAAGCCGCGGCGATCGGTCGCGGCGTCCAGACGCCTTCGCGCGGTCGGCCAGGTCGTGCTGAGAGTGGTCCCGCTTCCAGCATGTGGCTGCAGTTCTCGCCGGCGGGGACGGCGAGCCGCATGAGGTTGGCGCCATCGGTCGCGGTGCTGGCCGTCGTCCTGGCCGTCATCGCCAGTTTCGTCATCGGACGGCAGTCAGCGAATGCGGGCAGCGGCGGGCCGATTCTCGTCGCGTCGGACAACTTCTCACGCACGGTCCACAACGGCTGGGGGACAGCCGACCTTGGTGGGAGCTGGACCGTGGGCGGACCCGTCGCCAAGTCCTTCGCCGTCGCCAAGGGAGTCGGGACGATCACTCTGCGGGCTGACGGCCAAGGGCCGGCCGCGTGGCTGCGCTCCGTCGCGTCGGACAAGACGGACATCACTGTGACGCTCGGGAGCAACAAGGCGCCAGCTGGCAGTGGCACGTATCTCTACGTGGTGGGCCGCAACGTGGCGGGTGCGGGGAACTACCTGGCGAAGGTGCGGTTGAAGGCCGGCGGCACGGTCGGTGTGACCCTCGAGCGCCGAAGCCCAGCGGGCGTCGAGACTGCGCTGGGTCCGGAGCAGCAGGTCCCCGGTCTCGTGTTCGATCCCGCACACCCTGTGCGGGTGCACCTGCAGGTCAGCGGTGCCGCGCCGACCACGCTGCGCGCACGGGTCTGGCGTGCCGGCAACGCCGAGACGGCCCCTTGGAACGTGACGGCTCAGGACTCCACCAAGAGTCTGCAGCGCGCAGGAGACGTCG
>JANWJC010000068.1 GCA_025449595.1 Acidobacteriota bacterium | reverse complement strand
CCGCCTTCGCCACCGGTGTTCCTCCTGATATCTGCGCATTTCACCGCTACACCAGGAATTCCAGACTCCCCTACCGAACTCTAGTCTGCCCGTATCGAATGCAGGCCCGGGGTTGAGCCCCGGGTTTTCACATTCGACGCGACAGACCGCCTACGAGCTCTTTACGCCCAATAATTCCGGACAACGCTTGCACCCTACGTATTACCGCGGCTGCTGGCACGTAGTTGGCCGGTGCTTCTTCTGCAGGTACCGTCACTTTCGCTTCGTCCCTGCTGAAAGAGGTTTACAACCCGAAGGCCGTCATCCCTCACGCGGCGTCGCTGCATCAGGCTTTCGCCCATTGTGCAATATTCCCCACTGCTGCCTCCCGTAGGAGTCTGGGCCGTGTCTCAGTCCCAGTGTGGCCGGTCGCCCTCTCAGGCCGGCTACCCGTCGTCGCCTTGGTGAGCCGTTACCTCACCAACTAGCTGATAGGCCGCGGGCCCATCCCTCGCCGAAATTCTTTCCACCCAGTGCGATGTCGCACCGGGTCGTATCCGGTATTAGCTTCGGTTTCCCGAGGTTATCCCGGAGCGAGGGGCAGGTTGCCCACGTGTTACTCACCCGTTCGCCACTGATCCGGAGAGCAAGCTCTCCTTCACCGTTCGACTTGCATGTGTTAAGCACGCCGCCAGCATTCGTCCTGAGCCAGGATCAAACTCTCCGTTGATGTCTATTGGTACGCAGGCGGAATAGGCCTGCGGGTACCGACTAGAGAGTGTCCGGCGTAGACAAGCTGAACGCTTATCCAACTACCATGTATTTCACCGTGCGGATGTGGCACGTGCGGCAAATGCCGTCGTGAACCAGTCACCCGCGACGGGGTTTTTGGCATCGATTGTTGCACACTGTTGAGTTCTCAAGGATCTGGTGCGCACCGAATAGCGGCCGAATCCGGCCGTTCTCAGGGCAACATGTCTAACTTACCGGGTCCGGTTCGAGCGGTCAAATCCGCTCCCGGCCCCTCCCGGCGCGGGATCGGTGGGATCCGCACACGCTTGGCCAGCAGGTGCGAGCACCCGCCGAGCTTGGGGGGTCAGACCCGATGAGACCGGCCACCTGGTGGTGTCCGTTGCTCCCTGTGGGCTGACGGGGTGAACACTATGTGGCCACCCCAGGCTGGTCAAATCCGGCCCTCCTCGGCGCGGCGGGCAGCCGCGAGAGTGCGAAAGCTGTTGCAGCACAGCGCAGGTGGGCCACGGAACAGACCCTTGCCGTCGTCACGGGGTTGGCACTACCTCGATCGCACCGATGTGACGACGACCCCGGCGCAGCACGAGCCAGCGCTCACCCAGCAGGTCGTCGGGGCCGACGGTCGCTGCCTCGTCCAGCACGCGCACGTTCGCCAGGTACGCCCCGCCCTCGTTGATGGTTCGCCGGGCGGCCCCGTTGCTGGTCACCAGACCGCACCGGACGAACAGCTCGGCCACCGGTAGCCCCGCCCCGAGCTCGGCGCGGGTCACCTGGGTATGGGGGGTCTCGCGCAGCGCGGCATCGAGCATGGCGTGATCAAGCTCGGCCAGCTCCCCGCGGCCGAACAGGGCCTGCCCCGCCGCCTGCGCCCTCTCCCGCTCCTGCGACCCGTGCACGAGGTCGGTGATCTCCTCGGCGAGCGCACGCTGCGCCGCCCGTTCCTGCGGGCGCTCCCGGGTGGCGGCCTCGAGCCCTTCGATCTCCGCTCGCTGGCGGAACGAGAACATCCGCAGCAGCTCGGGGGCCAGGTCGTCCTCCACGTTGAGCCAGAACTGGAAGAACGCGTACGGCGTCGTGAGGGTCGGATCCAGCCACACCGTGCCCGACTCTGTCTTGCCGAACTTCGTCCCGTCGGACTTGGTGACCAACGGCGTGGTCAGCCCGTGGACGCGAACCGCTTTGACGCGGCGGATCAGGTCGACGCCGGCAGTGATGTTGCCCCACTGGTCTGAGCCACCGGTCTGCAACGAGCAGCCGTACCGGTCGAACAGCTGCAGGTAGTCGTGGGACTGCAGCAGCTGGTAGCTGAACTCGGTGTACGAGATCCCCGGGCCGGCCAGGCGCGCGGCCACCGCCTCGCGGTCCAGCATCCGGTTGACGCTGAAGTGCTTCCCGATCTCTCGCAGGAAGTCCAGCGTGGACAGGTCCTTGGTCCAGTCGTAGTTGTCGACCATGCGCGCGGCGTTGTCGCCCTCGAAGTCGAAGAACGGCTCGATCTGCTGGTGGATCCGGGCGACCCACTCGCCCACGAGCTCGCCGGGGTTGAGGCTGCGCTCCCCCGTCATCTTGGGGTCGCCGATGAGCCCGGTCGCCCCACCCACCAGCACGAGCGGGCGGTGCCCGGCGAGCTGGAAGCGCCGCACGGTCAGGATCTGCAGCAGGTTGCCCAGGTGCAGGCTGGGAGCCGTGGGGTCGAACCCGCAGTACAGCGTGATCGGTCGCGCCTCGGCCTCGGCGCGCAGTTCGCCCAGGTCGGTGCTGTTGGCCACCAGCCCGCGCCAGAGCAGGTCGTCAAGGACAGCGGTGCGCTTCGTCGGGTCGGTCACGGCCGACATCTTTGCCTACGCAGCGTCGGGGCCCGGCGTCGGTTTCTCCCGCACCGCTGCCGCCTTGTACGCCGAGACCGTCGAGTCCCCGCTGACCCAGTACCGCCAAGGAACATCGGGCGCGGCTCGCAGCCCCACCCGCGGGCCGGTCGCTACCAGCTCCGCCGCAACCCGGCGACCTCGTTCGAGTCGAAGGCGCGACCCGGAGTTCAGCAGGTCGACTCCGTCCCACGCCAGGTCGATGCCCAGTGCCTGCGCCAGGTTCGCGGGGCCCCGGGCCAGGTCCCGCGCCGTGCGAGCCGCTTGTCGCCTGGACCGGGCGAGCTCCTCCCCGCGCACGACCTGCCCCGCGCGCAGCAGCACCCCGCCGGCGGTGCCCGCGCCACGGCACACGACGTTCAGGCAGTAGTGCATGCCGTAGGTGAAGTAGACGTACGCGTGCCCCGGCTCGCCGAACATGACGGCGTTGCGGGCGGTACGACCTCGGTACGCGTGCGAGCCGGGGTCAAGGGCGCCGTCGTACGCCTCGACCTCAGTGAGGCGGACCGCGACCTCACCCTGGTCGGTCGTCGAGCAGATCACCGCGCCGAGCAGTGCGGGCGCGGCCGTGAGGGGCCCGACCAGCAGCGGGCCACGCGAGAACATGGCAGGTGCCACTGCGGTCAGCTCGGTGGCAGGGACGAGATCGCGGCCCAGGCGGCGTCGGCGGCGACGACGGCGTGAAGGGCGGCCAGCTGCTCACGTACCCGGGCCGGTGCGGTCCCGCCGTACCGGGATCGGGCCGCCAGCGCTGCCGGCACGGTCAGCACGTCGCGGACGGCCGGGGTGAGCGCGGGCGAGAGGGCCGCGAGCTCGGCGTCGGTCAGCTCGTGCAGCCCGACACCGCGGGACTCCGCCGCGCGTACGCAGCCGCCGGCCAGCTCGTGCGCCTCCCGGAAGGGCAACCCGTTCGTGACCAGCCACTCCGCGATCTCGGTCGCCAACGCGTACCCCTGCGGCGCCGAGCCCGCCATCGTGTCGGTGTCGAAGCGCAGCGTGGCCATGCACCCGGTCATCGCCGGTAGCACGAGCAGCAGCGTGTCGACGGCGTCGAACGCCGGCTCCTTGTCCTCCTGCAGGTCGCGGTTGTACGCGAACGGCAGCGCCTTCAGTGTCGCCAGCAAACCGGTGAGCCCGCCGATGAGCCGACCGGCCTTGCCGCGCGCCAGCTCGGCGACGTCCGGATTCTTCTTCTGCGGCATGATCGAGCTGCCCGTCGACCACGCATCGTCAAGCGTCGCCCACCCGAACTCCCGCGACGACCACAGGGCGATCTCCTCCCCCAGCCGCGACAGATGCACGCCGACCATGGCGGCGACGAAGCAGAACTCGGCAACGAAGTCACGGTCGCTGACGGCGTCGATGGAGTTGGCGGCCGCGGACTCGAAGCCGAGCTCGCGCGCCACGGCCAGCGGGTCGAGCTCCAGCGTCGAGCCGGCCAGGGCTCCCGCGCCCATGGGCGACACGGACGTGCGCCGGTCCCAGTCGCGCAGCCGGTCCAGGTCGCGGGCGAACGCGTGGACGTGCTTGGCGAGCTCGTGGCCGAAGGACACCGGCTGGGCGTGCTGCAGGTGGGTGAAACCCGGGGCGGCCGAGTCGACATGTGCCTGCGCCTGCTCGAGGATCGCCCGCTGCAGATCGACCACGGCGACCGCGACGGCACGGGCGTGGTCGCGCAGGAACAATCGCAGGTCCGTGGCCACCTGGTCGTTACGGCTGCGTCCCGCACGCAGCTTGCCGCCGAGGGTCCCCAACCGCTCGACGAGGACCCGCTCCAACGCTCCGTGGACGTCCTCGTCGTCCGGCGCGGGCGTCAGGGTCCCGGACGCCACGTCTCCTGCGATCGCGTCCAGACCAGCGAGCATCTTGTCGAGCTCGTCCCCCGTCAGCAGCCCGGCCCTGTTCAGGACCCGGGCGTGGGCCTTGCTCTGCAACAGGTCGTACGGAGCAAGTCGCCAGTCGACGTCCGTGGACCGTGACAGGGCCGCCATCGCGTCCGACGGCCCGGCCGCGAATCGGGCACCCCACAGCCGACCGGCCGCCGTCGATCCGACGGCGTCGGGATCAGCCACTGCTGCGCCCGAGCCGCTGGTCGCGGCGCGCGGCCATCGTGCTGGACAGGCCCCAGATGTCGATGAATCCCTTGGCCTGCGACTGGTCGAAGGTGTCACCGGTGTCATACGTGGCGAGGCCGAAGTCGTAAAGAGACTCGTCGCCGCGACGCCCGGTGACGACGGCACGGCCACCATGCAGCGTCATCCGGATGTCGCCGGACACCGTGGCGTTCAGGTCGTCGAGCAACCCGTCCAGGGCGCGCTTGAGCGGGGAGTACCAGAGCCCGTCGTAGACCAGCTCGCTCCAGCGCTGCGAGACCCCGCGGCCGAAGCGCGACAGCTCGCGCTCGACGGTCACGTTGACCAGTTCCTGGTGCGCAGTGATCAGTGCGATCGCGCCCGGGGCCTCGTAGATCTCCCGGCTCTTGATCCCCACCAGCCGGTCCTCGACCAGGTCGAGACGACCCACGCCCTGCGCGCCGGCACGGGCGTTGAGCTTCTGGATCGCCTGCAGCATCGTGACCTTCTCGCCATCGATCGCGATCGGCGCGCCCGCTTCGAAGGTGATGACGACCTCGTCCTGCGGGCGAGGGATGGCCGGGTCCTGCGTGTACGAGTAGACGTCCTCGATCGGTCCGTTCCAGATGTCCTCCAGGAAACCGGTCTCGACGGCGCGGCCCCACACGTTCTGGTCTATCGAGTACGGCGACTTCTTGTTCTGGCTGATGGGCAGTCCGGTGCGCTCGGCAAACTCGATCGCCTTGTCACGCGTCATCGCGTAGTCGCGGACCGGGGCGATGCAGGTCAGGTCCGGCGCCAGGTTCGCGATGCCCACCTCGAACCGCACTTGGTCGTTGCCCTTGCCGGTGCAGCCGTGCGCCACGATCGTCGCGCCGTGCTGCTTCGCCGCGGCCACGAGGTGCTTGACGATCACGGGTCGCGAGAGCGCAGACACCAGCGGGTAGCGGTCCAGGTAGAGCGCATCGGCCTTCAGCGCAGGCAGGCAGTATTCGTCCGCGAACTCCTCGCGCGCATCCGCGACGTACGCATCGACTGCGCCGCACGCCAGGGCCCGGTCGCGTATGACCTCCAGGTCCTCGCCGTCCTGGCCGACGTCCACGGCGACCGCGATCACCTCGGCGCCGGTCTCCTCCGCGATCCAGCCGATTGCCACCGAAGTGTCAAGGCCGCCGCTGTATGCCAGCACCACGCGCTCGGTCATTGCCTTCTCCTCTTTCGTCCTTCGTTCGTGCGTCACCGCTCTGGTGTCACGCTCGTACTCACGTTGGGTCGATGCGGTCAGTGACCGGACTCCGCCAGACGGAGCATGGCGGCAGCGACCGCGGCCCCGCCGTCCGGGTCCCGGGTGATCAGCAGCACGGTGTCGTCCCCGGCAACCGTGCCGATGACGTCAGGAAGCACCGTGTGGTCCAGGACGGACGCGAGGTACTGCGCGGCGCCCGGCGGCGTACGCAGCACCACGAGGTTCGCGGAGCTGTCCGCGGACACCAGGACTTCGCCGGCGACCCGGGTGAGCCGCGACCGCGCCTCCTGTTCGGTCACAGCGCTGACGAGCCCGCGGTCGCCACCCTCACCGGGGACGGCGTACATGGAGGTGCCGTCTGCTGTGACGACTTTTACCGCACCGAGCTCGTCGAGGTCGCGGGACAACGTGGCCTGCGTGACGTCGTGGCCGTCGGCGGCGAGCAGGTCCGCCAGGCGCGCCTGGCTGGGCACCGACGAGCGTTCCAGGATCTCCACGATCCGTCGCCGGCGGGCGTTCTTCGTACGCGCCACCGTCATGACGACCCCGCCCGTCCCGACTCGTTCGTTGCGTCGAGGGCTGCCGCCAGCAGCTCCACGGCGAGGGTCACGTCGTCGTCGCTGAGGATCAGCGGCGGCACCAGGCGCACCACGCCCGGGGTCGCGGCATTGACCAGCAGCCCCACGCCGCGGGCGGCGACCTCCACGCGCGCCGACACGTCCGCGCGCAGAACCACGCCGAGCATCAGCCCGCGACCGCGCACGTGGGAGACGAGCGGGTGGTCGAGGGCCTCGATCCCGGCGGCGAGGGCGCGGCCCGCCTCCGCAGCATGCTTGATCAGGTTGTCGTTCTCGATGGTGTCCAGGACCGCTAGCGCTGCGGCTGCGCACACCGGGTTGCCGCCGAACGTCGAGCCGTGGCTGCCGGGGCCGAGCAGTCCGGCGGCGGTCCCGAACGCGACGCAGGCACCGATCGGCAGGCCGCCGCCCAGGCCCTTCGCCAGCGTGACGACATCGGGCGAAATGTCGTCGAGCTGGTGCGCGAACCACGCCCCGGTGCGACCGATCCCGGTCTGCACCTCGTCCAGGACGAGCAGCGCGCCGGCGGCGGACGCGATCTCGCGGGCGGCGCCGAGGTAGCCGGCAGGCGGCACGACGACGCCGTACTCCCCCTGCACCGGTTCGAGGAAAACAGCCGCGGTGTCGGTGTCGACAGCGGCGGCCAGGGCCGCGGCGTCGCCGTACGGAACGAATCGGACCCCCGGCAGCAGTGGCTCGAACGGTGTCCGCTTGCCCTGCTGGCCGGTGATCGAGAGCGCCCCCATGGTCCGGCCGTGGAATCCGCCGTCGGCGGCCACGACCGTGGTCCGGCCGGTGCGCCGGCTGAGCTTGAGCGCGGCCTCGTTCGCCTCGGTCCCGGAGTTCGCGAAGAACACCCGACCGCCGCGGGCGCCCTCCGGGTCCAACAGGGACAGCAGCCGCTCCGCGAGCTGGAGCGCGGGCTCGTTGACGACCAGGTTGCTGGTGTGGCCGAGCTGGGCCACCTGCCTCGACACGGCCTCGACCACCGCGGGGTGCGCGTGACCGAGCGCGTTCACCGCTATCCCCGCGACGAGATCGAGGTACTCCCGGTCGTCGGCGTCCCACACCCGGGTCCCGGCACCGCGGACGAGCGTCAGCGGAGGGATTCCGTAGTTGGGCATCATCGCGCCGGACCAGCGCTCGGCATAGGTCGAGGTCATGCGGCGCGCCCCCCGTCGGGCAGGACCATGGTTCCGATGCCGGCGTCGGTGAACACCTCGAGCAGGACGACGTGCGGGATCCGCCCGTCGACCACGTGCGCCTCCGGTACGCCGCCGCGCACGGCGCGCAGGCAGCCCTGCATCTTGGGGAGCATGCCGGTGGACAGCGTGGGCAGCATGGCCTCCAGCTCGCGGGCCAGGATCGTGGAGATGACTTCGTCGCCGCCGGGCCAGTCGGCGTACAGGCCGTCGACGTCGGTGAGCACCACGAGCTTGTCAGCGCCGAGGGCCACGGCGAGTGCGGCAGCGGCGGTATCGGCGTTGATGTTGTAGACCTGCCCGTCGGTGCCCGCACCGATCGAGCTGATGACCGGGATGCGGCCCGCGTCGAGCAGGTCTCGTACGAAACCGGTCCGAACCTCTGTCACATCACCGACCAGACCGACGTCCACGAGCGCACCGTCGATGTGCACGGGGCGACGGGTCGCGGTGAACAGGTGGGTGTCCTCGCCGGACAGGCCTACGGCGTACGGCCCGTGCGCGTTGATGTTCCCGACGATGTCGCGCTGCACCTGCCCGGTCAGGACCATGCGCGCCACGTCCATCACCTCCGGGGTCGTCACCCGGTGGCCGCCACGGAAATCGCTGACGATGCCGAGCCGCTCCAGCATCGCCGTGATCTGGGGGCCGCCGCCGTGCACGACCACCGGGTAGAGGCCGGAGTGGCGAAGGAACACGACGTCGGCGGCGAACGCGCGGCGCAGCTCGTCGTCGACCATCGCGTTGCCGCCGTACTTCAGGACGACGGTCGAGCCCTGAAACTTCTCCATCCAGGGCAACGCTTCTGCCAGCACCGCGGCCTTGGCCAGGGCCGCCTCGTGGTCGCGCGTCACGACGAGTACGCCGAGTTCTCGTGGACGTACGCCGCTGTCAGGTCGTTCGTCCAGATCGTGGCCGAGCCGCTGCCGGCCCTGAGGTCCACGTTGATCGTGACCTCGCGGCCGGTCATGTCGACGAGGTCGCGGTCATCCCCCACCGAACCGTCACGGCACACCCAGACACCGTTGATCGCGACGTCGATGCCGTCCGGCTCGAACGCGGCGGACGTCGTCCCGACCTGAGCGAGCACACGACCCCAGTTGGGGTCCTCCCCGTGGATCGCGCACTTGAGCAGGTTGCAGCGCGCCAGTGAGCGGCCGACCTCCAGCGCGTCCGCCTCGGTGGCGGCACCGGTGACGACGATGCGTACGTCCTTGCTAGCGCCCTCCGCGTCCGCGACGAGCTGGCGGGCCAGGTCGGCGCACACCGCGGTGACTGCGTCTGTGAGCTGCTGCGGCGTCGCGACGATCCCGGACGCGCCACTGGCCAGCAGCAGCACCGTGTCGTTCGTCGACATGCAGCCGTCGGAGTCGATCCGGTCGAACGTGGTCCGGGTCGCGGCCCGCAGCGCGGTGTCGAGGTCAGCCGATTTCGCGACAGCATCGGTTGTGACGACCACGAGCATGGTCGCCAGTGCTGGCGCGAGCATGCCGGCACCCTTGGCCATCCCGCCGACCGTGAACCCGTCCCCGGTGAACGCGGCCTGCTTGGCGACCGAGTCGGTCGTCATGATCGCGGCGGCAGCGGCATCACCGCCGTCGTAGGTGAGGCCTGCGACCGCCTTCTCGACTCCCGCCGTGAGTGCCGGCATCGGGAGCCGCACCCCGATCAGTCCGGTGGAGCAGACCGCCACCTCGCCGGCGCCGACGGACAGCGCTTCTGCCACCTGCTCGGCGGTGCGGTGGGTGTCCGCGAAGCCCTCCGGACCGGTGCAGGCATTGGCACCACCGGAGTTCAGGACGACCGCCCTCACCGCTCCGGCCCGCAGCACCTGCTCGCTCCACAGCACCGGAGCTGCCTTGACCCGGTTGCCGGTGAAGACCCCGGCGGCGGCGTACGACGGGCCGTCGCTGACGACCAGCGCGACGTCGGGTGCTCCCGGAGACTTCAGGCCGGCGACCACCCCGGCAGCCCGGAAACCCTGTGCGGCTGTGACGCTCACGATCCCTCCTCGTTCGCCGGCTCCGGGGCTCGCAAGCTCACTCCTCGCTGGCTCACGATCCCTCCTCGTTCGCCGGCTCCGGGGCTCGCAAGCTCACTCCTCGCTGGCTCACGGGGCGACCCCGATCGATGTGAGGCCCGCGGTCTCGGGCAGCCCCAGCGCCAGGTTGGCGTTCTGGATCGCCTGTCCCGCAGCGCCTTTGACAAGGTTGTCGAGCGCGCTGACGACGACGGCCCGACCCGAGTGCAGGTCAGCGGCGACCTGCAGGTGCACGGAGTTGGAGCCGATCGTCGCGCCGGTCTGCGGTGTTTGGCCGGCCGACAGCACCTGGACGAAGGGCTCCTGGTCGTACGCGCCGTGCAGCGCCTCAGCCAGCAGCTCGGTCGTGACGCCCTCGGCCAGCCGGGCCGTGGAGGTGGCGAGGATGCCGCGCGGCATCGGAGCCAGGACGGGCGTGAAGCTCACGGTCACCGACGCCTCCGCGGCCCGGCCCAGCGCCTGCTCGATCTCCGGGGTGTGCTGATGCGCGCCACCGATCTTGTACGCCGACAGCTGGCCTATCACGGTGCTCGCCGACAGCGCGTCGCTGGCTTTGCGGCCCGCTCCGGTGGTCCCGCTCGCCGCGACGACCACGACATCGTCCGGCTCCACGAGGCCGGCAGCGAGCAGCGGTGCCAGTCCGAGGATGACCCCGGTCGGGTAGCACCCGGGGTTCGCGATCCGGGTCGCCCCGGTGATCTCCTTGCGGGCGTCGCCGAGCTCGGGCAGGCCGTACGTCCAGGTCCCAGCGTGCCTGCCGCCGTAGTACTGCTCCCAGTGCGCCGGGTCGACGAGGCGGTGGTCGGCGCCGAGGTCGATGACCACGACGTCGGACGACAGCGTCGCGGCGAACGCAGCCGACTCGCCGTGCGGCAGCGCGAGGAACACCACGTCGGCACCGAGCACCGCGTCGGCGTCGGTCGGCACGAACGTACGGTCGGCGAGGGTGACAAGGTGCGGGTGCAGCGCGGTCACGTACTTGCCGGCGCTGCGCCCGGCCGCCAGGGGCCCCACCTGCAGGTCGGGGTGCCCGAGCAGCAGGCGTACGACCTCCCCTCCGGCGTAGCCCGACGCACCGACGACCGCTGCGACGAGCTGATGGTGTGCCACGGGCAGCACTATATACGCATACCCACATACTCTTCGACGAGGGGGGAGGTGCCCTGTCGATCATGGAGTTGAGTGCGGTTCTGGGCGCAAAGGCGCACTCACCCCCATGATCGACGAGGCGAAGCGCACTCCAGCCCATGATCAACTGGGGCTGGGACGGGGACTCACGACCGGGTGGCGGCAGGTGGTGGGCCCTCAGGTGCGCAGGGCGGCGCCCACTGCGGCGGAGGCGGCTGCGACTGCTGCGTCGCGGGCGGCGCTGACCTCATCGACGGTCAGGGTCCGGTCGGGGGCGCGGAACCGCAGCGCATACGCGAGCGACTTGTGCCCCGGGCCGACCTGCTCGCCGGTGTAGACGTCGAAGAGTCGCGCGGACTCCAGTAGCTCCCCTGCCCCGGCGCGCAGTGCCGCCGCGACGTCGGCAGCTGCCACGGCGGAGCCGACCACCAGGGCGACGTCCTCCTTGGCGACCGGGTAGCCCGAGAGCGAACCGTCCAGCCGCACCGGTGTGGCGGCCGCGAGCACGGCGCGCAGGTCGAGCTCCATCACGGCGCTGCGAGGGGGCAGTCCGTACGCCCCGAGGACGCGCGGGTGCAGCTCGCCGGCGTGGCCGACGACGGCACCGTCGACGATCAGCTCGGCGCACCGGCCCGGGTGCCACGGCATCGGGGTGGCGCCTGACCTGACGCTCAGCGCGGCCCCGACTGCTGCCGCCGCGGCGCGAGCGGACTCGACCGCATCGGCCCAGCCGGCAGGTTCGGCCGGCCCCCACCAGCCGGCCGGTGAACGCTGCCCCGCGAATGCGGTGGCGAGGCGCTGCGGCTGGTCGGGCAGCAGGTCGTACAGCGCGGCAAGGTCCTGCTCGCTCGGTCGGGCTGTCACCGAGGGGCGCGGAGGGTCCGTGATACCGCGCCCGGGCTGGCCCTCGCGCAGCAGGAACACCGCGCCGGTCTCGTACACCGCGACATCACTCAGCCCGCGCCCGATGTTGCGGCGTACCGCTGCCAACAACCCGGGCAGCAGTGTCGTACGCATGCCGGGCGCCTCGTCCGACAGCGGGTTGGCCACCAGCAGCAGCCGGCGTCGCGGATCGTCCGGGGGCAGGCACAAGGCGTCGAGGTCGGCCGCTCCGATGAACGGGAACGACAGCACCTCGGTGCAGCCGAACGCTGCAACCTCGCGCGAGATCCGGCGCCGCTGCCGCTGCGTCTGCGTGAGGCCATGACCGAACGGAGCCCGCGGCACCCTCGGCGGGATCGCGTCGTAGCCGCCGAGGCGCAGCACCTCCTCGACCAGGTCGTACGGGTCGGTCAGGTCCGGGCGCCAGCTCGGCGGCGTGACCGTCAGGACGTCGCCGTCGGCGACCACGCACCCCACTGCCCGCAGCCGCTGCACCACGTCGGCGGCACCGATGTCGATGCCCGCGATCCGTTGCGGCAGCTCGACATCGAGCCTGACGGCCGGCTGCTCGTAAGGCGCCTCGACCGCGGTCATGCCGACGTACGTGCCACCACCGAGCTCGAGCAGGAACGCCGCGGCTCGCGCACCGGCATACGGCGCGAGCACCCGGTCGACCCCACGTTCGTAGCGCCGGGACGCGTCGCTGGACAACTTGTGCCGACGCGAGGTCCTGGCTACCCCCGCGGACGAGAACCAAGCCGCCTCGAGCGCGATGTCGGTTGTCGCGTCGTCGATCTCGGAGGTGAGCCCACCCATGACCCCCGCCAGTCCGATCGGACCACGGTCGTCGGTGATCAGCAGGTCCTCGGTCGAAAGCGTCCGCTTCACGTGGTCGAGGGTCTCGAGGGCCTCACCGGCGCGGGCCCGGCGTACGGTCACCGGCCCGGCAAGCTTGCCGAGGTCGAACGCATGCAACGGCTGCCCGGTCTCGATCATGACGTAGTTCGTCACGTCCACGGCTAGGGAGACCGACCGGACACCTGCTGCGCCGAGTCGGGCTCGCATCCATTGCGGCGTAGGCGCTTTCGGGTCGAAGCCGCTGATAGTGGACAACGTGTAGAGAGCGCAGCCGTCGAGGTCCTCAACGACGCATCGCGCGGGTGAGCCACCGGCCGGTGCCGGCAGCTCGACGAGGGTCGTACCCGGGTCGCGCAGCGGCAGGCCGTACGCCGTCGACAGCTCGCGGGCCACGCCGCGAAGGGACAGGCAGTATCCGATGTCGGGGGTGACCGTGACATCGATGACCTGCTCGCCGATGCCGAGGATCTCGCGCGCCGACGCCCCGGCATCGGCAGTCCCGGGCGGCAGCACCATGATCCCGGCGTGGTCCTGACCGAGGGCCAGCTCGCGCTCGGAGCAGATCATGCCGTCCGAGACGTGCCCGTACGTCTGCCGGCTCGAGATCGCGAACCCACCCGGCAGCACCGCTCCGGGCAGTGCCACGACGACGAGGTCACCGGCGACGAAGTTGCTTGCCCCGCAGATGATCCCGCGCTCGCCGGGAGTGTCGGTGTGACCGTTGCCCGCCCCGACCGCCACGCGGCAGAACCGGATCGGCTTCTTGAACTCCGTGAGCTCGGTGACCTCGAGCACCAGCCCGACGACCAGCGGACCCTGCAGGTCCGCTCCGACGGTGATGATCTCCTCCACCTCGAGCCCGGCGCGTACCAAGTGTTCCGCGATCGCCTCGATGTCCTCACTCGAAGGCACGTCCACATAGTCGCGCAGCCACGACAGGGGGATGCGCATCAGAACTCCGCTCCGAACAACCGGGTGAAACGTACGTCGCCCTCGGCCATGTCACGCATGTCCGTCACGTCGTTCGCGAACATCAGCGTCCGGTCGATGCCGATGCCGAACGCGAAGCCGCTGTAGCGGTCGCTGTCCACGCCGGCGGCGGCCAGCACCCGTGGGTTCACGATGCCGCAGCCGCCCCACTCGATCCAGCGCGGACCGCCCTTGGCGGCCTCGAACCAGATGTCGAACTCCAGGCTCGGTTCGGTGAACGGGAAGTACGAGGGCCGCCACCGGGTCTTGGTCTCGGGACCGAACATCTCGCGTGCGAAGTGGTCCAGCGTGCCCTTGAGGTCGCCGACGGTGATGCCCTCGTCGACGACAAGTCCTTCGACCTGGTGGAAGACCGGCAGGTGCGTCGCGTCGAACTCGTCGGTGCGGTAGACCCGACCCGGACAGATGACGTACACGGGCAACGGCCGGTCCAGCAGGCTGCGGATCTGCACCGGGGAGGTGTGGGTGCGCAGCACGACGCCGGAGTCCTCGGAGCCGATGAAGAACGTGTCCTGCATGGTGCGGGCCGGATGATCCGGACCGATGTTGAGCGCGTCGAAGTTCAGCCACTCCGCCTCGACCTCGGGGCCTTCGGCGATCTCCCAGCCCATCGCGACGAAGACGTCCGCGATGCGCTCGTGCAAGGTGGTGAGGGGGTGGCGCGCACCCGCGACGCGGCGGTCGTAGGGCAAGGTGACATCGACCGCCTCCTCGACCAGGACCCGCGCGTCGCGGTCGGCCTCCAGCTCGATCTGACGTGCCTGGAGCGCCTGCCGCACCTGGGCTCGCGCCTCACCGACCCGTTTGCCGGCATCGGCCTTCGCGTGCGGGGGCAGCGCCCCGATCTCACGGTTGGCCAGCGCCAGCGTGCTGTGGTCGCCGCCGTGGGTCAGGCGTACGTCCTTGAGCTCGGCCAGGTCACTGGCCCCGGCGATCGCGGTGAGCGCGGCCGTCACCGCAGCCGCCACAGCCTGCGGTGACAGATCGGCCACCTCGACCGGGTCGAACGAGGAGTTGGGTGCTGACACGGGCCCGAGTTTATGGGCGCGCCCGCGCAGGAATCGAACCGGTAGCGGCGCGGGCCGCGATCACCTGGACAAGGTGTAGCCGAACACGTCCACGATCACGTGGACGGACCCGGTGGTACGTACGAGGACGTCGATCTTCCCGTCCGCGCCCACGGGTGCCAGCACCAGGTTCGGAACCGTCTGACCCGCCACGAAGTTCAGGTTCGACGCGCCCGGAACGGCCCCACCATCGGCGTACACCACGACATAGCCTCCGCTGGTCCCTCTGGTGACGGTGACGTTGAGCACCACCGCCCCCACCCCGGACTTCGGGACCCCGCCACGGCCCAGCACGGGCACGCTCACCAGGTGCCCACCGCTCACCGGACGACCCGCACCCTGCCGGGTGTCCAGCAACCGCGTCGGGGACACGATCCCGACGGCGCCGGCCGCCATCGGGGCGCCGCTCAGGACGTAACCCGACACGTCGGCCACCACGTGAACCGACCCCGTGGAATGCACGAAGAAGTCGACCTTCCCGTCCGCTCCCACCGGTGCCAGCACCAGGTTCGGAACCGTCTGACCCACAACGAAGTTCAGGTTCGACGTGCCCGGAACGGGCCGGCCATCGGCGTACACCGCGAGGTTGCCGCTGCGGGTCGCGCCGGTCACCGTCACGTTCAGCACCACCGCCCCCACCCCGGACTTCGGGACCCCGCCATGACCCAGCACCTGCAGGCTCACGAAACGACCGCCGCTCAGCGGACGGCCCGCCCCCGTCCGGGTGTCCAGCAACCGCGCCGGTGCGACGACCCCTACCGCGCCTGGGACAACCGGGGACCCGCTCACGATGTAACCGGACACGTCGGCTATCAGCTGGACCGATCCCGTGGAGCGAACGAGGAGGTCGACCTTGCCGTCCGTTCCGACCGGTGCCAGTACCAGGTTCGGAACCGTCTGACCCGCAACGAAGTTCAGGTTCGACGTGCCCGGAGCGGTAGCGCCATGCCCGTACACCGCGACGAAGCCGCCACGGGTCCCCCCGGTCACCGTCACGTTCAGCACCACCGCCGCGACGCCGGAGGACGGCACCCCCCCACGGCCCAGCACCGGCACGCTCACGACGTGGCCGCCGCTCACCGGACCGGCAGTCCCCCGACGGGTGTCCAGCAACCGCGTCGGGGCCACCGCGAACGCGGTTCCGGGTGCGACACCGGTGCCCTTCAGCGTCACGATCTGCGCGCCGCGGTTGTCGTCACCGGTGATCAGGTACTGGTCGCTGAACGAGCCCACCGACGGGGGGGTGAAGGTCACCGGCTGGGTGTACGCGTTGTCCGTGATCACGAGGCCCTCGCTGAGCGGGGTGGCGGTGGAGAACGTCCCAGAGGGCGCCTTGGCCTTCGTGATGGTCAAGGGCAGGTTGCCACCGTTTGCCACGGTGAACGCGGCGGTCGAGCTCGAGCCGACCCCCACGGCGCCCAGATCGAGCGTGGTCGGGGTCAGCACCAGCTTGCTAGAACCCTGAACACCTGTCCCAGTGATCGGGACCCGCACCGATCCACCTGCCGACGCGACGGTGAGCGTGGTCGAGACGGCACCGACCGTCGTCGGGGTGAACGTCACCCCGACCGAGACCGATCCGCCTGCTGGGATGGTCGAACCGATCACCGGTGCCCCGTTGACGGTGAACGGCGGCGCCAGCTCCGAGACCGACTGGATCGTCGTTGCCGTGGTGCCGGTGTTCTGGATCACGAAGTCCCGGGTCGCCGGCAGGGTAGTCGGCTGCTGCCCGAACGCCAGGGTGGCCGGCCGCGCCACGAGGCCCGCGGCGGTGCCGTACGCGTGCAGCCCCACGACGTAGCTGCCCTTGCTCGTCGTGAGCATCAGCTGCCCGATGGCATCCCCGGGGCTGGCGCTGCTGAAACTCATCGGGATCTGCAACGACGTGCCCGCGGCCAGTGCCAGCGGAAGCTTGGGGGCAGTCACGGCGAACGGTGCTGCGGTGGCCATCGAGGAAATCGTCAGCGCAGTCGTCGCCGTCACCGTCACCGTCCCGGACTTCCCGCCAGGCACCGCGACGTTGCCGAAGTCCAGCGGGGAGAACGTCAACGCGGACACCTGCGGGCGCCCGAATCCGAAGACGTGCCCGTCCCGGGTGCCGACGTACACCCGACCGCCGTCGGTGGCCGGTCTGCTGAACTTGCTCACCGTGCCGATCGGCTGCTGCCAGAGCAGGTTCAGCACGCCGTTCGACGGTATGGCGCGGTAGGCCTGCAGCGCCCCGCCGGTCCCGTCCGACGCGCCGCTGTAGATCTGCCACACCGTGGCGCTGGAGGTGTCCGTCCCGTTCGAGGTCACGACCGGAGACCCGGAGGTGTAGGGGAAGTTCACCTTGCTGGCCGCGGCGTAGGTCAGCGCCGGCACGCCCGCGCCGGTCAGACCGTACGAGTACGCGGTCAGCGAGTGGAACGAGGTCGTGAGGTAGAGCAGTCCGCCGGCCCCGCCGAAGAAGGCCGGACTCCCCCACAGACCCCCGATGTTGGAGGTCATCGACACGACCTTGTCGGTGCCACCGGCACCGGCGAAACCACCGAGGTTGTCGCGGTCCAGCAGGAACATCCGCCCGTCCTTGCCGACCTGGACCAGCAGGTGGGGATGCGCAGCTGTGCCGAAACCGTCGGGCAGACCCATGGGTGCGCCGGACCCGAAGTCGGTGTCGTTGGTGTCCAGCGCGGGTGCGTTCGCGGGGGTGAACCAGTCGGCGGTCGACAGTGCCCCCGTCGCACCGACGTCGAGCCGTACCACCGACTCCCCGAGGAACCCCGTCGTCCCGTCCGAGATGGCCCCGAAGAACCCGTTGCCGGTGGACAGGAAGATCCGGTCCTGGCCATCGCTCATCAGCCCGCCGCCGCTCTGCCAGATCCCGGCCCCGGACGAGGGCCCGATGACGGCCGCCCAGAACCCTGTGATGGCGCCGGTGGTGGTGCTCACCCCGACGACGTACCCCTTGTACGGCTTGTAGTCGCAGTGCGCGCCGAACGCCAGGTACACCCGGCCGCCGAGCAGCAGCAGGCCCGGCCGTTGCTGCTCAAGGGTCCCGGAGAACGGGTTGGTGGGATCGTTGGTCGGTGAGCCGGCGATCTGCACCGGGAAGCCCGGGCGGTTGGCGCCGGTGCCGACGTCCACCGCCTGCAGCCACCAGGTGCCCTGCGTGCTGCCAGGGCTGGATACGAGCTTCGTGGTGACGTAGTAGGTGTTCGTTGCGGGGTCCACAACGCCGGTCGCCGTCGACCCTAGGTCAGGTGCCAGATCGCCACAGCTCACCGTCGCGGACTGGAACGCCGCGCCGAAGCTGTGTTGCCACAACACGCTGCCGGTCACCTTGTTGATCCCGTACGCGATCGCCTTCTCCGTCGTGACCAACAGCGTCGACCCGGAGACCAGGGGCTGTCCGTAGACCGAGCCCGACACCGGCGTGTTGAACAGCTGCCCGAAGTCCGAGGACTGCACCGAGGACGGGGACAGCCCGGGCTCGGCGTCATCCCACCCGGTGCGCAGGTTGTTGCTGGATATCGTCGGCTCGCCGGCGTGCGCCGGCCGGGTCACCGCCAGCGGCAGCAACCCGGCAACGCAAGCCGCGGTCGCGACCCACAGCGACACCCGCCGGCGCCGTGCCGACCCGTGCGCTACCGCTGCTGCCATGACGGTTCCCTCCCGCGCGCACAACGCGACGAGTGGATGAAACCACGGTCGCAGCGTCGGTGTGCAGGAAAGCCGGCGAAACGATGCGCCGAAACAGCGTCAGGCTTCCGAGAGCACTTCCATCCCACCGGCGCCGAGGGTTCCGTCGCCGAAGCGCGGGTCCTGACCCCTCGCGGCGAGAGCTGCGGCGCGCTCGGCCCGACGGCGCGCCACGTCCGCGGTGGCGGCATCGATGACGGACTTGTCCAACGGGAGCGACTCGACCTGGCTGACCCCGTGGTACTTGTCGATGTAGGCCTTGAGCTCCGGGCCCGAGGTCCACGACGTGATCAGGTTGTAGCGCGGTTGTGCGCCGGGGTGGAACACCGCGTGATAGAGCCGCTGGGTGTCGACGATGAGCTGGGCACCGGCGGGCAGCGGGATGCGCGACTCGGTGGCCGGGTCGTCCTTGTCCGCTCGCAGCACCATCGCCGAGTCCGGGTCGTCAGTGAGGTTGAAGAAGCCCCGCACGATCCAGCCGGTGCCCTCGGGGTTGAGCCGGTTGTTGTCGTCGCGGTGCAGGTTGTAGATGCAGTCCGCGTACGTGTTCGGCTGCAGCTCGATGACCCGGCAGCGCCCGACGTTGGCGCCGGGCTCCTGGGCCCGGGCGACGAGTCGCGGCCCCTTCGCCACGTTCGCCTCGACCCAGACGCCGTCCTTGTCCGTCTTGGGTGGCGTGTGGTTCCAGAACCCGTCGCACTCGAGGTCGCCGTACGCGGAGGCCAGCGGCGCGAACCGGGTCTCGCCGGAGGACTTCCAGTCGACATATTCGATGTCGAGCCATTCGGTCGGGTCCTGGGACTGGTCGTAGCTGTCCAGGACCACGTAGCCGTTCTGCTCGAACTCGGCGAGCTTGATGTACGCGTCCGTCATGGGGAGTCCTCCTACGAGCGGTTCCGACAGCCACCATCCTGCCTCATGATCCCGCCAAGTAAGGGGACCCTAAGTAGTGTCGTGTCTCACGGTCCCCGGCCCTGGGCGGCAGGGCTGCCAAGACCATGGTGCCTTGCAGCGTGGCGCGGACCTGCCTCAGGAGTCTGTTCGCTGCGTCACACTCGGTGCAGCACAATGCCTTTCCAGGCTACACACCAGGAGCTTTGGTCCCTGATGGTGTCGTCGGGATAGTCAGGTCGTGCGCTGGGCGCGGGCGGATGCGTACAGGCACACGGCCGCAGCCGTTGCCAGGTTGAGGCTCTCCGCGTGGCCGTGGATCGGGACCCGGACCACCTCGTCGGCAAGCGCGGTGATGCTCGCCGGCAGACCCCATGCCTCGTTGCCGAACACCCACGCGGTCGGAGGCTGCAAGGAGCCGTCATCGATGAACGCATCGAGGTCGCGCTCGCCCGCACCATCGGCAGCGAGGACCCGGAATCCGTTGCCGTGCAATGCCTCGACCAGCGCGGTGATGTCCGCACCGGTCGCGACCGGCAGGTGCCAGAGCGAGCCGGCGGTGGCGCGTACGGTCTTAGGGTGGTAGACGTCCACGCTGGCATCGGTGAGCACGACGGCGTCGGCGCCGGCCGCGTCGGCGGTGCGG
>JANWJC010000067.1 GCA_025449595.1 Acidobacteriota bacterium | reverse complement strand
GCCCGTGGTTGCGGGGTTTCTGGGGCAGGGCCGGCCGGATCGCGGCTCTCGGTGGGTGTCTATACAAGCTTCGTGGAAGCCGCCGCTCGTCCAGCCTGGGTGTGCCCGCTGCTGCCGGGCGCTGTCGGCGCACACCTTATGGCTGATCGCTCATTGCCTCGAGTGGGGGCCGCGCATCGCCTGATAGCCCGGGCTGTCGACCGGCCCGACGCTCAAGGAGGACGCATAGCTGCCGTAATTGGTCAGTGACACCTGCCCCAGCCCTCCAGTGTTGGAGTCGAGGTTCCATACGGCGATGGCGATCGTGTTGCTGCCATCGGTCCTCAGGATCCCGTTGGGAATCGGGAAGCTGTGCTCGGGCCCGAGGTAGTTGACGTAGTCGCCCAACTGCCAGCCGTTGACGTAGAGCAGCGCGCGATAGCGCCGGCTGGGGTTGTCAGAGAACGTCACGCCGATGGAGGTGTCCTGTCCGGCGGGCAGGTGCAGCGAGACGGTCGTGCGATACCACGAGACGCCCGCTCGTGGGTCAGAGGCGGGCAATGTCACGGGGTTCCAGCGAGCGTCGGGGTAACCGGGCAGGGCCCATCCCTCGCGCTCGCCGAACAGGCCGCCGTAGGCGAGTGGGCCACGTACCGGATCCTGGATGTTCTCGCCGCCCAGGTTGCCCTGAATGCGCCAGGTCACCGCGGTAGTGGGAGACCCGATGAGCGCCGCGGTGGTCAGGCCGCGGGCGGTCTTGTTGGCGTCGGTGGAGTTGTAGTCCTCCTCGTGGCCCATGTTGACCGTGAGCACGGAGATGACGTTGTCAGCGCCCTCGTGCAGCGATCCGGCCGGAAAGACGAAGTCGGCGCTGCCCGTCGTCGAGCTCCCCAGGAACTGCCCGTTGATCCAGGCCGAGAACGCCTGGGCGCCGCCACCGGAGTCCGATACGAGATGGACGCCGGTCTCGTTGCCGGTGGCCTGAAAATGTCCCCGATACCAGACATTTCCGGTGTGAAAGCCGTAGTCGTCGGCGTAGAGGACCGGCAGTGACTGCACCGGCGTGATGCTGTTGGTGGTGGTCTTGTCCGCCACCTGCCAGCCCGAATCGTCAAAGCCCGGCGCCGCCTCGGGGGATTCCTCCTGATGGCGCCAGTGGGTGAGAGCAGGTAGGTGGATGGTCGCCGCGACCGGGATGGACCCCACCAGGCTGCCACTCGGGGTTGCGGTCGTCCGCACCGGCCGACCGTTCCAGGTCACCTGGCGTGCCGAGCTGAACACCTCGAAGGCGTGATCGGTGCCGTTGTCTCCCGTGAGCGCCAACTGTCGTCCGCCGGCACTGCTGACCGCGGTCCGCAACAGGTGGGTGCCGCGGACGAGCACCGGCCCCGCCGCGGTGTCCTGGCGCCAGAACGTCTCCGCCGTCGGCTTGTCGGCGATCAACAGCAGCAGCGGCCGCTGCCCGGAGGGAGCGACGGTGACGCGGATCAGTCCGGCGTGCCGATAATCGAGGCGTAGGTCTCCGCGCTGAGGGTCCCAACTGGTGGTCACCGAACCACCGCTGGCCTGCACCTGAGGCTTGGATACGTAGTGCAGGACCGTCTCGCCGTCGCTGCCGGGGTCACCGTAGAGCACGGCGATATCGCGCCCGGCAATCGTCGCTTCGGTCATGATCTCCGAAGTCGAGTACTGCAGTTGGGAGTCTCCCAGCTTGTAATTGGCCACGATGATGTGCGAGTCGCGCCCGTCGAGGGTGATCGCGGTGCCGGGCTGCTGGGGCACCACCGGATAGGTTGGGGAGGTCTGCGGCGCGGTGGGGACGTCGATCGCGTCGATGGAGACGTAGTTGTCGGTGGAGGCGCTGCTGTGCGTGCCATCCACGACGATGTTCAGGGTGTGCGTCCCGCTGCTCAGTCCTGTCTTGGAGAACAGCACCGCCTGGTCGGAGTTGCCCGAGCAGTCGACGGTCGCCTGCTTGACCCCGTCGATGTAGACATCGGCAAGACCATGGTTATTGGTCTGTGATCCGATCCAGCGCACTGCCGTGCCGGTGAAGGTCACGCTCATCGAATCCCCAGCGGTGTTCGAGAACGACTCGGTGTTCTTGTAGTCACCGCCGGTGTAGCTCTGGTTGGCGACGTGCGACCAGGTGCCGGTGTAGTTCAGGGCCGGGTCTGTGTCGTCGTAGGTGTAGGTGATCTCCGGGATCGGCTTCGCATTGAAGTCGATCGCGATGTGGGTGCGGTCGACCGAGGTCGACGTTGAATCGGCGTGGCGCAGGACGTGGAACTGGGTCCCCGTGTCGGGGTTGATTCGCGCCGTGTCGACGATCGCCGGGTTGTCGGGCGGCTGGGCGTTGATCAGGTCTGTCTTGGTCAGCGGCGTCACGGACTGGGTGAAGTAGCCGATGAGTTTGTCCTCGTAGTACTTGGGGTCGAGCTGCCGGGTCTCGCGGATTGCGGCCCCGTAGTCGTAGGAGGTGTAGTTCTCCGGGATGCCCAGCCAGCCCCAGTTCGTTCCCCCATAGGTCATGTAGAAGCTCTGCGCGGTGGCCCCGACGGCGATGTTCTGCTTGTAGAAGACGTTTGCGAACTGGTCGTTGATCAGTTGGGCGCACTTGTCGTAGCCCGGGCCACCCCACGGGTCGAACGCGCCGCCCTGGAACTCGGGTGAATACAGCGGCTTGTCGGCCGGATGGTCGTAGGAGATGTTCGGGACACCGTTCCATTGCGACGGGTTTGAGCAATTGAACCCCTGCGGATAGGAGTCGGGACCGTCGACGTCCAGCTCCCCGGTGCCCGAGTTGAAGGTGCCATTGTTGTTGCCCGTAAGGGGGACCGTAATGCCGTCGGCCCGCGCCTTGTTCTCCAGGTCCTGCATGTAGGTGCGCCCCGCCGCCGAGCCGTTGTAGTACTCGTTCTCGATCTGGTAGGCGATGACCGAACCCGTCCCATTGGTCAGCTGATGGCGGGCGATGTGCCGGTCGATCTGCGTCATCCACTCATACGCGTACTGCAGAAACCGAGGGTCGGCGCTGCGGTTGTTCTCGGCCTTCGTGGTCAGCCAGCCGGGCAGCCCGCCGGAGTCGACCTCGGCATTGATGTACGGCGCCGGGCGCACGATCACATACAGCCCGGCCTGTTGTGCCATGTCCAGCAGTTTGTCCACGTCGCGGATGCCTGTGAAGTCATAGACCCCGGGACGCGGGGAGTGATAGTCCCAGTCGAAGTACAGCGAGACGGCATTGAATCCGGCGGCCTTCATCTTCTGGAAGATGTCGCGCCAGAGGTCGGGGCTGGGGAGGCGGAAGTAGTGGAACTCCCCGGACCACAGGTAGGTGCGGCGCCCGTCGATCATGAACGAGTAATGGTCGTACGAGTCTGTGTGGGTAGTCGCCGAACGGGACCTCGCGCGTTGCGTCCTCGCCGACACACTCGCCGGCCAGGCCGTCCAGACCGCGACCAGCACCGCGACCAGCGCCGCCAGTCGCCCAATGTGCGTTCGCCGACGAACCGGCCGCGTGCTCTTGCTGGAGCGCATGCCTCTACCTCATCTCTCCTGTGACTGACCCGAGTGGCCGCGCGCGCGTGCACGCTCAGCCACCTATGCGATCGGTCCCTGTGCGCGCCTGGATACGCGGCACAGCCCGTCCGAATTGTGAGCGCTCACACCGGCGCTGTCAAGGCCTCGGTGCGTTCGCGCCGATCTCGCCGACGCCGATGCGCGCCGACGCTACTGCTGAGAGGGAAACGCGGTTCAAGGTCACAGTCGAGGGTGGCCTGGTCACGCGCTGAGAAGAGTCCGAGCGGAGCCCGGGTGAACTCGATATCTCTGTGCCTCCCGGGCCACACCTCGCCTATTGCAGCTTCCCTTGGCGAGCGGGCCGGCGTCGACTGGGTTGATCCCACCCGGTCAAGCAGATGCATCACGGTGTGCACCGCGAGCCGGTCGTCGCCGACCGCGGCCACCGCAATGCGATCGGGCACGCCCGGAGGGCGTGGGTACGCATCGAGCTCGTGGTGCCGAGCTGGTTCAGGCTCTTGACGACGCGGGCGGCGGGGAAGTGGGCACGCTGCGCTGTGCCTGTGCGATCACCCGGTGAGTTTCCGGGATGCCATCTCGCAGCCTCGGGCGAGGCTCTCGAGCTTGGCCCATGCCACGTCCGGGTCGATGCCCCGCATGCCGACATGAATCGAGAAGCCGCAGTCCACCCCGGCCATCAATCGGTCGGGGTCGACCACGCGTGCCCAATTTTGCAGCCGCTGGGCGACCAGCTCGGGGTGTTCGATGTAGTTGGACTGCGGCTCGATCACGCCCGGGCAGATGACCTTGTCGTCGGGCACGCCGAGCTCCGCCAGCACGGCCCACTCATGGGCGTGGCGGGGATTCGCGCCCTCGAAGAGCACGGTCTGGGGCTTGGCGGTCCAGACCATGTCGATGATGTCGGCCAGGGGCACGTCGCGATGATGCGGCCCCGGGTAGTTCCCCCAGCACAGGTGCATGCGGACGCTCTCGGCGGGGATGTTGCGCACCGCGTAATTGATGGCCTCGATGTTGACCGCGATGGTGCGTCGGAAGGCGTCGAGGTCTAGGTCGGAGTAGGACATGTGCCGTCCCATCGCCAGGTCCGGGCAGTCAAGCTGGAGGGTGGCGCCGGAGGCGACGATTGCCTCGTACTCGGGACGCATCGCTTCAGCGATGGCGAAGAGGTATTCCTCGTGACTGCCGTAGTAGGCGTTGGTGAAGAAGATCGAGATGACGCCGGGCGAGGCGGCCGAGGAGAACGTGGCAGAGGCGCTGGCAGCCTTGGCTGCGGCCGCCAGGTGCTCCATGTCCCGAGCTGCGGCGTCGGGATCCTTGACGCCGATGGGGGCGATGCAGGCCGGAGCGGAGCGCTTGCGCCGGCCTGGGTTGGATTGCACCAGCTCGACGCTGCGGGGGAAGTCGTTTAGGTCGTCGAAGTTGTAGCTCTGCACGCTCTCGCCCTCGAAGCCGGTCAGGCGGTCCTTGACATAGGTGGCATACGAGGGCTTGGACATCTCGCCGTCATTGACGATCGAGACGCCGGCCGCCACCTGTCGCTCCACCACTTCGGTGACCGCTTCCTTCACCCGGGCCTCGAGGGCGGTGGCGTCAACAGGGACGCCGTCCCCGACTGCCCACATGATCTGCACGAGGTCATCGGGCCTCGGGAGACTCCCGGTGTGGGTGCATCGGATCCGGTCAGCGCTCATCGATCCTCACCTGACACGGTGTGCGAACAGCACCAGTACGTCCTGAGTCGTCCGCACCAGGCGAACTTTAGATGATGCGGTCGATGATCGGATGAGGTCTCAACTTCAGGGGAGCCGCTGTGGTTCGTAGACGGTTCGGCGTGAGCCGGGCCTCCGGCCGCGACGCCACAACTTCTCCCTGGCTGGGCGTCTCAGACGGCCCCATCCGTTTCGAGGGCAAGCGCCATCAGCGCTATTGGGGTCCACGATCCCCCGCGGTCAGTGTGCCGCGAGGTCGGCGACGGGTTGCACGGCGCAGGTCATGAGGCCACCTCGCTGCCGTCGACCGCCGCGCCAGCGCCCCGGTCGGGTCCGAGCTCGACCAAATCACGGGCACGGAGATGCTCCCCGCACCGTCGATACGCCCTACTTGAGCCACGCTTCCCGCCGCCGTTCTCCCAATCTCTGCGCACAGTCCCCTACGGTGGCCGCCCGGGTGCCCTGGGCAAAGTGACGAGGGAGGCGCGAGCAACTGGGCTGCTGTCGACCTCGCGATGAGGGCCGTTGGCAGGGCCCGTCAGTGAAAGAAGGCGAAGGTCCTGAGCTCGATGCTGTGCCAGGGTACGGGCGCCTTCACGGCGGGGTCATGGAACGCCGAGTGGATGACCCGCCAGG
>JANWJC010000066.1 GCA_025449595.1 Acidobacteriota bacterium | reverse complement strand
TCGGCCGTACTGAGGCCGCGTTGTCCCAGCCCACGGCTCCTCGGTACGAAGCCGTGTCGGGTTCCGACCGGCACCGACCGCTTCGCGCCGGCCAGGGACTGCGCCATCTCGCGTAGTAATCCGACCACGTCGTCGAGGTACTCCTGCAGCGCCGTGACCGCCGGTTGCAGCCTCGGTCGCGACGGTGCCACGAAGACCGCGAGCACCCCGACCGCTGCGCCCATCAGCACGTCGAGCACCCGCCAGTAGTCGCTGCGGTAGTCAGTCGGGCCGAGGGCGATCACGAACATCGCGGCAAGCGGCAGCTGCAGCTGCCCGCTCAGGCCGACCGGAAGCGCCTTGGCCGCCAACAGCGCGAGCAGGAGGGCGACGAACACCGTGAACCAGTTCAGCGGCACACGGTTGACGTACACCGTGGCCGCCGCCACCCCGAAGACCGTCCCCAGAACCCGCTGGGCGGTCATGCCCAGGGTGCTGAACGGGGAGGCCTGCACCACGAGCAGCGTCGTGATCGGGGCGAACAGCGGAAGGGTGGATCCCGAGTACTCGCGCGAGAGCAGGTACGACACCGTCGTGGCCGCCGCGATCCGCACGATCAGCCCGTACGAGATGAAACCCTTGCTGCGCGCACGCATCACCTCGGTCAGCCCCAGCCGCGCGTGTGGTGCGGATGCGGTCACTGGACCAGTGTGGCGCTGGGACGGCTACCTCGGCCGCACCCGGTCCGGTAGCCTGTGCGGGCACGACGGGTTCCGCTCGTCCTGCGGGTGTAGTTCAATGGCAGAACATCAGCTTCCCAAGCTGACAGTGCGAGTTCGATTCTCGTCACCCGCTCCGCATCTTGTCGACGTACTTCTGTCGGGCGGCTTGACGGCTCACGCCGAGAGTGACTCCGAGCCGGTGGCGCGGTGACAACTGACACGCTGACCCGGATCCATGGGGGCGGGACCGGCTTCAACCGTTTTCACACCACGGCGATGTGCTCACCCGTGCGTCGCTGCTGACCGGGCGCCGTCGGGAGGTACTCCTAGCGCGAGTCCGACACCCTGAGCGCGGGTTCACGAACTCAGGTTGTGGTCGCACCATGCGGTGGTCGGCTCGGCCCAGAACGCGTCGAGGGCCGCCTGGTCGGAATAGTGGCCGCGTACTTCACTGATCAGTCCGTCCACGATCGTGATGAGCTGACAGCCGGTGATGTCCAGACGGCGTCCTTGGTGGTCGCCGCTGGCATGCTGCACCGCTACGACGTAACGCTCGCCGACGGCGACATCGAGCAACTCAGCGCGGAACGAGCCTCCGGACAGCGGCCCCAGACGTGACAGGAACTGGTCGCGGATCGCCGACCAACCGACGTGATCGCCGGAGATGGGACTGTCCCCGGGCAGGTGCCACACCGCGTCGGCTGCAAAGCACCCGGCGGCGGCTGGTAGGTCACGTTCGGCGACGGCATCGTACAAACGTTGCACCACTTCGATGTCCATTCATGCCTCCCCTTCTCGCTCGCTGATTCCGCGATCACCGTACCGGCCGGCGCGCCGGATCCGGGGCCCCGTTCGCAGGGGGCGACGGCTGCGACGTTGCCTGCCAGACTGAAAGCCTGGTAGCCGCCGGTCGGTCTTTTCGGTGCGCCTCTCGCGCCCCCGGCGGTACCGGGAAGGTCGGTGCGACGATGAGCCTGCTGACGTTGGGTTCGGTGGCGATCAGCCGGGACCTGGCATCCCCGGGCGAGACCTTGGCACGAGATGCCACAGTGCCGAGGGCGCGAGCCCTTGCGCTGACCGGTGGAGCCGCGCCGGCACCGCCTCCCGGAGCGCAGGCCGACAGGCCGAGCGGAGCAGTGGCGAGCTTCGGCCAGCTGCTCATCGCGCAGATCCCGGCCGAGGCGCTGATCGCCTACACGACCCTGCTCGCACTCTTCAGTGCCGGTGACATCACGGTGAACGCCGGCGGCATCTCGTACACCACCGCGAACACGTCCTACTCGGCCGGTCGTTGGGTCGTGTACGCGGCGGCGATAGTCGTGTGTGCCGCGGTGGTGCCCAGCAGCTACTTCGCCCAGCGCGACTACTCGTTCGAGGACACCGGCGCACCCGCCAAATCGGCCTCGAACGTCAGCAGACTGCACCTGCCGATCCTGCCCACCGTCGCCGCCATGGTGTCGATGGCGATCTACGGGCTCACCGTGCCGGGATCCCCCTTGCAGTCCGAGGTCTCGGGCACGGCGTTCGGCATCTGGAGCGGCTGTCTGGCCGTCGGAGGCGGTGTCGTGATGTCGATCTTCGCGCCGTTCCTCGGCAGGGGCAACGGCGCAAAGGTAAAGACCGGGTGACATGCCCTCCGGTAACTCCGCCCTGAATCATCCGGCCCATGGTCGGGACGTCATCGGCGCCGCGTCTCGATCACGCGTTGAGCGCTTTCGCCTTGGCCGCCTGGAACTCCGCGTCGGTCAGGACGCCTTGGGCCTTGAGGTCGTTCAAGTGGGCGATCTCGTCGGCCGTGCTCGTCCCGGTTCCCGCGACGCTCTGGATGTACTGACGCTGGGCGTCGGCTTGCGTCTGGGCATCCCGCACGTCGTTCTCCTGCATCTTGTGGCCGCGAGCGATCAGGTAGACGAACACACCCAGGTACGGCACGACGATGACGAAGAGGCACCACAGGGCCTTCGCCCAGCCGCCCATGTCGTGGCTGCGGAAGATGTCGGCGAACACGGTGATCAGCAGCCAGATCCAGATGAAGAAGAGAAAGAACCAGAGCATCGACCAGAAAACCTGCCCGGTCCCGAAGTCAGCGATGTACCTCGTCATTGGTGCCTCCCTGCTGTCCCGACACATGGCACGGCGTACGACCCATCGAAATCGACCGCGCCTTTTGCGTGCAGCGTACCGAGGCGCGACCACTGCAGGCACGGATTGAGCGATCCGATGTCATCGGCGACCGACCCGATGCGCGGATGGTGGCGGCGAGGGACCCCAGCTATGCGATCCCCGCGCCAGGTCGTCCAGGTAGCCGAGGATGCCGTGGCACAGCACGGCGTCGAAACGTCGACCATCCACCGCGTCGGCCGCGTTCTCGCCGTCGGCCTGCAACGGCTACTTCGTGGCGGTGTCCGAGACGCGGGCCCCAAGCAGAACCGTTCCGAGGGGTCGCGCAGGGTGGGGGGTTGCGTACCCTTCAGTTAAGTGATATCACATAGATATCATTTAACTGAGAGAAGGCACGCCATGAGTGAGTCTCAGGAACCTGGCCAGCTTCAGCAGTCAACGCCGTCCGAGGCCGCCCCAGTGGGGCACCGAGGCGCACGGGTCGACATCCATGAGCGCCCCGCCGTCTCGGTCAACGGCTGGTTCGGCGTCGTGGTGCTCGTGATCTGCGTCCTGGCGGCGAACCAGCTGCTGAAGTATCAGAACGCCGGTTGGGTAGCGCTGCCGATCATCATCTTCGCCCTCGTCGTGTCCTCGTTGGTGATCGTGCAACCCGGCCAGGCCAGGGCGGTGCAGTTCTTCGGACGGTACGTCGGAACGGTCCGTCAGACCGGCATGACGTGGGTCATACCGCTCACAGTCCGGGTCCGACTGAGCGTACGAGTCCGCAACTTCGAGACCAGCCACCTGAAGGTGAACGACGCCAACGGTAATCCGGTCGAGATCGCCGCGATCGTCGTCTGGCAGGTCGCCGACACCTCAAAGGCGGTCTACGCCGTCGACGACTACGTCGGCTTCGTCACCGTCCAGGCCGAGTCGGCGCTGCGTCACGTGGCGACCGCCCACCCGTACGACAACGCCCCCGAGAACGGGACCACGCTGCGCGGCTCGACCGACATCGTGGCCGAGGAGCTTGCCCACGAGGTGGCTCAGCGCGTCGAGCTCGCCGGCGTGGAGATCATCGAGGTACGCATCAGCCACCTGGCCTACGCGCAGGAGATCGCCCAGGCGATGCTGCGCCGCCAGCAGGCAGACGCGGTCGTCGCTGCCCGCTCCCGGATCGTCGAGGGCGCCGTGGGAATGGTGGAGATGGCGTTGGCCCGCCTCAGCGAACGCGGCATCGTGTCCCTCGACGAGGAGCGCAAGGCAGCGATGGTCAGCAACCTGATGGTTGTGCTCTGCGGTGACCAGCCGGCTTCCCCGATCGTGAACGCCGGGTCGCTCTACACGTGAGTCAGGAACGTAAGCAGGTCCTGCTGCGCATCGACCCGCAGGTGCATGACGCGCTTGCGCGATGGGCCAACGACGAGTTCCGCAGCGTCAACGCCCACGTCGAGATGTTGCTGCGCCAGGCACTCACCGACGCGGGCCGGATGCCCCGGCGCGCGGGCCCGCTGCCCCGCCGCGGTCGACCACCCGTCGCCGACCATCGAGACTGACAGCGACCAGTCGGCGTCAGCCGCCGTACAACAGCGACCCGGGCGTGGTCAGCAGCTGCCCGGTCTCCAGCCACGTCTTCAGGCCCGAAAGAATCATCGGCCAGCCGCCGTACAGCTCCTCGTTGGCGCCATCGCGGAGCTGGTCGTGAGTGACGGTGAGCCGGCAGGAGTCCCCGATCGGTTCGATCTCCCACGTGACGCGGGAGGTGCCTTCGTTCTTCACGTCATCGCTCCAGAGCGCGACCATGCTCTGCACGAGCCGCCGCGGCGGTTCCACCTCCAGATTCACGCCCTCTCCGAGCAGCCCCGGTGCGCCCGGGCCGCCCATCTCGTAGCGCGAGCCGGGAGTCCAGTCCGACGTCTGCCGCATCCCGAACTGATACTTGCTGCGGATATCCGGGTCGGTGATCGCCTCCCAGAGTTGTTCCGGGGTGGTGCGGATGTAAATCTCGAACATCTTTTCCATGGAACTCTCCAACCTGGTCTTGAGGCCGCTGAGCGAGGCCGCCCAGGGCTCGGCGTACTTGCTGACCCATCGGTCGTGGACGAGCCGGATCGGGACGGGATTCAAGAAGTGCAACTTCTCCCGGCCGCGCCTCCTGGTGACGACGAGACCGGCCTCCTCGAGCACCTTGAGGTGTTTCATCACCCCGAAACGCGACATGGAGAACCGCTCCCCGAGGGCCGTCAGCGTCTGACCGTCGGCCTCGAACAGCTCGTCGAGCAGGCTGCGCCGGGTCGGATCGGCCAGGGCCCGGAACACCTCGTCCACGCCCTCACCATAGGTGACCTTTTGGTCACATGTCAATGCTTGGGGCGGTGGACGCTCAGGCCTTGACCGATCCAGCGCCGTAGCGCCGACGCCGCTCGCCGACGGGAGTGCCCGGGACATCTCGATGAGGCAGGATCGCGTGACATGGCACTCGAGCATCTGCGCGCGGACTGCGCGAGCTGCACCGGACTCTGCTGCGTCGCTCTGAGTTTCACCGTGTCGGCGGACTTCGCCATCGACAAGCCATCCGGTCAGCCCTGCCCGAACCTGCAGGACGACTTCCGGTGCGGTGTGCATCAGACGCTGCGACAGAAGGGATTCCGGGGCTGCACCTCCTACGACTGCTTCGGCGCCGGACAGCAGGTATCGCAGGTCGCGTTCGGCGGTACGGACTGGCGGCAGTCGCCCGAGACCGCCACGCAGATGTTCGACGCGTTCGCCGTCATGCGTGCGCTGCACGAATTGCTGTGGTACCTGACCGAGGCGCTGTCTCTGCCGGCAGCGCGAACGATGTGGGAAGAGATCCAGCACGTCCTCGACACCACCGAGCACCTGACCGAACTCGGTGCCGACGCACTGGTCGCCCTTGATCTGGCATCGCACCGAGAACTGGCTGGCGCCCTCCTGCGACGGGTGAGCGAGGTGGTGCGGGCGGGAACCCCGCGCCAGGGCCGTGACTCTGAACGGCTGGACCTGCAAATTCGGTTGCCGGACCTGATCGGGGCCGACCTTCGCGATGCCGACCTGCGGGGCGTGAGCCTGCGCGGCGCACTGCTCATCGCGGCGGACCTACGCCGAGCCGACCTGAGGTTGGCCGACCTGCTCGGGGCCGACCT
>JANWJC010000065.1 GCA_025449595.1 Acidobacteriota bacterium | reverse complement strand
CGGGCGCCGCCGGCCTCGACGTCGCGGAAAGTCTTCGGGTGATCCCAGCCGCCCATGTGGTGCTCGTTGCGAGGTTGCGATCCGCCGACGGGATACCCCTGGCCCTGGAACGGTCCTGGCTGCCCGCGCGGCTGGTCCCCGGACTCCTGGAGCAACGGCTCACCGGATCCCTGTACTCGTTGCTGGCCCGCCGTTATCAGCTACGGATGCACAGCGCCGTCGAACGCCTCGAACCCGTGAACGCCTCGGGCGACGATGCGGCGACCCTCGGGGTGCAGGAGGGCGCACCGCTGATGCTGGTCCGGCGTACCGCCTTCACCGAGGCCGGCACGCCGGTCGAGTACGCGAGAGACCTGTTCCGTGCCGACCGCGTGAGCTTCGTGGTCCGTCGCGGTCCGGCCGGCCCTGCGGCGGTACGCGCCGAAGCCGGCTCCGCCCGCAACAGCTGAGCGCCGATCAGCTCCGGATCGCGTCCACGCGTATCCGCGCGGCGGTCGGGTCCACCAGCGGGGTCGCCACGACGGTCGCTCCCACCCACGAGCCGAAGACGCCGACGCTCACGCGCTGGCCCGGTCGCCCGGTCTCGACCGGCAGGTAGCAGTAGGCGATCGAGGCGTCCGCCGTCCAGCCCTGGCCTCCGGAGGTGACTCGGCCGATGACCGCATCACCGTCCAGGACGGGTTCATTGCCCGATACGACCGTCCGGGCGTCGTCCAGGACGAGGCACGCCAGCGCGACCGACACTCCGGCTTCCCGTTGTGCCACAAGCGCATCGCGACCCAGGAAGCCGCCCGGCTTGTCCAGCTTCACGCAGAAGTCGAGACCGGCCTCGTACGGAGTGTGCGCCGGGTCGAGGTCAGCGGCCCAGACCCGATAGCCCTTCTCCAACCGCAACGAGTCGATCGCACGGTATCCGGCGGCTACGAGGCCGTGGTCGACTCCGGCTTGCCAGAGGGTGCGCCAGAGCCCGGCGCCGTACTCCGCCGAGCAGTAGATCTCCCAGCCGAGCTCCCCGACGAAAGTCACGCGCACCATGCGCACGGGGACGTCACCGATAGCAGTCTCCCGCATCGTCATGAAAGGGAACGCCGCATTGGAAAGGTCCTGCGGTGTCAGCGGTCCGACGATGTCACGGGCCGCCGGACCCCACAGCCCGAAGCAGGACCACTGACCTGTCACGTCGGCGATCCGGACATCGGAGTCGCGTAGCCGCGCCTGTGCCCGCAGCCACGCCGCGTCGTGCGAGCCGAACGCTGTCCCGGTCACGACGAGGAAGACATCGGGTTCGAGCCTGGTGACGGTGAAGTCGCACTCGACGCCACCGCGGTCGTTCAACGCCTGCGTGTACGTCACTGCGCCGACGCCGCGGGCGACGTCGTTGTCGCACACCCACTGCAGGAACGAGCCCGCATCGGCACCGCTGACCTCCAGCTTCGCGAAGCTCGACTCGTCGAACAGCGCGGCGGTGCTCCGCGCGGCGCGGGACTCGGTGACGATGGCGCTGGACCAGTGCTGCGCCGCCCAACCGGTCGGCGCAAGTTCGTCCAGGGCCGTGTTCTCGTTGCAGCCGTAGTAGTTCACCCGCTCCCAGCCGGACTTCTCCCCGAAGCTCCCCTCGTGGTCCTGGTGCCACTGGTACGCGCTCGACACCCGCAGCGGTCGGCCGGCTTCGCGCTCGTGGTTGGGATAGCGGATGTCGTAGTAGGTCTCGTAGTTCTCGACGGTACGGCTCAGGGTGTACGACGGCGACCGGTAGGCAGCTCCGAACCTGCGCACGTCCATGTGCCACAGGTCCATCCCCGGCGAGCCCGAGACGATCCACTCGGCCATGACCTTGCCGATCCCACCCGCGCCGGCAATGCCGTGCGCGCAGAAACCAGCGGCCACGAAGAAGCCACCGACCTCCGTGGGACCGAGGCAGAACTCGTTGTCCGGTGTGAACGCCTCCGGACCGTTGACGAACCGCCGTATCCCGGCGGACTCCATCGCCGGAACTCGGATCCGGGCGTTGTCCGCGATCTGCTCGAAACGCTCCCAGTCCTCGGCCAGCAGGCGCGCGTTGAAGTCTGCTGGGACGGCGTCGTACGACGACTCGGTTGCGGTCCACGGCAACGAGTTCCGCTCATACCCGCCCATCACCAGACCGTCCACCTCCTGGCGGTAGTACACGAGCAGGTCGGGGTCCCGCAGCGAGGGCAGCGGTGTGGCACGGTGCTCGAACATGGGCTCGGTCACGACGTACTGGTGCGACATCGGCACGATCGGGACTCGGACGCCGACCATCCTGGCGATCTCGGCGGCGAACATTCCGCCGCAGTCCACGACGATCTCGCACTCGATGTCGCCGCGGTCCGTACGCACCCGGGTCACCCGGCGCCGCAACCCGTCCCCCTCGGTGTCGATGCCGAGGACCCGGGTGTGAGTACGTACGAGAACACCTGCCGCGCGGGCACCGGCCGCGAGGGAGTAGCAGAGCCCGGACGGGTCGAGCTGGCCGTCCGTCGGCATCAACGCTGCCCCGTGCACGCCCTCGGTCGACATGAGCGGGAACAGCTGCGCCGCCTCGTCCGCGGACAGCTCCTGCAGATCGAGCCCGGAGGTGCTGGCCCAGCCGAACTGGCGCCGGATCTCCTGCATCCTCTCGGGAGTGGAGGCGAGGCGAATACTGCCGCTCTCCACCCAGCCCGGCGGATGCTCCCCGGACTGCAGCGCGCGATACAGCTCCACGGAGTAGCGGTTCATCGCGGTCAGCGTCGGGTCCGCCCTGAGCTGACCGACGAGCCCGGCCGAATGGAACGTGGAACCGCTGGTCAGCTCGTCCCGATCGACGAGCACGACATCGCGCTCTCCCAGCAGTGCCAGGTGATACGCCACGCTCGCCCCGCCGACTCCACCACCCACGACGACGATACGAGCGCGAGCGGGGAGCTCGGCGCCTGCCTCGGTCCTGATGTCCCGATCCACGTCGCTCATGGCGGCCTCCTGTCGGGCCTCACCCTAAGGCGACGAGCACGCGCGCGTTGCCGAAACGGTCTAGACCGTTGAAGCCTGTGCGGGCCGGTGCGGGAGCATCGAGCGCCAGGCCTGGCTGACCAGCTCCGGCGACTCAAGCTGGGCCACGTGCCCGCAGTTCATGAGCAGCACCACCCGCCGGTCGGGGAAGGCGTTGTTGTGGGCGGCGATCGGGTCGACGAGCTTGTCCTTGCGACCGTAGATGAGCAGCGTGGGGGCGACGATCCGCTCCGCGAGCTTCCAAGGTCGCTGCGCCGAGGTGTCGAGGTACGTCGCCAGCAGGCCACGCAGCGACTGGGTGAAGGCGTCCAGGACGTACGGCAGGGTGTCTCGACGCCGGACCTCGGCCTCAGCCTCCAAGACCCGTTGCGGCGGAACGGAGTCGGGGTCGGCGAAACAGAGGTTGATGGTGGCACGGGCTCGGCGGGACGGGTCCTCGTTGAGGTACTTCGCCATGAGCTTGGTCCCGATCCCGGGCGTGGCGACCACGGGCAGATGGATGCTGGTGCGCTGCGGCACGCGCCGGGGCAGTGCGGGGGACACCAGGGTCAAGGTGCGGACCAGCTCCGGTCGCGACGCCGCGAGCTGCAGCGCGACTGCGCCGCCCATGGAGTTGCCGAACACGTGCACCTTGCGGGTTCCCCACCTCGCAACGATCAGGTCGGCGAGCGAGCCGGCCGACCGTGCGGGGGTCCAGTCCCCGTCGCGCGGCGGCGGTGACCAGCCGAACCCGGGAAGATCGGGGGCGACGGCGTCCAGCCGGTCGCGCATCAGTGCCATGAGATCGGTCCAGTTCGTGGACTGTCCTCCCAACCCGTGGATGAGCAGGGCGGGCTCGGCAACGGCCGGATCGACGGGCTCTGCCCAGCGCACGCTCAGTGTCCCGTTGGGAATGCTCACGTCCTCGCGCGGCCAGTCCGGCGGAAGCGCCCGGCGAAGGTCCTCACGCGTCACCGGCACCTGGGGGTGCTCGGCCGGCTGCCCCGCGGCGTACCCGTTCATGGGGCTATCTTCACCCCCGAGCTGTCACGCGGTGCCGAACAGGGGGACCAGCCGACGGTTCAGAGCATTGAGCGTGGCGCGGACGAGGGACTGGGCGGCGTCGGCGTGAACCTCGGCCGAGCCGACCAGCCAGTCCGTGCCGGTCGCCGTGCGAAGCCGCAGCCGTACCAAGGCCACCGTCGCGTCGTCGAGGGCCTGGATCGCGATCGAGACCACCGTGAGCTGAACCGGCGAGCCCGGTCCGAGGATCGACTCCAGCGCCCGCAGTGTCGACAGCACCACCGCTCGGTGGACCGCAGTCCCGGCGACCTCCGCGACGCCGGAGTGCTCGTGGCCCGACCAGTGCAGTACCACCTCGCTGCGTACCCGGACCCCGTCCGAGCTCACCACCGCACGCGCGATCACCGGACGCCGCGCTTGCACTGCCGCGGTCGGTCCGATTGCAACGGTCGTGCTTCCCGCCGCCGCCAGTGCGCTCGCGGTCGGTGCTGTCACGCGTCCCGCCGGCTCGCGGGTGGTCGGGCCCTCTGCCGGCGATCCGAGGCCCGACGATCCCAGGCGTGGCGATCCGGCAGGTGGCGATCCGGTACGTGGCGATCCGGCACGTACCGGTGCGGCGGGTACGGACTCCTCCACCAGCTCGATGCGCGCTGGATCCAGCCGTAGCCCGAATACCTGCCGCAGCACCGCGTCCACGGACGTGGCGACGGCGACCTCGTCGGCACCCGCGGTCAGGGTGAGGCGAAGCACCGCCGAGCCGTCCCCGAGGGCACCGACCACCTGGGCCTGCGCCACCCCGTCGATCGAGCGCAACGCGGCAACGATCGATGCCGCGTCCGGTCGGCCGGACGGATCGGGTCCGGGCATGTCGTCACCGTAGCCGCCGACGCGAGCCGGCAACGGGGCCCGCGAGGGGGGTTACCGACGAGTAGGATCCCCTGCGTGACGATCACGACGAGTGCTGACGGCGGCGCCGCCGTACGCGGGCAGCGCCTGCCTCGGACCCAGCGCCGGGCGCAGCTACTGGCGGCCGCGCGTGAGGTCTTCGTGAGCCAGGGCTACCACGCGGCGGCGATGGACGATATCGCTGACCGAGCGGGCGTCAGCAAACCCGTTCTGTACCAACACTTCCCGAGCAAGCTCGACTTGTATCTCGCGCTGCTCGACGCTGGTGTCGAGGCGCTGGTCGCCGCGGTGCAACACGCTCTGGACTCCACCCAGGACAACAAGCTGCGCGTCACGGCCACCATCGCCGCGTACCTCGAGTTCGTCGACGACTCCGACGGCGCCTTCCGGCTCGTGTTCGAGTCCGACCTCATGAACGAGGCAGCGGTACGCGAACGGGTCGACCGTGCCGATGACGCCTGCGCCCACCTCGTGAGCCGGGTGATCGCCGCCGACACGGGCCTGACCGGGGCCGAGGCGATGCTGTTGGCATCCGGGCTCACCGGGCTGGCCCAGACCGCGGCCCGCCACTGGCTGCGTAGTGGCGGCGAGGTGCCCAAGGACCTGGCCGCCCGGCTGGTGGGTGGCCTTGGCTGGCGCGGCATCTCCGGCTTCCCCCTGAGCCACCCACCGCAATCCCCCGTCTGAGACCGCACTCACCGTCACCTGGCGGCGTACCCATCACTTCCGACGCTGACGTCGCAGGCGCCGTGTCCGCTCTTGGCGTACGGCACCCGCGGGACTGCGACACCGCGACGGTGCCGCGTTAGGTTCGGCACAGTGGCGCCCCTGCCGGGCGCGCAGGTCTGACTGGGTGAAGGGGTACGTCGTGGAGGTCAAGATCGGGGTCCAGCACATTGCGCGCGACATCGTGCTGGAGAGCACCCAGAGCCGCGACGAGCTGACCGCCGCCATCACCGAAGCCGTGTCGAAGTCGGCCCTGCTCACCCTCACCGACGAGAAGGGCCGCACCGTCATCGTCCCCGGCGACCGCCTCGCATACGTCGAGCTGGGCTCCCCCGAGCGCGGCCGGGTCGGCTTCGGAGCCTGACCCAAGCTCCCCCGCCGCCACCCCGGGTGGCGAGTTGTTGGGATGAAGGTGCCCCAGGGTGCGCTAGAGGCACCGCAAGCGCCCCAATCCCGGTTTGCGCAGTGGGGAAGATCCGGTGCGCCTAGGGCACCGCTCGCTGGGCCCGCTGACGAGCGCAGCGAGTCAGTAGGGGACTTCATCCCAGCGTAGGGGCTCGGCGGTCGGGCGGGCCGCACGCGACACGGATTCCCGACAGCTCTCAGCGGTCAGGGGGTACGTCCCCGGCCCGGTAGACTGGGCCCGTCCACACCAGGTCGCGGTGGGATGAGAATCGATTGCCAGCACCGTGGCCGCCCTCTCGGGTCCTCGGGACCCGACGTGCCGCGCCAGCTGCTGCCGCTGCGGCCGTCCCCGAGGCGCGACGAGGCCGAGTCCAGAAATGGCCCACCGTGACCATCGAGTCCACCATGCCCACCACATCCATGCCCACCGACCCCATGCCCCTGTCAGGTGACGACGAGGTTGAGGCGGACATCGCGGCACACGCCCCCCCGGAGCCCAAGACCTTCGCCGAGCTCGGCGTCGACCCCGCGATCGTCGCTGCCCTGGCCGCGGACGGGATCCTCACCGCGTTCCCGATCCAGGAGCTCACGCTGCCCCTGGCCCTGGCCGGCCAGGACCTGATCGGACAGGCCAAGACCGGCACCGGCAAGACGCTCGGCTTCGGCATCCCGCTGCTCATGAAGCTGACCGCGCCCGGGGATCCCGGGTTCGCCGAGCAGCCCGATGCGGTACGAGGCAAGCCGCAGGCCCTGGTCATCGTCCCCACACGTGAGCTCGGCATCCAGGTCGCCGGTGACCTTGCCAAGACCGGCGCGGGCCGCGGCATCCGCGTGCTGTCGGTCTACGGCGGTCGCGCGTACGAGCCGCAGGTCGAGGCGCTCAAAGCCGGCATCGAGGTCGTCGTTGGCACCCCCGGTCGCCTGATCGACCTTGCGCAGCAACGCCATCTGGATCTCGGCCACGTCCGGGTGCTCGTCCTCGACGAGGCCGACGAGATGCTCGACATGGGCTTCCTGCCCGACGTAGAGCGCCTCGTGTCGAGGGTCCCGGCCGTACGCCAGACCATGTTGTTCTCCGCGACGATGCCAGGTTCCATCGTGGCGCTGGCGCGGCGCTACATGACGCAGCCCACGCACATCCGGGCGATCAACGCCACGGACGAGAGTGCGCTGGTCGACGCGATCGAGCAGCACGTGTACCGGGCGCACAGCATGGACAAGAACGAGCTCATCGCTCGTGCGCTGCAGGCCGACGGCCGTGGCCTGACGATGGTGTTCTGTCGTACCAAGCGAAATGCGCAGCGGGTCGCTGACGATCTCGAAGGCCGCGGTTTCGCGGTCGCGGCCGTCCACGGCGACCTCGGTCAGGGCGCACGCGAGCAAGCACTTCGCGCATTCCGCAACGGCAAGGTCGACGTCCTGGTCGCCACCGACGTCGCGGCCCGTGGCATCGACGTCGCGGACGTCACGCACGTCATCAACTGGGAGTGCCCGGACGACGAGAAGACGTACCTGCACCGCATCGGGCGCACCGGTCGTGCCGGCAACTCCGGGGTCGCGATCACGCTGGTCGACTGGGACGACATGCACCGGTGGAAGATGATCAACCAGGCCCTCGGTCTCCCGTTCGCCGAGCCGGTGGAGACGTACTCCAACAGCGAGCACGTCTACACCGGGCTCGGGATCCCCGCGGGCACGACCGGGGTCCTGCCCAAGAAGTCACGCAACCGTGAAGGCCTGGACGCCGAGCGGGTCGAGGACCTCGGGGAGACCGGCAAGGCCTCGGGTCGCCGGGCCCACAGCGGCGACCTTCACAGCACGTCCGGATCCGGCCGCGACCGGGACAGCCGCGGCTCCGGCGACCGAGGCAGGCGTACCACCGCTTCCGGGCCCCGGCGCGACGATCCCGCGGCCAGCCGCCGCGAGGAGCCGGCCGAACGGGCCGCGCGTACCGACCGCCAACGCCGACGCACCCGCGGCGGATCCACGGCCGCGGGTGGCGCCGCCGCGCCGGCCGGCGAATCCGGGTCGAGCAGCAGCGGTACGAACGGCCCCGCCGTCACGGCCACCGGCAGCCAGTCGAGCGAGAGCACGCCGCGACCGGACGGCGCCCCGCGGCGCCGTCGGCGCGGCGGCCGCGGTCGCGGCGGTGCCGGCGAGCAGGTTGCGGACCGCCCAGCCTCCTGAGGGCCCAGCCTCCTGACCGCCCAGCCTGATCGGCCGCTCCGACGAGCAAGATCGCCACTTCGGGTCAGATTTCGCAGTTGAACTGCCTTGATCTTCCCAAAGGGAAGATCAAGGCAGTTCGGCGCGACGTGGGTCAGGTGGCGTTGGCTCGTTCTTTCACCATCCGGGTGGCGTGCTGGCGGTACGCCGCGGCGCCCTTGGCGCCACTGGCGGTCGCCAGCACCGAACGGCCCATCGCGGGCGCCTCCGCGAACCGCACCGAGCGTGCGATCGGCGGCTCGAGCACGCGGACGTGGTACCTGCCACCGATGTCGGCCAGCACGGCCCGGGCGTGGGACGCCCTGCCGTCGTACAACGTCGGGATCACCCCGCCTATCACCAGCTTCGGATTCGTCTGGCGCTGCACGCCTTTCACCGTCTCGACGAGCTGGCCGACCCCGCGGTGCGACAGGGTCTCGCACTGCAGCGGCACCAGCACCTCGTCCGCCGCGGTGAGCGCGTTGACCGTGAGCAGCCCGAGCGAGGGCGGGCAGTCCAGGATGATCCAGTCGTAGGAATCGACGAGCCCGGCGATCGCGTGGCGCAGCACGTGCTCGCGCGCATCCCGGGTGAACAGCAGCGCCTCCGCCGCCGCGAGGTCGATGGTGGCCGGCAGCAGGTCGACGCCGTCGTCAGTGGGTAGCACGACCTCGGCCACGGCTAGGCCGGCCAGCATCACCTGGTACATCGACTGCGTGAGGTCCTCCGGGTCGATCCCCAGCGAGAACGTCAGGCAGGCCTGCGGGTCGAGGTCGACCAGCAGCACCCGTTCCCCGAGCTCGGCCAGCGCCGTGCCCAGGGACGCGACCGTCGTGGTCTTGGCGACGCCACCCTTCTGGTTGGCGACCGCGATCATGCGCGACTGCGGCACTGTGCGCTCCCGTCTCAGGTCCTGCCCGTATCCTGCCGCACCGTGAGCACCCCTCCGTTCCTGACACTGCCCGCGGGCGTCGAAACGACCCACCTGCCCGGGGGTGTGGGGCCGCTGGCCGCCCTCGTCGCCGATCCCGCGAGCAACGGCTGGATCGGTACGCCCCGCGGCGACATCGTCCTGGTCCCGGGGTTCACCGGCAGCAAGGAGGACTTCATCGCGGTGCTCGCTCCGCTGGCGGCCCTGGGCTGGCGGGTCACGACGTACGACCAGCGCGGCCAGTACCAGTCGCCCGGCCCGGACGACGCGGCCGCGTACTCGCTCGACCAGTTCGCGGCCGACCTGGTCGGGATCGGCAGCGACCTGCCCGGCCCGGTGCACGTGGTCGGGCACTCCTTCGGCGGCCTGGTGGCCCGCGAGGCCGCCCTGCAGATCGGGACGGGGGTCATCGCGTCCCTCGTCCTGCTCTGCTCCGGCCCGGGCCCGATCCCGGTGGAGGACCATGTCGGGCTGGCGTTCGTACGCGACCAGCTGCCGGCCCTGCCCCTGTCGACGTTGTACGACCTCACCCTGCAGTTCACCGGGTCCGAGCCGCTGCCCGGAGTGGTGGGCAAGTTCCTGCGGCACCGGTACGAGTCGAACAACCCGTGGTGCCTCGGCACCATCGCCGGGCACCTGATCTCTGCCAAGGACCGCACCGACGAGCTGGTGGCACTGGCCCACGCCGGGCTGCCGGTCGCGGTCGTTTACGGGTCCGGTGACGACGCCTGGCCGCTGGCCGAGCAGGACGCCGTTGCCGCGGCCTGCGGCACCGCCGCGGTGGTCATCCCCGACGCCGGGCACTCCCCCGCGGTCGACCAGCCGATGCTGACCGCCTACGCCCTGGACGCCGTCCTCGCCGGCTGAGCCGACCCACCCCGACGCGGACTGATCAGGGGGCGGCGAGCCGGCTCAGCGGGAACGGCGCGGCAAGTCGCAGCTCGACGTTGCGGTCCGTCGGTTCCCCAGCGCGGGGGGAGTCGAAGCTGGCCCACGGCACGTTGCCGGCGATCTCCCGGTGCAGCGCAGCGAAGTCGTCCCGGCTGAAGTCCGTTGCCGGTATCGGCGCGGGACCGAGCGGGGTGTCGTGGTCCAGCATCGTGCACACGATCGAGACGGTGCCATCGGAGTTGTCCAGCAGCTCCACCACGCGCGTCTGGCACGGCCAGTCCACGACGGCGCAGGTGGTGACCTCCCAGAACCCCCGCGTCGGATCGTCCGGATCGGCGTGACCGCGCACGGTGTTCGTGTGGGTGTGGCCGTTGAGCCAGAGCACGATGTTGGGGAACCGGTGCAACAGCCGGACCAGCTCCCCGGCGCCGAGCAGGCGGGCACCGTCCGGGCCAGGATGGTCGTCCCCGCCGGCCAGGGTGGCAATACCGTGGTGGGAGAACAGGACCACGAGCCGGTCCTCGTTCCCCGTCCGCACCGTCGCGCCGCTGTCGTCGCGGAACTCGCTGTGCACCTCGGTGAGCCGGGCCTCCAGCCACCGGGCCTGGTCCTCGTCCAGGCAGCCGTCGGCACCGCCGGCCAGGCACGTGGTGTCCAGGCCGATCAACCGGACCCCCGGGCGGTCGTGCACGTAGTACGCCGTGCCGTCGGTCCGGTTCGCTTCGGTGAAGCCGTGCCCGTCCGGGCGCGCACCGGTCCGGAAGTGCGCCGCGACGAACTCCGGCCGCGTGACGGCGCGTCGGTCGGGGTCGGCAGTGATCGTGCGGAACGGCGCGGTGAGGTACGCCTCGGGTTGTCGCGTCAGCACGTCGAGCGCCCTGTCGGGGTCGATCCCGGCCGCCAGGCGGGTGGGCTTGCGGCTGCCCACCAGCGCCTGCGCCAGCTGCGGGGTCACGACCCCGACGCCCTGGGTCAGCGCCTCATGGTTGCCGAAGCACGCCAGCCACGGCACGCGCAGCCCGTCGGCGGCGAAGTCGGCCAGCGCGGTATCCAGCAGCCCGGGATGTTCGGGAAATCCCCACTTCTGCCGGAAGATGTCGAGCCCGGCGGCCGACCCGTCCGGATGCCAGAAGATGTCGTCGGGCCAGTCCGAGGACTGCACGCCCTCATACCGAGGACCACCGGAGCGAAGGCGGACGACGGCACCGTCGAAGAGGCCGAGGAATGCCTGCACCTCGTTCCACTGCGCGTTGTCGATCGCGTCGCCGGTGGTCACCGCCAGTGCTAGGGGCGCCCCGGACGCCGGGCCACCCGGCAGCCGGTTCAGCGTGCGCAGCGTCGCATCGATCGCGTGGGCGGTCAGCGCTTCCTGCGGGCGTTGGACGGGCACGATATCCGCGAACCGCGGATCCTCGAACTCCCGGTTGAGGAATTCGAACCGGGCCGGTGACTGCACATCGGCGAGCTGAAGGTCGGTCACGTGCGCCAACACCAGCAGCGCTCTCCTGCTCGCGGCAGGTTTCGTCGTGGCGCCAGAAGAATTCGCGCGGGCGCCGGGGACGTGCAGCAAAAGGTGCGGCTCCCCGGCCATCTCCTGCACCGAGCGGTACGGCGCAATGGTTCCGGTCCGTACGACGTCACCGGGACCGAGCCGCCGGTGCAGGGTCAGTGGCGGGGACCCGTGCACCCCGCTCATCCTGCGCGGCCGACGTTCTCCACGGCCGCCGCAGCGGGACCGGGTGCAGGGACGACGGCGGCCTCCCGGGTCACGAGGACGGCGTCGGTTCGCAGATGCAGCAGCGCAGCCGTACCCGCGGGGTACGCGCTGGCCTCCGACGTCGGCAGCTGGGCCATCACCGTCAGCCCGCCACCGAGGTCGACGGTGATTCGGCTGACCGCCCCGAGGAACGCCGTGGCGATGACCGTTCCCGCCAGTGGTGCGTCGAGCGAGGTGTCGCCGATCGTGCCGGCGAGCGTGAATGCCTCAGGGCGCACGATGGCGATTGCCGGGCCGTCCGAGGTCGTCTCATCGACCAGCGGCAGGTGCACTCCCAGCACCTCAGCAGTCTTGCCTGACACCATCGCGGGGATGCGGTTGGACAGACCGACGAACTCTGCGACGAACGGGGTCTGGGGCCGCGAGTAGACGGTTCCCGGCGCGTCCAGCTGCTCAAGGTGGCCAGCCCGCATGACGCCGACGCGATCCGCGATCGCGAGCGCCTCCTCCTGGTCGTGGGTGACGAACAGCGTCGTCGTGCCGACCTCGAGCTGCACCCGGCGGATCTCGTCGCGCAGCTGGGCGCGCACCTTCGCGTCCAAAGCCGACAGCGGCTCGTCCAGCAGCAGCACCTTCGGCCGGATCGCCAGCGCCCGCGCCAGTGCCACCCGTTGCTGCTGCCCGCCGGACATCTGGTGGGCGTACCGATCGGCCTGCGCGGACAGCCCGACCAGGTCGAGCATGTCGCCGGCTCGCTGCTTGCGCTCGGAGCTCTTGACTCCTCGCAGCCGAAGCCCGAACGCCACGTTCTGTCGCGCCGTCATGTGCGGGAACAGCGAATAGGCCTGAAAGACCATGCCCATGTCGCGCTTGTTGGCAGGCAGCCCGGTGACGTCCTTGCCGTCCACGACGACCTGACCGCCGTCCGCGTCCTCCAGCCCCGCGACAAGGCGCAGTGCCGTGGTCTTACCGCACCCCGACGGACCGAGCAGCGCGATGAGCTCGCCGGGCTCCAGGGTGAGGCTGAACCCGTCCAGGGCCGACACGCCGGCGTATCGCCGTCGCAGGTCCTCCAGGCGCACCTGCACACCGGCGCGACCGGTCCCAAGCGTCGCCACACCTACTGCTTCGGTCACGTCGACTCCGTCTCCACGGGTGCCATCACGGCAGCCCTATCAGCATCATGCCTGTTGGCCCCAGGTCGCATTTTCAACTGGTGCCAGCGGGGCGATCAACCCTTCGTCTGGGGGGGCCGAGCTCCCCCGCGGACGATCGACGAACGACAGGCTCACGAGCAGTGCGAAGGCGAACAGCAGCGATCCCAGTGCCACCGCGATGGACACCGGCGCGTTGGCCTGCCCGAGCTGGTTGATCTCCACCTGCAGGTTGAGGAAGTTCAGCAGGTTGGCCAGTGTGAACTCACCGAGCACCAGGGCGACGGAGAGCAGTGAGGCGTTGAGCAGGGCCGCTCTCATGTTGGGCGGGATGATGCGGAACATGACTGTCGTCCACCCCGCACCGAGGCTGCGGGCGGCCTCCGACATGGTCCGTACGTCGATGGCGCTCATCCCGGCATCAAGTGCCCGGAAGGTATACGGCAGCACCAGGATCACGTACGCGAAGGACAGGGTGAGCGCGGAGTCACCGAAGAAGTAGGTCACCCACAGGTACACCGGAGCCAGACCGACCACCAGCACGATGGCGGGGATCGTCAGCGGCAGCAAGCAGAGGAACTCGATGACTCGGAAAAGGCGCGGTAGCCGCAGCCGGACCCAGATCATCGTTGGCACCAGCAGGACGATCATCGCGACGGACGTGATCACTGCCAGCCCGAGGGAGGTCACGATCGACGAGATCAGGTTCGGGGCCGAGGCGATCTCCCCCCAGGCCGCCAAGGACCGAGGTGAGGATGGTGTGTCACCGCGGGTGGTGAACTCGAACATCGCGAAGAGCGGGGTGAGGAAGAAGACCCCGAGCAGGACCAGCACCACGGTCCGGAACACGTTCAGCCGGCGCCGGCGCCGGGCGTTGATGCCACGGGTCCGGGCCACGGCCGTGGCGCTCACTTGAGCCACTTGGTGGTCCGGCGCTGCAGCACCACGTAGAGCGCCATGACGATCGCCACGACCACGATCATCCCGAACGCGAGGGCCTTGCCGTAGTTCTGCTGTCCGACGATGACCTCGCTCGAGAGCGAGTTGCCGATCTGCAGCGGGACGATGATGCCACCCTGACTGACCAGCGCGGCAGCAGTTGCGTACGCGGAGAACGCGTTGGCGAACAGCAGCAGGGCAGAGCCGATGAAGGCCGGGAACAGCAGTGGTCCCGCAACATGGCGCCAGTAGTGCCAGGTCGTGCCCCCCAGGCTCTCGGCCGCCTCTCGCCACTGCGGGCGGATGCCGTCCACTGCTGGCAGGAACACCAGCACCATCAAGGGGATCTGGAAGTAGGTGTAGACGAGCACCAGCCCGTTGAGCTTGTAGAGCCACACCCCGTCGGAGTAGATGTCGATCCCGTGGTTGGCCAGGAACACCGTGATGAAGCCCGCACCACCGATCGTGGCGATGAAGGCAAACGCGAGCGTGACACCTCCGAACTGGGCGAGCACGCCACAGGCGGAGGTGACGATCCGTCGCATGGTGCCGTCACGACGGCCCGTCGCGATCACGTACGCGAAGACCCCGCCAACCACGGCACCGATCAAGGCACTTGCCGCCGAGAGGATGACGCTGTTCTCGAACGCGCTACGGACGTAGTCCTGGTTGAGCGACTTGAGGTTGTCGAGGGTGAAACCACCTCCGTTGCCCTTGAGGAACGCACCGAAGATCACGATCGCGGTGGGCAGCAGCAGGAAGATCGAGACGTACCCGATGAACGGGACCCCACCGAGCCAGGCGAGCGGCAGCCGCCGACGGCCGCCCTTTGCAGGGCGACCGTCGGCGGGCGTGCTCGTGGCCTCGGCCAGGTCCAGTGCCACCGCTAGCCGATGGCCTTGGCCCAGTTTGCCGCCAGGTAGGTGCTCGCCGCGGTGGCCTGCGACGCGCTCATGAACACCGGTGTCCCTGTGACCTGTGGCAGCTTCGCCGCCGCGGCGGCGTCAATCGTACCGGCCTTGGTCATGGCCGCCTGCTCCACCGGCCGCGCCCCACCCACGAGCCAGAAGTTCTGACCGACCGTGGAGAACAGGTACTCCTCCCAGAGCCGGGCAGCGGCAGGGTGCGGTGCAGCCTTGTTGATCGCAGCCGCGTAGTAGCCACCGAGGACCGCGTCGTTGGGCACGAAGACCTTCCAGGTCGGAACATCGGTGCCGTGCGTGGCGGACAGGTAGTCCCAGTCGAGGACGACCGGGGTCGTCCCGTTCTTGACCGTGGCCGTGGTGGCCTTGACCGGCACGAAGTTGCCGACCTGGTTGAGCTGGTGGAAGAAGTCCACGCCCTTGCTGATGTCGTCGAGCGAGCCACCGTTGGCCAGCGACGTCATCATGACGCCGTTGAGCGCCGCGTTCGCGGTGGTCGGGTCACCGTTCAGCGCCACCTTGCCCTTGAAGGCCGGCTTGAGCAGATCCTGCACCGAGGTGATGGTCGGCACCTTGGCCGAGTCGTACCCGATGGACATGAAGCCGCCGTAGTCCTGGAACCACAGCCCGGTCGGCTCCTTCTGGGAGTCCGGGATGTCCGCCCAGGTCGCGACCTGGTACGGCGCGAAGAGGCTCGTGTTGGCCAGTGCGACCGCCATGCCGATGTCGAGCGTGTCAGGGGCACGGTCGGTGCCAGCCTGGCTCTTGACCGCGTTGATCTCGTCCTGGCTGGACCCGTTCGGGTTCGCCGAGTTGATGTGGATGCCGTACTTGGCCTCGAAGCCGCTGATGATCGCGCCGTAGTTCGCCCAGTCCGGCGGCACCGCGATGATGTTGAGCTGGCCCTCGGCCTTGGCCGCCGTCACAAGCGCGTCCATGCCTCCCATGGCTGCCGCGCTCGTCGCGGTCGCTGCGCCCCCACTGGAGCCGCTGCCCGACGGGGTGCTGCTCGGCGGGGCACATGCAGCCAGCACCACGAGTGCTCCGGCCGCCAGTCCGACCTGCGCGTAACGCAATGACGCTCTCACAGTGCTTGCCTCCTGATTGACCGCACCCACGACCGACGGCGGGCCCGTTGACTCTCCCCGGAAGCCCCGTCGAGATGTCGCCTGATCTTCAGCCGCTGACCCACAGGTGTCAAGCACCCGTAACCGGGTTGGAACGTTGGTGTCGACTGCGCCGTGAACCTGCGATGGCCCGGGCGTGAACGGCGACCGGCCGGCAGGTTCCGGCCGCACGGAGAACCCTCTCGGCCGATGCGCTGCGCGGCACGGCCGGCCGATGTCATGGGCGCGCCGCGCCAACCACTCGCCTTCACGGTGCGGTGACTCGACTAACCTCACGATGAACGTGTCCGTGCACGGGTGCCGGTGTTCGTGGCGCACGGAACGAGAGCTCAGGACGGGAGCCGTGGCCGGATGTTCCTGGCTCGAGTCACCGTCCGCCAGCCGATGGTGCTCGTCGCCGCGCTCGGCGTGGCGGTCCTGGTCGGTGCACTGTCGGTTCCTCCCGCGTCAGCGGCCACGACGGGTCCGCAGACCTCCCCCGCCGCGGCACCACCGATCGGACCCGTGGCCGACCACGGGTCCGCCAACGCGCCGGGGCAGGTCTCGGTCACCCTGCAGCTCACCGCCGCACAACCGGCCGCACTCGCCGCCCTGGCGGGGGCCACGGTGCACACGAGGCAGGCCCGGCGGGCCGCCCTGCTCGCGGCGGCTCCCAGCACCGACACCGCGTCGGCGGTCGCGAGCTTCCTGACGCGGTCCGGACTCACCATCACTGCCAGGAATGCGTTCAGCCTCACGGCCAGCGGACCGCGGACCAGGATCAGCTCGCTGTTCCCGGCCGCGAAGGCCGCCAGTGCCGTACGCTCGCGCACCGCGGCGAACGCAACTTCCTCGCCCCTGGTGATTCCTGCCGAGCTGACCGGGCTGGCGTCCTCGATCGTCGGTGGCACCGATACCCGGCGGGTCGCGTATCCGCGGTACGTCCGCGCCGCACGAGCCGTCACGCCGTCCTTCAAGGCAGCGCCGATCACCGGCGCCACCGCCCGCTCGCTCTACTCCGTGCCCGCCGCCGCGACGACGAGCTCCGGCATGGGGATCACGGTGGCCACCATCCAGTTCTCGGGCTGGGACAGCTCCAACCTGACCACCTTCGCCACGCAGCAACACCTTCCGGATCCCGTGGCATCCGGTCAGTACCAGGCGGTATCGGTTGACGGCGCCAGCCCGACTACCCCGGACGGTACTGGCGGCGACCTGGAAGTGGCACTGGACCAGGAGGCCCTGCTCACCACGGCCCCGAAGGCGAACCAGGTCGCCTACGTGGCTCCCAACACCACAAAGGGGTTCGTCGACGCGTTCAACGCCGTCGCCGCCGACGCGCTGGCCAACCGCGGTGGACACCTGTACACCGCGCTGTCGGTTTCGTGGGGGCAGTGTGAGGCAGCGTGGCTAGCGGAACCAGGCTCCATCAACGCCATGCACACCGCGATCCAGAACGTGGTCGCCGCCGGAGTCACGGTCTTCGCGGCCTCGGGCGATGCGGGGGCCTTCGACTGCTCCACCCAGACCGCCCCCAATGACGCGCTGGCCGTGGACTACCCGGCCAGCGACACGAACGTCATCGCCGTGGGTGGGCTGACCACCGACCCGGTCGCCAAGCGGGAGACGACCTGGTGGCGACCGTCCGGCAGTGCCCGCCCCGGCTACCTGGGAGACGGTGGCGGGGGTGGGCTGTCGTCGTTCTGGCCGGGGCCGGCCTGGCAGACCGGGCGGCAACCCGGCTCCACCGCTCGCCTGGTGCCGGACATCTCCCTGGACGCCGACCCGTACTCCGGGCTGAGCATCGTGGCCCCGGGCCATCCCGGGAACGTGCTGGTGGGCGGCACGTCGTTGGCCGCGCCGCTCGCGGCGGCCACGCTGACCGACCTGCAGATCGCTGACGGCGCCGCCAGCACCTACGGGCTCGGGAACATCTTGCCGGCACTGTACCGAGCACCGAGCAACTCATTCCGCGACACCACCGTCGGGACCAACGGGTACTACTCGGCGAGGCCTGGCTACGACCTCGCCACCGGGCTCGGCGCGCCGCTGTGGTCGAGGCTGGACAACTCTCTGATCGGCCTGAGACTGAGTGCCCTCGCGAGCAGCGGGTCCTTCACGATCCCCGTCCAGGTGTCGCAACCAGCGGGCGTGGTGTACAAGGGTTACCGCAGCGGGGTCGGAACAGACAGCGAGCCGACGGGATGCGACGCGACCGGTGCACTACCGACTCCACCGACGTCGGTCATGGCCGCGGCGTACGGCCCGACGGTCGTGTGGGTAGAGGGGTACCGACCCAATGGGAGCTGCTACCGGGCAACCGCGCCGGTCACCGTGGTCCCGGTCGGGACGAGTTCCACGTTCTCGACCGTCGGTCCGTGCCGAGTGTTCGACACGCGCACGGGCCTGGGCAGCTGTCCCGGCGCTACGGCCGTGGCCAAAGAGCCGCTCGGACCCGGAAAGACGATGCGGGTCAACGTCCTGGCCATGTCCGGCATACCCGCCGACGCCACCGCAGTCGTTCTGAACATCACTGCCGTAGGTGCCACCGCCGGCACCTACGTGACTGCCTGGCCAGACGGCACGACCCGCCCGTCGGCCTCCAACCTGAACCCGGCAAGGGGCAAAGACCCCAGCCCGAACCTGGCGGTGGTCCCGATCGGCGCCAACGGGTACATCGACCTCTATAACTTCGCCGGCAGCGTCAATCTCGTCGCTGACATCTCCGGCTACTTCGCCCCCGACGGCGGGGATACGTACGCGACCACCGGGCCGTGCCGCGTGTTCGACACCCGGACAGGGCTGGGCACCTGCCCCGGCGCCACTACGGTGCCGAGGGCAGCCCTCGGACCCGGAAAGACATTACGGGTCAACGTCCTGGCCATGTCCGGCATACCCGCCGACGCCACCGCGGTTGTCCTGAACCTCACGGCCGTCGGCGCCACCACCCACTCATACGTCACCGCGTGGGCTGACGGGACTGCCAAGCCGACCAGCTCGAACCTCAATCCCGCCCCGAACACCATCTCCACGAATCTGGCGGTGGTCCCCATCGGCGCCAACGGGTACATCGACCTCTACAACTTCACCGGCAGCGTCAATCTCGTCGCCGACGTCGCCGGCTATTTCGCGACTGGCACTGGAGCCATGTATGCCACGACCGGCCCGTGCCGCGTCTTCGACACCCGATACGGGTCGGGCACCTGCGCCGGCACCACAGCAGTCGCGAAGGTCCCGCTCGAGGCCGGAAAGACCCTGCGGATGAAGGTATCTGGGGTGGCCGGAATCCCAGCCAACGCCACCGCAGCAGTCCTGAACCTCACCGCCGTCGGTGCCACCACCGGCACGTACCTCACGGCCTGGGCCGACGGAAAGACCCGCCCCGCCGTCTCCAACCTGAACCCCGCACAGAACCAGGGCCCCACTCCGAGCCTTGCGGTCGTCCCCATCGGCAGCAACGGGTACATCGACATCTACAACGCCGTGGGCAGCGTCAACCTCGTCGCCGACGTCGCCGGCTACTTCGCCCCGAGCTGACCGGGTGGCCCCTGTCCCTCGGAATCGCCGAGGGCCGCCCAGGGGACAAGGGAATGCGAGCTCTCCCGCCCGTCGGGGCAGCTGGACCGGAAGTCGCACCAGCAGCAGGCAGCGGACGGGCGCGGCGGGAACACGGCGTCGATCGCGTCCACAGCGTCCAGATCACCGGCCTTCGCGTCCTCGGCCTTGCGCTGCAATGTCTCTCGCCATACGGTCTGTGCGTTCGAGGCTTCGTCGCCGATCTCGTCGGCGCGCGCCAGCTGCCGGGCCAGCGACGCCTCGGTGTGCTCGAACGCGGCCACCGTGTTGGTCGGTACGTGGTGCAGCTCCACCCGCCGGGAGCGCTGATGCAGCGTCCGGCGGGCTCCCGCGACGTACACCGCGAGGGCCAGCGAGCTGCGGGCGTCCTCGACGCTGCTGGGCCGCCGGCCGGTCTTGTAGTCCACGACGACCAGCTCGCGCTCGCCGTCCTCTCCGACCCGGTCGTCGATGCGGTCGACCCGGCCACTGAGGGCCAGCCGGGACGTTGTCGCGGCCACTGTCCGCTCGACCCCGACGGGCTCGTCGCTCGGATCGAGTCCCGAGACGTACGTCCCGACCGCAGCTGCAATGCCCTCCCGCCACTGCTCGGACTGGGCCTCGTCGCGGAAGCCGTCAGTGAGCCAGCGCCGGCGCACGAGTGCCACCGCGGTGTCCGGTGTCCGTTCGGCCAGCGGCTCGTTCCACCAGTCCCGCAACGCGTTGTGGGCGGCCGCGCCCACCGAGCTGTGCGCCCACGGCGCCCCCTTGGGACGGGGATCGAGGTACGTGAACCGGTAGCGACGCGGGCAGTCCACCCAGGTGGTCAGCCGGGTCGGGGTCGCGGCGAAGAGCCGCCGCGGCATCCCGTCCAGCACCTGCGCGTCCACCATGACCGCAGGGTAGGGGTCCGGCGCCGGCGGTCCGCCGCCGCCCGAGGGCTGGGTCGTCATTCCAGGATCGGGCCGGACAGCTCACCGGTCGGCAGCTCGTACGCCAGGGTCGGATCACGCAGGTCCACCAGGCTGAGGTGGTCGTGCACAACCATGAACTCCGTTGCCGGCCAGACCACCAGCCAGAGCCAGCGCCCGAGTGCCTCACCGACGTAGACGGCGCGGTCGCTGCCGCCGGGCACGGACCACAGCGGGGTCGGGTGCCCGGCCGCGAACACCTTCGTGTCCGGCGCGGCCGTGGTCAGCGCCGGTCCAGGGTCGGGCTGCGTCCGGCCGGCGTAGCGCGCGCCCAGTCCCACTCCCGGCTCCTCCGCCACGACGACGAGCTCTGCGACGCCGCCCAGCATCCCCGGACCGGTGCACGACACGGCCACCGCGTGCATGGCGGCCGCCCCTTCGCCGGTCCGCCGTACGCCCGTGACGGACCAGTCCGGTGGCAGCGGCCACGGCACCCAGGCCGGAACAGCGCCGTCGGGATACAGCAGCGTCGCCAGTGCCTCGGGTCCGAACTCCATGGCGTCTGCGAGCCCCTCGACCGGGCCGTGTCGCTCGCAGATCCAGGACCCGTCCGCGTCGGCGACCACCCCCCTGGTGCACCGAACGCACAGTAGTGCGCCCACAGGCACCTCCGGTCGGTCGCAGCGGTCGGTGGGTTCAGCCCCCTGTCGGCCCGTCGCTGCCGGCGGCCTCGGCGTCCACCGCTGGCGTGACGGTCGGCAGCGGCGGGGGCCACACCCCGAGACCGAGGAGCTGGCGAGCCTTGCCGATGAACTCCTGCTCGCACAGGACGTCGTACCTCGTCGCCTGCAGCTGCTGGCGGGACACGAAATCGCGCCGACCACGGGTGAAGGCGTACGAGATCAGGCCGAACACGATCCCGAAGGCCGCACCGTAGATGAGCCCGAGCAGGACGAGCCCCGTGCCGTTCTTGCTGTCGGTGTTCACGAAGAGTGACACGAACAGCCCGATCAGCAGGCCGAACCAGGCCCCCGTGAACAGGCCGGACGCGGCAGCCCGGCCCCAGGACAGTCGCCCCATCACCGCCTCGACGATCCGCAGGTCGACGCCGACGATCGCAACGTTCTGAACCGGGAACCCCTTGTCCGACAACGTGTCGACGGCCTTCTGCGCCGCAAGGTAGTCGTCGTACGAGGCGAGCACCGGCCGCTTGGTGACATCAGGTCCTACCGGCCGGCGTCCCAGTGCTCCACTCATCCATCCACCCTAGGGGGATGGGGCCACCGCCGCTGCGGGCGAGGATCAGCGCGGCGGGTAGTCCTCCAGCAGCCGACGCCCGATGATCATTCGTTGGATGTCGGCGGTCCCCTCGCCGATCAACAGCATCGGCGCCTCACGGTAGAGACGCTCGATCTCGTACTCCTTGGCGTAGCCGTAGCCACCGTGGATCCGGAAGGAGTCCTCGACGACCTCTTTGCAGTACTCCGACGCGAGGTACTTCGCCATCCCCGCCTCCATGTCGAAACGCTCGCCGGCGTCCTTCATGCGCGCGGAACGCACCATCATCTGGTGCGCGGCCTCGACCTTGACCGCCATGTCGGCGAGCCGGAACTGCACGGCCTGGTGGTCGGCGATGGCCTTGCCGAAGGTCTGGCGATGCTGGGCGTAGTCGATGCCGAGCTCGAAGGCCCGCAGCGCCAGTCCGCACGCGCGGGCCGCCACGTTCACCCGGCCCACCTCGACGCCGTCCATCATCTGGTAGAAACCGCGGCCGGGTTCGCCACCGAGCACCCGGTCGGCCGGCAGGCGCAGCCCGTCCATCAGCAGCTCGGTGGTGTCGACGCCCTTGTAGCCCATCTTCTCGATCTTGCCGGGGAT
>JANWJC010000064.1 GCA_025449595.1 Acidobacteriota bacterium | reverse complement strand
TGATGTACTTCGCGGCCTGCCCGATGTTCTGCTTGCGGTACGCGGCATACGGGAAGTGCTGCGTGAACGAGGACATCTTCTCCGTGATACCAAGAGCCTGCGCCTGCGCCGTGGTGAGGGTCGGGTCGATGGCGCCGATCGGCGCGGTCACCGAGCGCGCGCTCCCGGTGCGCCCAAGGACCCCGGCGACGGCGGTCGCGAGCTCCGCCGGGTCGACGCCGCGCCCGACGCGACTCGGGACCACGACCGGGCTACCGCTACTGACATCCCACGTCGCGTCGTGGCCCGGCACCTCGACCGTCGTGAGCGCCGGTGCGATGGCCGCCCGCAGCTTTGCGCCGTCCAACGTCGGGACCAGGGTGCCGCTGACTCCGCTGTACGCCAGTGCCGACGCGATCACCTGCGGCGTGAGCGTCGCGGTGATCGAACCCGCGTGGACCGCGATCCCGGCGGACACTGCCAGGCGCGCGGCCACCACGGCGTCGCGCGCCTGCGCCGTCGACACCGTCGGCGACGTGGTCAGCACGGGCAGCGCGACGGAGGCCCGCGTCAGGAAGGCGCGTATCAGCGCGTTGCCGGCGGCGGTACGGTCCAGTCGCAGCCCGTCCCTGCCGGCCTGCACCTTCGGGGTGGTACCGGAGAACACGATCCGGGGCTCGACGGCGGCATCATCGACGTCGGCAGCCACCGACGTGGTGAGCGCGGCCAGCTTGGCGGCGTCGACCTGCGCCACCGGGGTCACGACCTGGTCGCTGCCCACGCGCGTGATCAGGGTCAGCGGATTCCAGGTCCGGCCCGCCACGGAGTCGACCGTCGCGTCCGCGTCCAGGGACAGCCCCGCCTCGACCGGGTCCAGCGCCAAGTGCTTGCCCGCGACCGTCGCCGACAGATCGCTCTTGGCCGTCTTGGCGCTGCCCTTGGTGAGCGTGGTGACGGCCTCGTCACGCGACATCCCCCCGATGTGGACGCCGAACACCGTGGTCCCGGCCGGTACGTCGGAACCCGTGAACGCGACCATGCCGAGGTACAACGCGCCGAGCGCCACCGCCACAACTCCCCCGGCCACGACAGCACGTCGTAACCCGTAGTTCGGGCTCGTCGCCCTCGGGGAGGCGGATGGCATGGGCTGGGTCACGTACGCGCTTCCTGCAGCGGTCGGAGGCGCGCGAGGAGCAGCCCGCCGGGCAGCCCATCGTACGGTGCGGTGGCCGGGCCACCACGCCGCGACACGTTCACCGGCGTTTACTCGTCCCCGGCCCGGTTCACCGGTGTTTGGTCGAGTTTTCGGGCCCCCGCCCGGCGTGTCGTGGCTCAAACGCCGGTGAACCAGCCAACGCTCGAACAAACGCCGGTGAACCAGTGGGGGGCCCGCCCGAGGTTGCGCGCGGGCCCGGCCGCTCAGCGCTCGAAGATCGGGCCCAGCGTGCGGTAGTGGCCGGCCCAGTAGAGCAGCGGCGCGACCGGCACCTCGGCAAGCCCCAGCGCCACGACCTCGCCGATGATCACGTGATGGTCGCCGGCCTCGTACACGGCGGTCGTGAGGCACTCGAACGAGCTGACGGCCTCGGTCAGCACTGGCGCTCCGGTTACCCCGCGCCGGTACGGGACCGTGAGCAGCTGCCCCTCCAGCGGCCGGCCCTTCTCCGAGAGCCACCTGGCCCGGCCCCGGCCGCTCTCGGCCATGATGCTGACGGCCCAGAACCCGGTCTCGACGATGGCCTCGTGGAAACGCGAGTCGGTCTCCACGCAGACGAGCACCAGCGGCGGGGACAGCGACACCGACGTGAGGGCGTTCGCCGTCATCGCGTGGTCCATGCCCAGGTACACCGTCGTGACGACCCCCACGCCGGTCGCGTAGGTCCCCATGACCTGGCGGAACTGCGCCGGGTCGATCGACCCGGGATCCGAAGGCCCGGTCAGGGGCGCCGGATCAGCCATGAACGCGACTGTATCCGCCGATGGTCCTGGATCAGCTTGCTGTCACACCCGTTGGCCGGCTCCGCTGAGGCGAGCGTGGTCGACCACGACCGCGGCGGGCGGAGCCACCAGACGCAGGGTGGAAAGGGCGGACTCCCCGAACGCGTTCGCCTGCCCGCTGGACAGTGCCAGCAGCCCGAGCACCCGGCCACCGGCGCGCAGCGGCATCGAAAGGAAAGTCGCCATGCCCGCTGCGCCGTCCACGAGGTCACCGTCGACAGCGCCGAGCCTCCCCTGTGGGTCGGCGACCCGGGGGTTGAGCTGGTCCGGTCCGCTGGCCAGCCCGGTCGACTGCTCGACGGCCTCGCTGATCCCGTCGAGGAACTCGCGGTACTGCCGCTCGGTCACCTCGCGGGCGACCGAGATGTACGTCGCCAGCTCCTGCTCGCCCTGCTCCAGCAGCATCATGGCGACCAGGTCGCAGTCCACGATGTTCGACAGCGCCCCGAGCACCGCCGCGACGGTCTCTTCATAGCCGTGCACGTCGGCGGCGATGGTCGTGACGTCCTGGGTGACGGAGGCCTCGAACAGCTTGCGGTCCAACAGGTCGCACACCCGGGCCAGGACGTCGTCATCGGTGAGCTCGACGCAGTCCGGCTTCAGTGCCGGGCGCCCGCCCCGGGCCCGTGCCGCCTCATCGATCGCCCCGTTCACCGCGTCGACGAGCTCTGGGGCCTCGAAGTCCTTGGTGAGGAACTGCTCCGCGCCGGCCCTGGCCCCCCAGTAACGGTCGCTCGCCGCGCCCAGGGAGGTGAGGAACAGAACAGGTACGTCAGCGGTCTGCCAGTCGTCCTTGAGCACCCGCGCCGCGACGTAGCCGGACACGCGGGGCATCTGCACGTCGAGCACGATCACGTCGGGCTGGTGCCGGAACACCATCTGCACCGCCTCGACCCCGTCCTCGGCCAGCAGCACCTCGAACCCGGCGGCCTGCAGCACTCCCGTGACGATGCGTCGCAGCGTCGGGCTGTCGTCGGCGACGACGACCGTACGGGCGCCTCCCTCGGTGACTGACATCAGTTCCCACCCTTCCCCGGCGTCGTCATCGGCCGACCAGACGTCGGACCGTCGTGACGAGCGCATGCTGGTCGAACTCGCTCTTGAGCAGGTATGCGTCGGCACCGGCGTCCATCCCCGCGCGCTTGTCGGCGTCATCGCCGCGCGAGGTCATGATGATCACGGGGACGTTCTCCCACCCGCGCGTCTTGCGGATCGTACGGGTCAGCGTGAAGCCGTCCATGCCGGGCATCTCCACGTCCGAGAGCACCAGGTCCACCGGGCTCTGCTGCAGCCGCGACGCGCCGTCGAGCCCGTCCACAGCCGTCAGCACCGTGTAGCCGGCGTTCTCCAGGATCACCCGCTGCAGCTCGCGTACGCCCACGGAGTCCTCGACCACCAGGACCTTGGGCCGTAGTGCCGCCCCATCCCGGTCCGCGCCGGCCCCGACCCGGCCCGGCTCCGCGCTCGTATCCACCGGCTCGTCAGGGCCCGTCGTGGGCAAGGACGCGGCCGCGTCGGACGCCCCGTTGACCGTGCCGGGTCGTACCCGGTCCGAGCGCGGCAGGTCGGTCGCGCGGCGCCCCGTGGTCACGGTCCGGCGTACCGCCAGCTCGCGCAGGTCGACCAGCAACAGCAGCGTCCCGTCGTTGTCGATCGTGGCCCCGGTGGCTCCGGGCAGATGCCCGAGGAAGTCGCCGAGCGGCTTCACGACGACCTCGCGCTCTCCCAGCAGGGTGTCCACCGCCCACGCCACGCTCTGGCCGCCGGAGCGGAACAGCACGGCCACCCGCGGGTCGCGGCGGCCCCGGACCCCCAGGGCATCCCCGAGATCGCTCAACGGCACCGTCTCCCCCTTGCGGATGACGACCGAGGACCCGGCCACCTCGTGGACCGGGCAGTCGCTCAGGGCAATGGTCTCCACGACCCCGGGCAGCGGCACGGCGTACTGCTCGTCCCCGCAGCGCACCAGCAGGCAGCGCATGACACCGAGGGTGACCGGAAGCGTGAGTACGAAGCTCGTACCCTGTCCGGGCTCCGTGACGACCTCGACGTTGCCGCCCAGTCCCTCCACCGCGGTGCGAACCACGTCCAGGCCGACCCCTCGGCCGGAGGTCTCGGTCACGTCGTCGCGGGTGGAGAACCCCGGCTCGAAGAGCACCCGGTGCAGGGCCGCGCCGGTCGCCGTGGAGTCCGCGGGCAGCAGCCCCTGGGCGATCGCGCGCTCGCGTAGCGCGTCGTCGTCGATGCCCGCACCGTCGTCGGACACCTCGATGACGACCGTCGATCCCGCCTGCCGCGCCGCGACGGTCACCGTCGCCGCTCGGGCCTTCCCGACCCGCAGGCGTTCGACCGGAACCTCGCAGCCGTGGTCGACCGCGTTGGTGACCAGGTGCCGCAACGCGTCCGCGACCCCGTCCAGGACACGGACGTCCAGCTCGACGTCGGTCCCGACAGCGCGGAGCACGACCTCCTTGTCGGTCGCGCCGGCGAGCTCGCGCACCAGCGCTGCGAACCCCGCGACGACGCGACGCGCGGGCACCATGGCCAGACCCATCGCACCATCGCGGATCCGGCCGAGCCGTCCGGAGGCTTCCTCGGTACGTCCGCGCAGGTCCCGGGTCGTCGCGTGCAGCTGGTCTCCCAGCCCGATCAGCGCGGTCGCGGCGTCCGACACCTCGGCCGGGACCGCGTCCCCGCACGCGAGCAGCAGGTGCCGCATCTCGCGCACCATCCGCTGGTGGTCGCCCGACAGTGTGGTCAGGTGCGCCGCAGCGCCGTCGATCCGTCGTACGTCCAGGTCTGCTTCGCCGACGACGTCGAGCAGGTCGTGCACGCGGCGGACCGGGACCCGGACGTGGTCCCCGGTGCGACCGGGTCGCGGACCCGTGTCGTCCTCGGAGTCGGCGTCCGCGACCACCGTCGCGGCCGAGTCCGCGAGGCGGGGCACGATGACCGGGTCGACCCCGGACAGCGCCGCGTCCAGGGCCGCGGCGACCTCGGCCATCGCCGAAGCCGGCACCGGGCGGTCGGCTCCTGGCAGCGAGCGACCGAGGGTCTCCGCCGCGACGAGCAGCACGTCGACGAGGTCCCGTCGTACGGTCAGCCGCCCGTCACGCAGCTGGCCCAGCAGGTCCTCGCAGCGGTGGGCGAGGGTGAC
>JANWJC010000063.1 GCA_025449595.1 Acidobacteriota bacterium | reverse complement strand
GTCGCCTTGGGCCGGCCGGTCGTGCCGGAGGTGAACGCCAGCAGCACGACGTCGTCCGCCGCGGTGTCCACGACGGCGAACTGCTCGGGCTTGGCGTCGGCCAGCTGCCCCAGGTCCGCCTCACCGGCACCGCCGTACTCGACGATACGAAGCCCCGCGATGTCGGCGGCGGCGAGGTCGTCGAGGAACCGGTGGTCGCACAGCGCGATCTGGATCTGCGCGATGTCCACGATGTCGCGCAGCTCCCCGGCCCGCAGCATCGGCATCGTGGCCACCACGACTCCACCGGCCTTCACGACCGCGAACCAGGTCACGACCAGCCACGGATTGTTGGGTCCGCGCAACAGGACCCGGTTGCCGGGCACGAGGCCGAGGTCGTCGACCAGGACGCGGGCGACCTGATCGCTGCGCCGTCGCAGCTGTTCGTACGTCATCGACTCGCCGGTGGGGGAGAGCAGACAAGCCCGGTCCCCGCCGTGCTCGGCGATCGTACGATCCAGCAACTCGGTGGCGCAGTTCAGCCGGACCGGGTACTGCACGTCCGGGAGGTCGAAGCGGAACTCCGGCCAGAGGTCCTGCGGGGGCAGGTTGTCCCGGCAGAACGTGTCGATGTGGGCCGATGGTGCCAGCTCCATCGTCCCTCCCGTCCGCGGTCGAGGTGGTTGGCGGCCAGTTCGTAGTATGCCCGTTCCATGACGACAGTCAACACAACGTCATGCCGGGCCGGGCGGGCCGCGAACGTTCGTACGAGTGCGCCGGCCCTGCCAGGTCGCGGCGGGTGTCGCCGTCGGCACTCGCGCCCCGGTGGGGCACATTTGACCCGTGAGCGCGCAGTCGGGCGAGGTGGCATCGTCGTCGAGCCCGGGTTCGCAGTGGTCCGCGCGCCTGCCCGGTGTGACGCTGGCCGTCGCGATCGCTGTGGTGGCGACAGCATTCGGACGGCTCGTGCCGATCGTGGGCGGACCGGTGACCGGGATCGTGATCGGCGTCGCGCTCGCCGCGTGGCGCCGACCTGGCGAGCGCTTTCGCCCCGGCATCACGTTCTCCGGCAGGACCGTTCTGCAGCTGTCCGTGGTCGTGCTCGGGTCCCAGCTGTCCCTGAGCCAGATCGCGAAGGTCGGTCTGGACTCCCTGCCCGTCATGCTCGGCACCCTGGCCGCATGCCTGGTGGCGGCGTACTGGATCGGGCGGTGGCTGGGCCTGGTCGGTGACCTGCGGACCCTGATCGGGGTCGGTACGGGAATCTGCGGGGCCTCGGCGATCGCAGCAGTGACACCGGTGATCGGCGCTGTCGGGGTCGACGTCGCGTATGCGGTCTCGACGATCTTCTTGTTCAACATTGCAGCGGTCCTGCTGTTCCCTGTCATCGGGCACCTGCTGGGGATGAGCCAGCACTCGTTCGGGCTGTTCGCCGGGACCGCCATCAACGACACGTCCTCGGTCGTCGCGGCGGCCACGACGTACGGTCACGACGCCCTGGGGTTCGCGGTGGTCGTGAAGCTCACCCGGACACTGCTCATCATCCCGATCTGCCTGGGACTTGCCGCAATTGCCGCGCGCCGGGACCGTGGCACAGCAGCCACCGACAGCGCCGTGCCGGCATCGGTCGACGGCGACACCGCGACGAGCCGGCCACCGCGCCGGGTCCGCGTCGTCGGGCTCATCCCGACGTTCCTCATCGGTTTCCTCGTCGTGGCAGCCGTGAACAGTGCCGGGCTGATCCCGGCCGGCGCGCACTCCGGGTTGAACGAGATCTCGGTGTTCCTCATCACGGTCGCCCTCTCCGCGATCGGGCTGTCCACCGACATCGCGGGGCTTCGTCGCACCGGCCCACGGCCGCTGTTGCTGGGCGCCTCGCTCTGGGTCGTGGTCGCCGTCACCAGCCTGGGCCTGCAGTACCTCACCGCGAGCCTGTGAGTCGGCAGCGGCGACCTGCTCGTTGCGTGACGACGGTCAGGAACGCGTCATGGCCGGCCGGTGGGCCTCTATGCTGCTCGCCATGCCAGCTGCGCCGCCACCTGACGCACTCGACCGGGTGGCGCAGCCCCGCCAGCTGATCGTGACCCTGTACGGGCTCTACGCCCGGCACGACAGCGGGTGGTTCTCGGTGTCGGCGTTGATCCGGCTGCTCGCCGAGACCGGCGTCGAGGAGGCCGCGGTCCGCTCGTCGATCTCCCGCCTCAAACGCCGCGGACTGCTGCGTTCGGAGTCGGTCGGTGGCACTGCGGGCTACGGCCTCTCCGAGCTCGGCCGGCAGATCCTGGCCGAAGGCGACCAGCGGATCTTCGCTCGCCCACGGGCCGGCGTCGAGGACGGCTGGCTGCTGGCCGTCTTCAGCGTCCCGGAGTCCGAGCGGGACATGCGTCACCTGCTGCGGGCACGGTTGCGGTGGCTGGGGTTCGGGACCGCGGCCCCCGGGGTTTGGATCGCGCCCGCGCACCTGCAGGCCGAGACGCGGGAGGTGCTCGGGCGCCATGACCTCGCCAGGTACGTCGACCTGTTCGAGGCGAGCTACCTCGCGTTCGGGGACCTGCGAACGCAGGTGACACGGTGGTGGGACCTGCCCGAGCTGCAGGACCTCTACCAGTCCTTCATCGACGGGTACGGGCCGACGCTGCGCCGCTGGCGACGACGTGTCGACGTGCCGGCCTCGTCGCAGACGTTCGCGGACTACATCACCATGGTGACCGCGTGGCGGCGACTACCGTTCCTGGACCCGGGGCTGCCCGCCGAGGTGCTGCCGCCGGACTGGCACGGGACCAGGGCGGCGGACATCTTCGCCGAGCTGGGGTCGCTGCTCGCGGCGGGTGCCGAGCAGTTCGTCGAAAGCGTCGTACGGAACCCGCCGGTACGCAGCACCACCGGCTGAGGACCGGCGGCGACGTTCAGAGCAGCCAGGCGTACTCGTGGAACTCCCAGTCCGTCACGCTGCGCTCGAACCGGGCGATCTCCTGGCGCTTGAGCGCGGCGAACAACGACACGAACCGCTCCCCGAGCGCTGCCACCAGCACGGTGTCCCTCTCCAGCAGCGACAGTGCCTCGGCCAGGGTCGCCGGCAGTGATGTTGGCGGCGGCGCCGTCGTGGGATCTGGCGCTGCTTCGCCGTAGTGGCCGGTGATCGGCGGCGGCGGGGTCAGCCCCCGGCGGATGCCGTCATGGCCTGCGGCGAGCACGCCGGCGAACGCGAGGTACGGGTTCGCGGTGCCGTCCCCGATGCGCAGCTCGAGGCGAGCGCCCGCCCCGCGTTCGGGTGGGACGCGCACGTACGCCGTCCGGTTGTCGAACCCCCACGTCCCCCCGGCCGGTGCCAGCGTGTCGGGGCCGAGCCGCTTGAACGCATTGACCGTCGGGTTCAGCAAGGCGGTGAGCGAGCCGGCGTGGACCAGCACCCCGGCCAGGAACGAGTACGCGAGCGGGCTCAGGCCGCGTGCGTCGGCCGGGTCGTCGAACAGGTTGCTGCCCTCGGCGTCGGTGAGCGACACGTGCAGATGGGTGCCGCTGCCGGAGCGGCCCTCGAACGGCTTGCCCATGAACGTGGCCCGCAGGCCGTGCAGGACCGCGATCTCCTTCACGGCGTGCTTGAACAAGAACACGCGGTCGGCGGCGTCGACGGCTTCGGAGTGAAGGTGGTTGATCTCGAACTGGCCACCGGAGAACTCATGGTTGCCGGCGAAGACCGAAAGCCCCATCCGGCTGCAGTGGCGCAGCAGCGTGGCCAGCATGTCGTCAGGGTCGTTCGCAACACCCACGATGTAGGCGCCCGTGTCGCGGTCCTGGTAGCGCGCCCAGCCGTGCGGGGCGTCGGAGTCCTTGTGGCACAGGTAGAACTCCAGCTCGGGACCGATGACCGGATGCAGCCCCTCTGCGCGCAGCCCGTCGGCCTGGGCACGCAGCAGGTCCCGGGGGGAGAACGCCAGTGGCTGCGCGGAGTGGGTGTCATGACCCTGCACGGTGTTGATGTCGCAGACGCACACCGCGACGTTGTCCACGTAGTCGACGACGCGCATCGTGCCCAGGTCCGGCACGGCGACGGCGTCGGGCCAACCACCGAGGGAGGACTCCGGAACGTCGAGCGGGTTGGCTCCCAGGTCGGTCACGAGAAGGGCCTGGCAGAACGCCACGCCGTGCTCGTTCACCCGGGCGAAGTCGCTCAGGGCGATGTCCTTTCCACGGGCCACGCCGTGCAGGTCGCTCCACAGCACGCGGACCAGGTCCACGCCACGGTCGGACAGGTCGCGCACCAGTTCCTGGACAGCCCCACTCGGTTCACTCATGACATGTGCTCATGCACGGGGTTGTGCTCCTTCGGCTGCGTGCTCCAACAGCGACCTGCTCGAGCGGCTCGCGGCGCCGGCGCAGGGTCCCCGGACCCGGTCGTCATGAGGCCGCGGTGGCGACGTGACCGATCGCGGACCGGTACGCCATGACGGACTTGAGCATCCCGATGCCGACCACACCCATCAGCCGCTCGCCCCGGTGGTAGCCCACGATCACCTCGTCCTCGAGGTCACCCTCCAGGATCCGGATGTCGTCCGGGTCGCCGCCGGCCAGTCCGGGTGCGCCGAAGGACTGCAGCCGCATGTCGAACTGGTCGGACCAGAACGCCGGTAGCGGGGCGAACTCACTGGCGATCGCGGCGTCGTACCCCTCGCCGCTGAGGTACGCCGCCAGTGCCGAGCCGACCCGCTTGCCGGTCTCGGTGGGGATGTTCCAGTGCTCCACCCGTCGCGGGACGTCGTCGAACAACGGGTTCGGGAAGCGCGCCAGGTCTCCCACGGCATGCACCCCGTCGATGGGGGACCCGTCCCGCCGGTGAGCGCGCAGGGTGTTGTCGCACAGCACGCCGTCGGTCAGGTCGAGGTCCGTGCTGGCGAGCCATTCGGTGTTGCAGTGGCTGCTGATCGCCTCGACGACGACGTCTGCCGGGAGCACCTCGCCGGAGCTGAGCTCGACCCCGGTGACCTTGACATCGCCGTGGAACGCGGTGACGCCGGCTCCGAGCCGGAACTGCACACCGTGCGCCTCGTGGCGGCGCTGCGTCTGCGCGCCGAGCAGCGCACCGAGTGGCCGCACCATCGGGTACGGGTCGATGGCCACCGCCGTCACCTCGCACCCGAGGGTGCGTGCCGTGGCTGCGACCTCGCACCCGATGAACCCGGCTCCGAGCACCACGATGCGCGCTCCGGGCACGAGTTCGGTCCGCAACGCGGCGGCATCGTCCAGTGTTCGCAGGCTGTGTCGCCCGGCTGCCACAGTCGGTGGAGGACCGGGAACCGCGAGGCGCCGGGACCGCAGCCCGGTCCCGACGACCAGCCCGTCGTAGTCCAACGTGGCGCCGTCGGCGAGGGTCAGCACCCGCCGGTCGATGTCGCAGTCGGCCGCGGGCACACCGAGACGCCAGGTGACGTCGCTGACCGAGGCGCGCATCGGGAAGGCCACCGCGGTGTGGGAGATCCCGGCGGCCAGCACCTCCTTGGACAGTGGCGGTCGGTTGTACGGCAGGTGCTCCTCGGCGCCCACGACGACGATCTCGTCGGAGAAGCCGGCCTTGCGAAGCGCCTCAGCGGTACGAAGCCCGCCGAGGGACGCCCCCACGATCACGACACGGCTGGGCACGCCGTCAGTCCGCGACGGTGATGGCCTGGGTCGGGCACACGTCGACGGCGTCCTCGACCTTCTCCCGCAACGAGTCGTCGGGGTTCGCGTCGTAGACCAGGTGTCCGTCGTCATCGAGGTGGAAGACCTCGGGGGCGGCGAAGCAGCACTGCCCATGGTCCTGGCACGCGTCCATGTCGACGGTGACTCTCACGTTCTCTCTCCTGCTCTCGAGGCGGGTGGTGCTCAGGTGCGCCGGGGTGCTCGGATGCCGCGGAACTCCCAGTCACCGCCGAGCGCGGTGGACAGGACCTCCTCGGACTCCGTGGGCTGGGCGCCGACGTCGGAGCGGATCGCGGTGGGCCCGCTCACGATGTGGTTCGTGAGGGTACCCAGGCCCTCGACCTCGACCGACACGACGTCCCCGGGATACACGGTGCGCGAGTTCGCCGGAGTGCCGGACAGCAGCACGTCGCCGGGCTCCAACGTGATGGTGCGCGCGATGTCGGCGACGAGGTAGTGCATGTCCCACGTCATCTCGTCGGTGCTGCCGTCCTGGCGGACCTCGCCGTTGACGATCGTACGGATCCGCTTGCCGTGGAAGTCCCAGTCCGTGATCAGTCCGGGTCCCAGCGGGCAGAGGGTGTCCGATCCCTTGACGCGCAGCATCGAACCGGCGTCGGTGTCCCGGAAGTCGTGCAGCCCGTAGTCGTTCGCGACGGTGTAGCCGGCGATGTAGTCACCGGCCTCGGCGGGGGAGACGTTGCGGGCCGTGCGCCCGATGACGATCGCGACCTCGCCCTCGTAGTTGAGCCACTTGCACCCCTCGGGCCGTACGACGGCGCCGCCGTGGGAGTTCAGCGCCGACACCGGCTTGTGGAAGTACGTCGGTGCCGCCGGCAGCCCGATCTGGAACTCCTTGACGCGGCTGACGTGGTTGAGGTGAACGGCGACGATCTTCGTCGGGAGCACCGGGGAGAGGTGCTGCGCGTCGGCCACCGGGACCGTACGGCCGTCGCCGGCCCGCAGCAGGTCACCGTCCCTGACCACTGCGACGACGTTGCCGTCGAGCAGGATGCGTCGGTGGTCGGTCATGCCCGGGTCCAGCCGTGGGCCGGTCGGTCGAACCAGATGTGGACCTGCCCGGTGCCCACGGAGTTCTCGTACTCGCTGAAGAGCCGCCCGGGCGCGATGCAGTCGCCCTCGCCGAGGGCGCCGATCATCATGAGGTAGTGCCCGAAGCGGGCCTCGGGCCGGTACTTGTAGAACTCGGGCATGGTGTCCAGGACGGCGCCATGGTCACCTTTCTCGAACCAGCTGATCCGCTCGAAGTCTGCCGCTGCCGCCTCCGGGGTGAAGATGTTCTCGACGTCGGCGGCGCCGTGGTCGCGGATCTCGCGCAGCGGCCAGAACGTGTGCGAGAGCGCCCCGGACGCGATCAGCAGCACCTTGCGGTCCGACGCCGCGATGGCGGCGCCGAGCGCTCGGCCCAGCCGCAGGTTGTCCTCGGTGTCCGCTGTCTGGCAGACCCCGATCGACACCCATCGCTTGTCCGGCAGGCCTTCTCCGAGGAACTTCCAGAGGTTGATCGTGGCGTAGAAGACCGGCAGGTACGGGTCGTCGATCGCCGTGATGTACGTGCCGTGCGCGTCGGCCTGTGCGGCGATCGCGTGCCCGAGCTCGGGGTCGCCGCGGTAGTCGTACGGGATCCGGCACATCCCGCGCGGCAGCTCCTCGGAGGTGAAGAGCCCGGCGCGGCGGTCCTGCGCGGTGACGACATACTCGACGGTCGTGGCCCAGTGGCTGTCCAGGACCACGACGGTGTCGTAGTCCAGGGTGTCGAAGACCTCCCGGCGCAGCCGTTGCAGCCCGGGGACCAGGCTGATCTCGCGACCGTTGTTCTCCAGCAGCCGGTCCTCGTACGACAGCATGATCGTCGGTACGTGCGCCAGCAGCCCGGCGCCCACCACCTCGCCCATCGTCAGCTCCAGCCGTTCGGTGCGAACACGGTGTTCTTCACATCGCAGTAGAAGTCGAACGACCAGGTACCGCCCTCGCGCCCGATGCCGGATCGTCCGTTGCCGCCGAACGGTGCCTGCAGGTCGCGTACGAAGAAGCAGTTCACCCACACCGTGCCGGCGGACAGCTCGGAGCTGACTCGTTCGGCGCGCGCCTTGTCGCCGGTGACCAGGGTGGCGGCGAGACCGTAGTCGGTGTCGTTGGCCATCGCGACGGCCTCAGCCTCGGAGCTGAACGACTGCAGGGTCAATACGGGACCGAAGACCTCCTCGCAGAGGATCTCGGACCCGGGCAGCATGTCCACGAACACGGTCGGGCGGAAGTACAGCCCACCGAGGACGTCGTTCGGTCCGCCGCCGAGCACCACCCGTGCGCCGCCGCGCTGCGCCCGGCTGACGAAGCCGGCGACCCGGTCGAAGTGGTCGCGGGACACCAGCGGTCCGATCTCGGTCGCCTCCTCGCGCGGATCGCCCTGACGGATCCTGTTGGCACGGTTCAGGAATGCGGCAGTGAACTCGTCCATCACGCTCTCGTGCACCAGGATCCGGACCGCTGCCAGGCAGACCTGTCCGGAGTTGTCGAACTGCTCGACGGCCAGGTCCACCGCGAGGTCGAGGTCGGCGTCCTCGAACACCAGCAGCGGGGACTTGCCCCCGAGCTCGAACGACACCGGCGTGAGGTTCGCCGCCGCTGCCGCGCCCACGCTGAGGGCGGTGGGCACCGAGCCGGTGAAGCTGATGCGGCGTACCCGCGGGTCCGCGACGAGGGGAGCTCCGGCCAAGGTCCCGGTGCCCTGCAGCACGTTGAACACCCCAGCGGGCAGGCCGGCCTCGGCGGTGATGTCGGCCAGCAGCGATGCCGTCAGGGGTGCCCACTCCGGGGGCTTGGCGACGACCGTGTTGCCGGCGGCGAGTGCGGGCGCGATCCGCCAGGTGGCCAGCATCAGCGGTGCGTTCCAGGGCGTGATGATCGCGCAGACGCCCGCCGGGTCCCACGAGACGTGGTTGCGGTGCCCGCGGGTGTCGAAGTCGTCGCGACTCAGTGTCAGCAGGTGGTCGGCGAAGTAGCGGAAGTTGTGGGCGACCCGCGGCATCACCCCGCGCCGGTGCGAGCGCAGCAGCGAGCCGTTGTCGCGGGTCTCCACGCGGGCCAGGTCCTCCAGCCGCGCCTCGACGCCGTCGGCGATGCGGTGCAGGACCGCGGCGCGATCGGCCGGGCTCGTCGCGGCCCAGGCGGGGAAGGCGCTCTGGGCTGCCCCCACCGCAGCCGACGCGGTGGCGACGTCGCCGCTGCTCACCTCGGCGATGACGGTCTCGTCGATCGGGGAGACGTCCTCGAACGTGGTCGCCGACTCGACCCGTTCGCCGTCGATCCAGTGCCGGGTGTCGACAGGGACGCCCTCGACGTTGGCCGGACCGCTCACAGTGCCTCCGAGGCTCGGTGCGGGGCGGCACCGTACAGAAATTTGTTCGGACACAAACGTACGGAAGCCACCCCGGCCAGTCAAGACCGTCCCGCCCCGCGCCGCCCGCCCCCAACTGCCATGATTTTCCCAAAGGGAAGATCATGGCAGTTCAACTGCGGTATCTGACCCGAGATAGCGATCTTGACGAGCGATGATCGGCCCCCAGCGGCAGGCTCAGCCGGCTCCCACGGGCTTTCGCTTCGGGCCGCGTCGTGAGGTGGCTGCCACCGGGACGAGCGGGTCGGGCGCGGGGTCCTGCGCCTCCAGGTGGAGCACGATCTTGCGCAGCGCGCCGGTGAGGACCTTGAGCTCGTTGGCGGTCAGGGTCTGGACCACGAACGACTCCTGCTTGTTGAACGCCGGGAACAATGTGGTCATCAGCCGACGGCCGGCCGGCGTGAGGGAGAGCAGGACCCGGCGCCCGTCGTCCGGGTGGATCCGGCGGTCCAGCAGCCCCCGACCCGTCAGGGTCCCGGCGACGCCGGTCAACGTGCCCTTGGAGATCCCCGCCTCCGCCGCGACGTGACGGCTCTCGATGTCGCCCCAGACCCAGACCACCCACAGCACGACCCACCCGGTCCAGGTCAGCTCGTACGGGGCCAGCACGGTGTGCTCGAAGTGGTTGCGCAATGCGCCGGCGGCCCGGTAGACGTTGCTGACCCCGGCCATCGCCGTGGTGTCGATCGGCAGGCCGTCCAATCGCTGGGTGACGGCGTGCTCGGTCTCTCGCAGTGTGTGCTGGCCGGCCATGTCCGCAGCTCCTTCGACCCCGAGATCGAACGTGACTGTACGACGCCCGCTCCGACGTGGTCGCACGGACCCGAACAACGGCTGTATGCGCAGCTCAGGTCGCGAGGTCGCCGACCTTGCGGACCAGCTCGCGGCAGAACCCGTCGAGCTGCGTGGCCTCGTCGATGAACATGGCGGGCTTGAAGCAGATGGTGGTGTAGCCGCGCTCGAGCTGCTCGGGCAGTGATCGCAGTGCGATGTCGAGGTCGGCAGGGCCGTGGTCGTCGGGAAACGTGCCTCGGATGCCGCCGACCATCTCCAGCGAGGAAAGCGGCCGACCAGCGTCGGTCATCGCGGCTCGCAGCGTCGCCAGGTCAGCGTCGGCGACGGACCCGAAAGGGTTGAAGCCGTGGCCGTACCGGACGAGGCGGCGTAGCAGCGGCGGGTGCATCCCCTGCCCGCCGAACCACATCGTCGGCCCCTCGGGCCGGTACGCGCGCGGCTCGAGCCACACGTCGTCGAAGGAGTAGTACGTGCCCTCGTGGCGGATCGGGCCAGGACCCCAGCTGGCCGCGAGGACCTCCAGCTGCTCGTCGAGGATGCGACCGCGTTCGCCGTACGAGACACCGAGGGCGTCGTACTCGTCGCGGTGCCAGCTCACTGTCGGCAGCACGACCAGGCGGCCCTCGCTGAGCAGGTCGAGAGTCCCGAGCTCCTTGGCCAGCAGCAGAGGGTGTCGCAGCGGGGCGATGACGGCGCCGGCGATCAGGCGCAGCGTCGCAGTGGCCTGCGCCGCGGCTGCCAGCACGAGCAGCGAGCTCGGCCAGGGCATCGCCGGGTCCTGGTTCCCGGGAGCGGCGTAGTCGCGCGGGTTTGCCATGATTCCGTTGGCACCTGCCGATGCACCCAGCACGATGTGCTCGGACATCATGACCGCGTCGATGCCGGCGGCCTCGGCGACCACGGCCAGCTCGACCAGACCGCGCAGGTCGCGGGGGTCGACGAGGGTCCAGTTCTCGCTCAGGACCAGGACCAGTCGCGGCATCGGCATGTGCGGTTCTCGATCCATGTCTCGTACGTCCGCGAATGGTTCGGACACGAACGTAGGTCGGTGGGGCAGACTTGGCAAGGAACGACCGGCGCATGGTCTTGTGCCCGGCATGCCGCGTGACTATGTTTCGGGTCCAAACGAACTGGAGGCATCGTGACCGATCTCGACCCGGCGGACCAGGCTGCGTTGGACGCCCTTCGGGCACGTGGGGTGGATGTCGTCCGGGTCTCGTACTCGGACATGATCGGGGTGGACCGCGGTCGCGACGTCCTCATCGAGGAGATGCCCACAGCGCTGGGCCACGGGCTGGCTTTCTGCCGCGCTGTGTTCCACACCTCGCCGATGGGCGATGTCGTCCCGGTGCAGGGTGGGCTGGAGCGCGGTCTGCCGGACGTGAGCGTACGGCCGGACCTGGCCACGCTCGTCCCGATGCCGTGGGAGCCGAACGTCGCCTGGTGCCTGGGCGACACCTTCGACGAGAGCGGTCAGGCGGCACCGGAGTCACCGCGGACCGTCGTGCGCGCGGTCTCGGCGCAGCTGGCCGAGCTCGGGCTCAGCGCCATCGTCGGGCCGGAGCTGGAGTACTACGTCTGCGAGCCCTCGCCCTCGTCGGCGAACGGTCACACCCGCTACGCGGATGCTCCCGGCAACGTGTATGTGGTGGGGCACAAGGGAGATCCGCAGGGTCTGTTGCTTCGTACCCTGCGACTGATGCGCGACGCGGAGCTCGGCGTGACCGCCGCCAATCACGAGTTCAGTGGCGGGCAGTTCGAGATCAACCTGACGCACTCCGAGCTCGTCGACGCGGCGGACCGAGCGTTCCGGATGAAGTCAGCGGTGCAGGAGATCGCCCGCCACGAGGGGCTGCTCGCGACGTTCATGGCCAAGCCGTTCAACGACGAGGGCGGTTCGGGGTTCCACCTGCACGTCTCGCTCAACGACACCGACGGCGAGAACATCTTTGGTAGCAATGATGATGCCGACGGGATCTCCGCAACCGGACGCAGCGCGATCGCCGGAGTTCTCGCTCACGCACCGGCGCTCGCCGCGCTGCTGAACCCGACGGTGAACTCGTACAAGCGGTTCGGTCCGGACACGCTCGCGCCCTGGCTGATCGACTGGGGCCTGGACAACCGCAGCGCGATGGTGCGGATCCCGCCCGAGCGCGGCCCCGGCGCGCGGATGGAGGTACGCCTCGGCGACGCGACGGCGAACCCGTACCTCGCCATGGCCGCGGTCGGCGCCGCGATCGTGATCGGCGTCCGCGACAAGCTCGAGCCGCCACCGGCGCTGGAGGGCTACGGGTACGACCCGACCGGTGCGCCCATGCTGCCGATGCGCCTGTCCGACGCCCTCGACGCACTGGAGGCCGACGCCGCGCTGCAGGAGGTGCTGGGGGAGTACTTCGTGACCTCGTTCATCACGTACAAGCGCAACGAGCTGGAGCGCTTCGAGCGGTACGTCACCGACTGGGAGTTCCGCGAGTACGCCTACCACCTCTGACCCGGGGAGAGCCGATGACCACCCACCAGCCCGCCGCAACCGTCGACCTCGCCGAGGTGGACCTCGCCGACCTCGAGGCCTTCGCGGCCGGGGACCCGTGGGGGCAGTTCCGTACCCTGCGACGTGAGGCTCCAGTGTTCTGGAACCCCGAACCGGCTCCGAACAGTGGCTTCTGGGCCATCACGCGCTACGAGGACATCGTGGCGATCGAGCGCGACGACGTGACGTTCTCCTCCGAGGTCGGCGCCACCTCGTTGGAGGAGCTCGACGACGAGCAGCTCGAGATCCGCAAGTCGATGCTGGAGACGGACGGCGCCCGGCACTGGGCACTGCGCCGACTGCTGCAGCGCGACTTCTCGCACCGGTCCCTGGCAGGGTTCGAGACGTTCCTGCGCGGGCTGATCGCGACCACGCTGGACAACGCGCTGGCCCGTGAGAACTTCGACTTCGTCGACGAGATCAGTGCGGACTTCCCGATCCGGGTGCTCGCGCAGCTTCTCGGAGTGCCCGAAGCGGACACCGACCAGCTCATCGAGTGGGGCAACCGCATGGTCGGCAACACCGACCCGGACCTGACAGACGTGCTGCCGGACTCCGCCGAGAGCGACAAGTACCGGCTGCTGCCGTTCCGTAGCCCTGCCGCGCTGGAGGTGTTCGCGTACGGGGATCGCCTCGCCCGGGAGCGCCGCGGCGGATCCGGGGAGGACCTGGTCAGCAAGCTGGTGAACGGGTCCCCCGAGGACGGCATCCCGTTGAGCGAGAACGATTTCCACAACTACTTCCTGCTGCTCGTCGTCGCCGGCAACGAGACGACCCGGCAGGCGATCTCGCACGCGATGAACGCACTGATCGACCATCCCGACCAGCTGGCCCTGCTGCAGGAGAAGCCCGAGCTGATTCCGCAGGCGGTCGAGGAGTTCTTGCGCTGGGCCTCGCCGATCTACCACTTCCGGCGTACGGCGACCCGCGACGTCGAGCTGCACGGCAAGACCATCAGGACCGGCGACAAAGTCGTCCTGTGGTTCGCCTCCGGCAACCGGGACGAGGACGTGTTCGACTCCCCGGAGCGCTTCCAGGTCACCCGAAACCCTAATGACCACATGACTTTCGGAAAGGGCGGCCCGCACTTCTGCCTGGGCAACGCGCTGGCCCGCATGGAGGTACGCATCATGTTCGAGCAGCTGCTGCCGCGGATCGCCACCGTCGAGCGTGCCGGCGACGTGGAGTTCGTACGCTCCAACTTCATCAGAGGCATCAAACGCTTCCCCATCCGCATCACCACGGCCTAGGTGAGTGACGTCTCCTTCGTTGGCGGGGGACGGCAGCAGGGTCTGGAGGCTCAGGTGGACGTACGGCCCAAGGTCGTGATCCCGGCGCGGTTCTCGGCGTCGGCGTCGGCACTGCGGTACCGGGCCATCGTCAACGCGCGGGCGCTGTCCGAGGCGGTGCTGCTGGCCGGCGGCGAGCCGCTCACCGTCCACCCGTGGGCCCCCGGCGGCGTGGTGTCGGCGCGGGAGGTGGCGCAGCGGCTCGACTTCGCCGACGCGGTGCTGCTGCCTGGCGGCGGTGACCTGGCGCCGCAGTCGTACGGGCAACAGGTCATCTCCCAGGACGTGTACGACGTCGACGTGGAGCAGGACGGCTTCGACCTGGCGGTCGCGCAGTGGGCGTTGGGTGCCGGCGTACCGGTGCTGGCGATCTGCCGCGGCCTGCAGGTCGTCAACGTCGCGCGCGGCGGTGACCTGCGCCAGGACATGACCGAGCCGCACCGGTACGTCGTGCACGACCTGCAGCTCGCGCCAGACTCGGCGCTGGCGGTGATCACCGGCGGTTCGGTACGCGCGTCTTGCTTCCACCACCAGGAGCTCGACCGGCTCGGCGACGGGCTGCGGGCGGTGGCCTGGTCCGCCGAGGGCGTCGTCGAAGCGGTGGAGCTGCGCGAATCGACGGGCTGGTTCCTTGGGGTGCAGTGGCACCCGGAGGACACGTACGCCACCGACCCCGCCCAGGCCGCGATCCTGCGCGCCTTCGTCGCCGCCGCCTGACGACCCCTGCAGCGGGAGCGTCAGCTGGTGGCGACCACGTCGAGGAAGCGGTCCACGAGGGTCCAGGCGCGGGTGATGGCGGCGGGCTCCTCGGCGCGGGTCTGTGCCATCACGGCATCGGGGTCGACGCCGCGCTCACGCATGTACTCTGCGCCGCCGGTCTCGTTCCACACCTCGAGGGTGTGGGCGGTGACCTCGGGGTGGAACTGCAGCGCGAGCGAGCGGTCGAGCCGGAACGCCTGCGGCCCAAGGGGTCCGCGCGCAATCTCGACGGCGTTGGGTGGGGTGGTCCAGCGGTCGGCGTGGAACTGGAACCAGGGCCCGGGCTCGAGCAGGTCCGGCTCGTCGGTACTGATGGCGTGCCACCCGAGCTCGGCCTGCCCGATCGGCTCGACCGAGCCGCCGAGCGCCGCGGCCATCGCCTGCCCGCCGAAGCAGATGCCCAGCAGCGGGACCCGCGACTCGTGAGCGGTACGCAGCAGCTTCAGCTCGTCATGGATCCAGGTCCCGATCGTGGCGTCGTCGTACACCGACCACGGCGCCCCGAGCGGCACGATCGCGTCGTAGGCCAGCGGGTCCGGGAACGACACGTGCACGTCGGGGGTGGTGAACCGTTCCGGTGGCACGACCAGGAACGTCTCCACGTCGTAACCGCGATGCTCGAACCGCTCCCCGATCGGACCCAGCGGCGAGCCGTGGTCCTGCTGGATGAAGAGCACGCGCATGGGAACTCCTGCCGGTGAGGTGCTGCGACCGTACGGCCCCGAATGGTAGTCGGTCCCGTCGATCACGGGGCAGCCCGAGGCTCGCGGCCGTCAGGTACTCAAAGGGTTCCCTTCGGGTACGTCCAGTCCCTACACTCCGACTAACATTCGGGACCAAACGAAGTGGCGACAGGAGTACGACGGCCTGCGCGCCGGTGACCCGGCCCCGCGCCGTGCGCAGAGGAGCGAGATGATCGACAGTGCCGCGCTGGTCCCGCTGGGGGAGCCCGAGGCGTTCGCCGACGGCGTGCCGTACGAGCGGTTCCGGCGGATGCGCGACGAGGAGCCGGTCGCGTGGACGCCAGGAGTACACGGCAGCAGCGGGTTCTGGTCGATCACCCGTCATAGCGACATCACGACGGTGGGACGGGACTGGGAGACCTTCTCCTCCAGCCGTGGCGTCGCGCTGGAGGACCTCGCCGACGACCAGCTCGAGGCTCGGACCTCCCTGATCGACACCGACCCGCCGCGGCACACCGAGCTGCGCAAGATCATGTCCTCGCAGTTCCTGCCGCGGATCGTGAACGGGTACGAGACGTTCCTGCGCGGCATCGTCGGCCGTACCCTGGACCACGCACTTGCGTTGGGATCGTTCGACTTCGTCCACGAGGTGTCCAGCCAGATCCCGGTACGCGTACTGGCACGGATGATGTCCGTGCCGGACACCGACCACGAGAAGCTGACGGCGTGGGGGGACCGGCTGATCGGGCACACCGACCCCGAGCTCGCCGACGTGCTGCTCGGCTCCGCGGAGAGCGAGGCGTACCGGCTGCTGCCGTTCCGCTCGCCGGCATCGCTCGAGGTCTTCGAGTACGGCCGCGAGCTGCAGGCGCAGCGGCGCCGCCAGCCGACCGGGGACCTGGTCTCGATCCTCGTCGAGTCGCAGGTTCAAGGGGACAGGCTGAGCCAGCAGGACCTGGACAACTACTTCCTGCTGCTGAGCCTGGCCGGTCAGGAGACCACGCGGCAGGCGATCTCGCTGGCGATGCAGACCCTGATGGACAACCCGCAGGTGCTCGCGCGACTGCAGGAGCAGCCCGCGCTGCTGTCGGGCCTGGCCGCCGACGAGCTGTTGCGCTGGGGGCCTCCGGTGCTGCACATGCGCCGTACCGCGACCCGCGACGTCGAGCTGTCCGGCACGACCATCAAGGCCGGCGACAAGGTCGCGATCTGGTACGCGAGCGGCAACCGCGACGAGCGCGTCATCGAGCGTCCCGACACCCTCGACCTGGACCGTACGAAGGTCGACCTGCTGACCTTCGGCAAGGGCGGCCCGCACTACTGCATGGGCTCGTTCCTTGCCAAGCTGGAGTACCGCGTCACCCTGGAGGAGCTCGTGGCGCGCCTCGACACCGCCCGCCCCGACGCCCCCGGCGAGAGGGTCGTCTCCAACTTCGTCAACGGCCTCAAGCGCCTCCCCGTCACCGTGACCACCCGCTGATGGTTGGGATGAAAGTGCCCCCGCGGTGCGCTAGAAGCACCGAAAGCGCGCCAAAAGCCCGTCAGAGGGGTCGAGGGAAGGGCAGCAGTAGGTTTTGCCGCCCGTGGGGGTGGTCGCGGTGGGCCGCACCGGGCGCACGACGTACCGTCTGTGGGGCGGAGTTCGCCGGGTCGTCGAGATGACACGCAACCCGCTCCGTACACCAGCCGCTGAGAGGGATCGTCCGTGAGCACCGGCTTCTTCTACCCGCGTACGGCGACCGGTCAGGCGTCCCTGCTGCCCGAGCCGCCGTGGTACTACTCCGGCGACCTGCTCACCGTGGAGTACCGCACCGACCCGGCGCTTGTCGCGGCGTTGCTGCCGGCGCCGCTGACCCCGGCGGAGCAGGACCCCGGGGCCGTGGCGCTGATCTGGGCCGACTGGCAGTCCTGCGGTAGCTCACGCGCCGAGCTGCTCGATCCGGTACGCGCCCAGTACAAGGAGGCCTTCGTCGTCGTGCGCTGCACGTACCAGGGTCGTACGTACTCGCGATGCGTCTTCATCTGGGTCGACAAGGACTTCGCGCTGCTGCGCGGCATCCACCAGGGGTACCCCAAGAAGCTCGGCTCGATCCACCAGACCCGGCCGCACCCAATGCACCAGGCCGCGCCCGGGATCGAGGCTGGCGCGCAGTTCGGGGCGACGCTTGCTGCGAGCGACAGGCGGCTCGCGGAGGCCGTCATCACACTGACAGAACCAAGTGATACCAACGGTTTTGTCAATTCACACCCGATGGCGCATCATCGCTGGCTGCCCGCGATCGACGGTGCCGGCCTGGCTCACGACGAGCTGATCGAGAGCGGCGCGGCCGAGTTCGAGGCGGGCCTGACCTGGCGTGCGTCGGTGGACCACCTGGCGCTCTTCGACTCCCCGTCCGAGGAGCTCAGCGCGTTGGTACCGCAGGAGATCATCGGCGGGTACTACCGCCAGGTCG
>JANWJC010000062.1 GCA_025449595.1 Acidobacteriota bacterium | reverse complement strand
GTCGCCAAGTCGTTGACCGTCTAGGGAACGGTCCAGCGCGAGCTTCCCGAGCAGCGCGGCTGGCACCGGATCGGGAACGCCTCGACTGATCCGGCTCGGCGCTTCCTCTCGCGGCACGGCGTGGGCGCTCAGCGAGTAGTAGGCGACGACCTCCTGGCTGCCGCGAGCGACCCAGACGAACGTCTGTGCCACGCGCGCACGCGCAGCGGTGGCAGCGTGGTCGCGCAGCCAGAGGTCGAGGTCTGCCTCCCCGGAGTCGAACCCGGAGACGTCGCGGAGATCCGGGTCGAGGACAGTGCTCGCGAACGGGCGGCTAGCCGTCACGGCGGACGGTTCGACGCAGCCGGGAAACAGCGTCGATCAGCGCTGGAGTCGGCTCTGGGGCGAGCGAGTCGAAGAACTCGTCGAAGAAGTCCGTGGGCAGGGGCGTCGTACGACTGTCCGCGATGACTCGCTCTGCGCGCTCGTCGGCCGCGGAGAGCACGAACGCAGTGAGGCTCTCGTGACTGAGGTCAGCCGCCGTCTGCAGCCGGCGCTTGCGCTCGGCGTCAGTGCGCATGTTGATCGTTTCGACAGACATCCTCAACTCCCTTCTGTAACGCAATTGTGCGCACGGCTCGGCACGCTCTCAAGGGCGAGGGAAGCCATGTCGCCGCGCGCGATATGCACGACGTCGGCAATGACGTTGTCCGGTGGGGTTACCTCGCCGGAGCAGTCGCGCCATGCGAGTTCGAGCAACTCGAGTAGGTCGAGAGCAGCAGCGGCCCGATCCGGTGGGAAGGACTTTTGGACGACGGACTCACGTACGGCTTGTCGTGCGGCCCTGCCCATGGCACCAGCGAGTCCCCTTCGCCTGCGGGACCAGCTGCGGACTTGGCGATCTTGGAACCGGCTTAACCACAGGTCAGCGGACAACGCCGTGAACCCTCAGACGTTGAAGCGGAATTCAACCACGTCGCCGTCTTGCATCACGTAGTCCTTGCCCTCCATGCGGGCTCGGCCGCGGGCGCGGGCCTCAGCGACCGACCCGGCGGCGATGAGGTCGTCGTACGCGATCACCTCGGCCTTGATGAAGCCCTTCTGGAAGTCGGTGTGGATGACGCCGGCCGCCTCGGGTGCTGTCGCGCCCTTGCGGATGGTCCAGGCTCGAGACTCCTTGGGACCGGCGGTGAGGTACGTCTGCAGCCCGAGCGTGTCGAAGGCCACTCGTGCCAGCGTCGTCAGCCCCGACTCGGTCAGGCCGATGGACGCCAGCAGCTCCAGGGCGTCCTCGTCATCGAGCTCGGCGAGGTCGGACTCGGTCTTGGCGTCGAGGAAGACCGCTTCAGCGGGGGCGACGAGGGAGCGCAGCTCGGCAAGCAGCGCGGCGTTGCCCAGCTCGTCGGCATCGACGTTGAAGACGTAGAGGAACGGTTTGGCGGTGAGCAGGAAGAGCTCGCGCAGCGGGTCACGGTCCAGGCCGGACCCGAAGACCGTCTGACCCGCCGAGAGCACCTCGTACGCGGCCTCCGCCGCTGCCAACGCCGCCGCCCGGCCCTTGTTGACCCGTGCCTCCTTCTGCAGCCGTGGCAACGCTTTCTCCATGGTCTGCAGGTCAGCCAGGATCAGCTCGGTGTTGATGGTCTCGATGTCGTCCTTGGGCGATACCTCGCCGTCGACGTGGACGACGTCGGGATCGGTGAACACCCTGATCACCTGGCAGATCGCGTCGGACTCGCGGATGTTCGCCAGGAACTTGTTGCCGAGCCCGGCGCCCTCGCTGGCACCGCGCACGATGCCGGCGATGTCCACGAACGACACGGACGCCGGCAGCTGGCGCTCTGATCCGAACACCTCGGCAAGGACCGCGAGGCGTGGGTCCGGCACCCCGACCACGCCGACGTTCGGCTCGATGGTGGCGAAGGGGTAGTTCGCGGCGAGGACGTCGTTCTTGGTCAGTGCGTTGAACAGTGTCGACTTGCCGACGTTGGGCAACCCGACGATGCCGATGGTGAGTGCCACGAGCGGGGAGTCTAGCCGCGGGTCGCGTACGTCCCGACCGGCAGGATCTCGAACACCTGCGCGTCACCGCTCGCGAAGACCATGCGAAGTGCGGGGGAGGCGGCGAGCGCCTTCGGGTCGAGCTGACGGGTCAGCCCCCCGATGACACGGTCCCCGACCGCGATGTAGCGGACGTGGTACTTCTGCGCAAGCGCACGCTCGCGGGAGTCGGTGGCCATCTGCGCGGCGTGGTCTAGAAGGTACCAGCGTTCCTGCCACTCCACGGACTTCCACAGGTCGCTCTTGGGGCCGAACACCGGCGCCACGTTCGCGATGGGATACATCCACATCGAGCCGTCGAAGGAGTCGTTGAGCACTCGCTCGCCGGGGCGTACGTGCGTGCCGAGCCAGGCGTAGCTCGCCCGGTCCGAGACCGTGACCACGGAGTAGTAGTAGTAGGTGCCCTCGCCGAGGACCGCGGACAGGGCGGCCGCCGGGACGGCGACCAGCGAGGCGGCCGCGGCCAGCGCGAGAACAGCGACCGCGCGCACGCGCAGGGCCAGGAGCCCGGCGACGCCGACCCCGACGAACACGGCCAGTGGTACCGCGAGGGTCGACATGATGCGATAACCGTTGGAGTACCAAGGGGTTGCGATGCCCAGAGCCGTTGCATCGTCCCGCAGGCAGAACCACGCGAGCACCGCCAGGACCGCGGACCCGCCGAGCAGCGCCAACAGCACACCGGACCGGCGGGAGGCCCAGACACCCACGGCCAGCAGGATCGAGACCCCGACCACCAGCCAGGACTGCACGTGACCCCAGTGGCCGGTGACCTGTGCGGCGCTGACGAGGCTGAACCAGGCGTCGTGCATCGCCTTCACGACATCGGTGGCGCGCCCCGGCGAGTGCCCGGTCCGCTCGGCGAGCCCACCACCGAGGTACGACATGACCGGCAGCAGCAGCACCAAGGCCGCGCCGAACGCCACCGCGAGTGCGGCGAGGACCCGCCGCCACCGCGCCCGCGTCGCGACAACGACGGCAACCAGCATCGGGGCGCCGATGACGATCGAAGACACCACCTCCGAGCTGTGCACCGCGAAGGCCCCGGCGACAGCGGCAGCCAGCAGCAGCCCGCCACGTACCCCGTGCTTCGGCAGCGCTGCCGCGAGGATCAGCGCCGCCGGCATGAGTGCCACCCCGGCGACCAGCGCCAGACCGCCCCAGGGCAGGTTCGTCCACGGCAGCCCGGGCAGCACGGCCATCACGACGGCGGCGGTACCGGCGGCCACGTCGGCGTCGACCGCGACCCGGGGGCTGAGTCGTACGAGTCGCCGGGTCAGCACGAAGGCCCCGATCGGCAAGGCGGCGCACGCCAGCGTCGCCACGACGACCTGGAACGCCAGCTCGACACCCACCCCGGTCATCTGCACGATCAGTGCGGAGACCAGGTGCAGCGCCAGCGGGTAGAACGCGACACCCCCCGCCCCGCTGCCCAGGTCGGTCGCAACGATCGCGTCCGGGCGCAGGGTCCCGAGCAGCACGATGCGATGGATGAAGATCCCCGCGTTCGCGCCGTCGTCGTACGGCGGAACCGCCAGCGGTGACCCGATGGCATGGGCCCACAACCAGAACGCCAGCACGACGCTGACGACCAGCGGGATGTGAGCCACGCTGATCCGTGGCCGGCGCAACGGGCGGGTCCGCCACGACCACGCCAGCGCGACCGCGGCGACGAGCAGGACCGGCAGTGCGACCGTCTGCCACTCAACCCGGATCCCGAGCAGGTCGCAGGAGGTCGCGAACGCGAACAACAGCCCGAACGACACCGCCGGCGCCACCGCCAGCGCCGCCAGCCGGGACCATCTGGGCAGGATCCACTCGATCAGGGCGAGGCCCGGCACCCAGAGCAGGACCACGGCACACACGAGCGCGATGACCACGCCGCCCATCCGTGTCCCTCCTGTGCCCCGCGCCGCCGGGGGCCGACACTAGGTGACGAATACCGCCGCCCCCACATTCCCGCGGTCCGCGAACGAGCCGGGCACCGCGCGTCGGCAGGCACTGTCGGAGGGGCGAGCGACAGTGTCGTCATGAGTCTTGTGCTTGCGCTGTTCGTCGGTCTCCTGCTGGGGTTGCTCGTCGGCACGGTCGCCGGGTGGGCGTTCACCGTCGAGCGAGGGCGCGGCCGGCACAGTGACGCCCTGGGTCGCGCCGCACAGAGCCAGCTGGTCAGCCAGGCTGCCGCCTCGGAGCGGGCAGCCGTGGAGGCCCTCGTACGACCGCTCGGCGACACGCTCGGGCGGGTCAGCGACCAGCTCGCCCGGGCCGAGGTGGAGCGCGCCGCGGCGCAGGCCGAGCTGCGCGAGCAGGTCCGCCGCACGGCCGAGGGCGCGGAGTCCTTGCGCAGCGAGACCGGGCGGCTGGTGACGGCGCTACGACGCAGCGAGGTCCGGGGCCGCTGGGGCGAGGTTCAGCTGCGCCGTCTGGTGGAGTCGTCAGGCCTCATCGAGCACGTCGACTTCACCGAGCAGCACACCAGCCACGGGGAGGACGGCGACGGCACCGTACGCCCCGACCTGGTCGTGCACCTTGCCGACGGTCGCCACGTCGTGGTGGACGCCAAGGTCGCGCTGTCTGCCTACCTCGACGCTGCGGCGGCCACCGACGACGCGTCCCGCGATGCCGCGCTGTCCCGTCACGCCCAGGAGGTGATGGCCCACGTGGAACGGCTCTCGGCCAAGTCGTACTGGCGTCGTTACGACTCCCCCGAGTTCGTCGTCCTCTTCTTGCCGGCAGACGCCTTTCTGGCCAGCGCGCTGGACGTACGGCCGGACCTGCTCGAGCGCGCGTTCTCCCAGGACGTGGTCCTGGCCACGCCGACGACGCTGATGGCGCTGCTGCGCACCGTGTCCTACGCGTGGCGCCAGGACGCCGCCGCCCGCAACGCCGCCGAGGTGCACGCCCTCGGGCGCGAGCTGCACACCAGGCTGGCCACGATGGGCGGACACCTGGCCCGGCTCGGGTCGTCACTGGATGCCGCGGTGGAGCAGTTCAACAAGACCATCGGCTCGATGGAGAGCCGGGTCCTGGTGAGCGCACGCCGGCTGGCCGACCTCGGGGTCGTCACTGCAGCGGACGACGACGCAGGCCTGCCCCGGACACGTTCTGTTACAACGACCACACGCTACGTGGGTGCGCCGGAGCTGGCCGGTGACGACGTCTTGCCTGCCATTGACCTTGCGGTCGCCGACACGCCCGACTCCGTCGCGTACCGTTGACCCGTGAGCTCCCAGCCCGGCACCGCCGCCACCTCTCCCGACCCGGCGCTGCCGTCGTACGACCCGCTGTTCGAGGACCCGTCAGCCCCCGAACCGGCAGCGACCAACAGCACAGCCACCACGACCAGCGCCGCCGGCGCGGCTGCTCACGAGCTGGCCCAGGACGAGGCGCCCGCTCGGGTGCCCGAGCCTCACCAACCCGCCCCGGTGACGGCTGCTGCTCCCGCGACGCCCTCGCCCTGGGACGCGCCCATCGCCCCGGCTGCCGGCGGCCGGGCCGGTCGCCCGGTCGATACCGGTCGGCTCTACCATTCCGCGGGTGCCGACGGCCCTGCCACCTCCGAAGCGATCCCCGCACTTCCGCTGCGCCGTGAGACAGCCGCAGCCGTGCCTGCCGTGGCAGCCATCTCGGTGCTCAGCGAGCCCGCCGCCTCGGCCAGCGCACCGGTCGAGGCGGCCGTACCCGCTGCTCGCCCCGCGAAGGCACAGACCGGGCGCGGGCTGACCTACCTCGGGGTGGTGGCTGTTGTCACTGTCCCCACGCTGCTCGTCGGGCTGGTGCAGGCAGCCATGTCACATGACATCGGTTGGTTCACCGGGTTGGTGCTCCTGGTGACCAGCACCTACGCCGCCCTCACCGTGCGCCGTCCGGACTTCGCCGCAGCAGTCGTCGTACCCTCGCTGGCGTTTCTCGTCACGACCCTGGTCGCCGGTCAGTTCGCGCTGGAGAGCGGCGGGTCGCGGATGGTCCGCGAGAGCTACATGATCTTTCGTACGCTGGCGGTCAATGCCCCTTGGATCCTCGCGTCAACGGCGATCGCAGCCGTCATCGTGCTGGTACGCCGCCGCAACGGGCCGTTGCACTCCCCAGCGTGACCTACGCCGGCTGACGCCGACTCCCCGGCGCGCGGCCGGCCGGTTCGGCTAAGGGCCGTCAGCCGCAACGGGTGCTGAGCCCGCCTCCGTCGCGGCGAGCTCCGCTGCCCGCAGGTCACGGCGCAACGCCGCCGGTAGCGCGAACACCAGGTGCTCGGCGGCCGTGGACACCTCCTCGACCTCACCCCACCCGCGTTCGGCCAGCCAGTCGAGCACGCCGGTGACAAGCAGTTCGGGGACGGAGGCTCCGCTGGTGAGCCCCACGGTCCCAGCGTCCTGGAACCAGCTGGGGTCGAGCTCGTCAGCGTGATCGACCCGGTACGCGGCGCGGGCCCCTGCCTCCAGCGCGACCTCCACCAGCCGGACAGAGTTCGAGGAGTTGGCCGAGCCCACGACCACCATCACGTCACTTCGCGGCGCGATCACCTTGACCGCGCCCTGCCGGTTCTGGGTGGCGTAGCAGATGTCGTCGCTCGGCGGGTCCACCAGCTGTGGGAGCCGTTCACGCAGCCGGGCGACGGTCTGGTCGGTCTCGTCGACCGACAGCGTCGTCTGGGACAACCACACGACCTTCTCACCGGCCTCGACCTCGAGGCGGTCGGCATGCTCGGGGCTGTCCACCAGCGTGATGTGCTCGGGCGCCTCGCCGGTCGTCCCGACGACCTCCTCGTGACCCTCGTGCCCGATCAGCAGGATGCGGTAGCCCTCGTCGGCGAACCGGCGGGCCTCGTTGTGCACCTTCGTGACCAGCGGGCAGGTGGCATCGAGGGTGCGCAGGCCGCGCTGCGCCGCTGCCTCCAGGACCGAGGGCGCGACCCCGTGCGCGCTGAACACGACGCGGGCGCCCTCGGGGACCTCGTCGGTCTCATTGACGAAGATGGCACCACGGCGCTCCAACGCGGTGACGACGTGCTTGTTGTGCACGATCTCCTTGCGGACGTACACCGGCGGGCCGTACAGGTCGAGGGCCTTCTCCACGGTCACAACAGCGCGATCCACCCCGGCGCAGTAGCCCCGTGGCGCCGCCAGCAGCACCCGCTTGGCGGTCGAGGACGCGGAGGAGGACACGGCTCCATGGTAGGCGCTCGACCTCGAACGAGGTTCCGGCGGCGGCGAGCACCGCCTTCGGGCGCTGGCCCTAGGGTCGACCCGTGGCGCTGGAAACCTCACCGGAACATCCGGCCGCGGTCCGGACCATCGCGCGGGCGATGATGAGCTACGTCGACCGGCTCGGCGTGGTCTGGATCGAGGGCCAGGTCGCCCAGCTGACCCGGCGCCCCGGTGCGGGGCTGGTGTTCTTCACGTTGCGCGACACCGAGGCGGACATGAGCCTGTCGCTGACCTGCCAGCCACGGCTGCTGGAGACGGTGTCACCAGCCCTGTCGGAGGGACAGCGCGTCATGGTCCTGGCCAAGGCCGAGTTCTACGCCGGACGCGGCTCGATCTCCTTTCGTGCCACGCAGATCCGGCCGGTGGGGCTGGGGGAGCTGTTGGCCCAGCTCGAGCACCTGAAGTCGGTCCTCGCCGCGGAGGGCCTGTTCGACCCGGGTCGCAAACGGACCCTGCCCTTTCTGCCGCGGTGCGTCGGGCTGATCTGCGGACGGGCCAGCGACGCCGAGCGTGACGTCGTCGAGAACGCCCGTCACCGCTGGCCCGGTGTGCGGTTCGCCGTACGAGAGGTCGCGGTCCAGGGTGGGCGCGCAGTGCCGGAGGTGGTGGCGGCGCTGCACGAGCTCGACCGTGATCGCGACGTCGACGTCATCGTCGTCACCCGCGGTGGCGGCTCGGTCGAAGACCTGCTGCCGTTCTCCAACGAGGGCCTGCTGCGTGCCGTCTCGGGATGCGCGACCCCCGTCGTCAGCGCCATCGGCCACGAGAAGGACAGCCCGCTGCTGGACCTCGTCGCCGACGTCCGGGCCTCCACCCCGACGGACGCCGCCCGCCGCATCGTTCCGGACATGGCCGAGCAGGCCCGTGCCGTCGCGGAGCTGCGCTCCCGTTCCGGTCGGGCCGTCTCCGGCTCGCTGCTGCGAGCCGAACGCTGGCTGCACGACGTCCGTCAGCGGCCCGTACTGCGCGACCCGAGGGTGCTCGTCGAGAGCCGGGCCGTCGTGGTTGACCAGCTCCTCTCGCGCGCCCGCCAGTCCTTCGAGCACCGCCTCGACCGCAGCGTGGACGAGGTCGTGCACACCAGGGCCCGCGTACGCTCCCTGTCCCCCGCGGCAACCCTCGACCGGGGCTACTCGCTGGTGCAGCTCCAGGACGGGCGAGTGGCCCTCGACGCGGACAGCGTCGACGAGGGGGACGCGCTCACCGTGCGGCTGGCCCGGGGCCGGCTGCAGGCCGTTCGCGTCGACGCGCCCCCCGCCCCCTAGCCCCATCCGGCCCTCCGCCGCCGAACTGCCTTGATCTTCCCCTTGGGACGATCAAGGCAGTTCAACTGCACGATCTGACCCGAGATAGCGATCATGGGCTCGCGTCGGGCGATACGGCACACCGCGCAGGCGCAGGCGGCACCCGAGCGAGGACGCCCACTAGGGTCTGGCGCATGCCCGACGACCTCGCGCCGCAGACCGCCGACGCCCCCGAGCTCGGGTTCGAGCAGGCTCGGGACGAGCTGACCGACGTCGTACGCCGGCTCGAGGCCGGTGGCACGACGCTGGAGGAGTCGCTGGTGCTGTGGGAGCGAGGGGAGGCCTTGGCCGACCTGTGCCAGCGCTGGCTCGACGGTGCCCGGGCCCGCCTCGATGCGGCCCGGACACCGGGTGCCGACCAGGCGAGCTGACCGGTCGCGGCGCCCGTCAGATCCGGTACAGGGACGAGGCCAGCGCGTCGAGCTCGGACCATTGCGCAGAACCGGTGACGACATAGGTCGCCTTGCCCGTGCCGACGGCTGTGACCAGAACCAGGCTGCGGGTGGTGCCGTCACCGGACACGAGCCGCTGCCATGACCGACCCGACAGCACCACGGTGGTAGGCCCGGTCGCGACCGGGGAGCCCGCGTCGCTGGACTCGCTGACGTAGCTCACGTCGGCGGTGTCGGACTGCTCCAGTGCGGCGTACTGCTGGTCGGCGGTCAGCCAGCCCACGTGCAGTGCAGTCAGGCCGTCCACGGTCGGCGTGATCCGCGCGCTCGTCGCCCGCCAGTCGGCTGGCAGTGCCTTCGGTACGAGCACCGGCCACGTCACCGACGAACCGAAGGCGCTGGCCACCGGTTGCCAGTCCACGACCTGCTGCACTGTGGTGGGAGTACGCCACGGCATGGCGATCAGCATCACGACGACAATCACGACCGCCAGCGAGATCACCATGTCCCGGACCCCTTGGCGCATCCGACGCGCCGACCGCTCGGCCGGGGTGAGCTCCGGCACCGGCGCCACCATCGCGTCCGGGAGCACTGGCGCGGGCACCACGTCCGATGGCGACGGCGAGGGCACGGCCGTCGAAGCACCCTGGTCCATCGCCCCATCCTCCCCCGCCCGCGAACGCACCCCACACGAGGGCGGCTGCCCGAACGGATCCTGGCGACCGGCACCCCTGCTCTACGCTGCTGGCACCGAGCGCACCACAGCATCCCGACGGAGGCCCCGTGTCCGACGCCAGCACTCATCACACGCCGGAAGCCCCCGACCGGAACCTGGCCCTGGAGCTGGTCCGGGTCACCGAGGCTGCCGCGATGGCCGGCGCTCGCTGGGTGGGTCGTGGCGACAAGAACGGCGCGGACGGTGCCGCGGTCAACGCGATGCGCACCCTGGTGACCTCGGTCGCGATGGCCGGCACCGTGGTCATCGGCGAGGGCGAGAAGGACAACGCGCCCATGCTGTTCAACGGGGAGCAGATCGGGGACGGCACCGGCCCGGAGTGCGACGTCGCGGTGGATCCGATCGACGGCACCACCCTCACGGCAAAGGGAATGCCCAACGCGCTGTCGGTACTGGCGGTCTCCCAGCGAGGGACCATGTACGACCCGTCCGCGGTTTTCTACATGGAGAAGCTGGTGACCGGCTCAGCGGCCGCCGACTTCGTCGACATCAACGCCCCGGTCATCGACAACCTGCGGGCAGTCGCGAAGGCCAAGGGTGAGCGCGTCGAGGACCTCACGGTCGTCATCTTGGATCGGCCCCGCCACGAGCAGGTGGTTCGTGAGATCCGCGAGGCGGGCGCTCGTATCACGTTCATCCTCGACGGTGACGTGGCGGGCGCCATCATGGCGGCGCGCGAGGGCACCGGGGTCGACCTGCTACTCGGCATCGGCGGGACCCCGGAAGGGGTCATAACAGCCTGCGCGATCAAGTGCCTGGGCGGTGTGATCCAAGGCCGGCTCTGGCCCAAGGACGAAGCCGAGCGGATCCGCGCGCTCGATGCCGGCCACGACCTGGGTCGGGTCCTCTTCACCGACGACCTCGTGACCGGCGACAACGTCTTCTTCGTTGCGACCGGGGTCACCGACGGCGAGCTGCTCGAAGGAGTGCGCTTCGGCAAAGGCCGGGCGACGACGCACTCGATCGTCATGCGCAGCAAGAGCGGGACGATCCGCGAGGTCAAGAGCGAGCATCGGCTCTCCAAGCTGGGTCGTTACGCCGCAGTCGATTTCGGCTGAGTCGCTTCAGTCCGCCGAGCTCTTGTTCTTGCGGCCCTTGGGCCGATGTACGTCGACGCCTCCGAAGATCGCCGCTCCCCTGATCACCAGGACCGGTGCTCCGGCAGGCGTCGCCTCCCTGGGGACCGAGTGGCCGCCGAACATGGCGAATCCCTCGTTGCGCACGGCCATCCCGTCCGGCACGGTGATGTCCACGCCACCGAAGATCGCGGTGATGGTCAGCACGGTCTCATGGCTGGTGAGCACGGCCTCGGTGAAGTCCATCTCACCACCACCGAAGATCGCGACCGCTGTGAGCTCGGGCCGCACGATCCAAGCGCCGGATCGCTCGAACCCGCCGAACACCGCGACCGCCGTGGCCTCACCCTCACCCGCGCGCTCCGGGCGCACGACGAGGCCCGACGTCGTGGCACCGGAAGCACCCGACGAGGTACGTACCAGGTCCACGCCGCGGCTCTCGGGAACCGCCAGCGTCCCCGGCGGGACCGGGAGGTCATGCAGGACCGGGACGAGATCGCCGTACGTCGCCGCCTGGTATGCAGCCGAGAGCCGCTCCTCGTGCTCGATCGGCGACAGCCTGCCCTCGGCGTAGGCGTCACGCAGCAGGTCCGCGACGCGCTCACGGTCCGCGTCCGAGGCTCGCATTCGCAGCGCGGCCTGGACCGGATCGGGCTCGCGCACGGGCTCGCCGTTCTGAGTCATGTGCCCACGCTACCGATCGTCGTCGGCGGTCCGCAGAACCGCACCGGGCGCGGCTCCCGGCGCGGGCGGCGGCGCCCGGCGCGCTCGAAAACGACAGCACCCGCTGATCGCGCCCTTGGAGGCGACGGGTCAGCGGGTGCTTGTTCGTCAGCGACAGCTCAGTACCAGTGGTGGCGCTGCCAGAAAGCCCATGCGCTGCAAGGGCTTCCATACGTGCCCCTGATATAGGCCAGCCCCCATCGGATCTGGACCGTTGGGTTGGTACGCCAGTCCTTGCCGAACTTCGACATCTTGTTGCCGGGCTGTGCCTGAGGGATGCCGCGGGCACCGCTGGCGTGGTTCCAGGCGTTCTGGTTCCACGCACTTTCCTTGCCCCACATGCGAGCCAGGCAAGCGAACTGCGGGAAGGCCCAGTGGTACTTCGCCAGCATGTAGGTCTGGGCGTACCACAGGTTGAACTTCTTGGTACCAAAGCGATATGGGGCGACGGCCGCCTTCTTCTTCTTGACGACCACCGGCTTGGCCTTGGGCTTCACAGCGAGAGCCTTGGCGGCGGCAGACGCTGCGGACTGCCGGGCCGGAAGGGCGAGTGCCGCAGTCGTGACGGGCAGCGCCATGGCGCCCGCAGCCGCAGCACGCTGCGCCGTCGAGATCGCGACGCCGGCGGAGTCGGCAGGGGCGGCCCAGGCCACCGGGCTGCCCTCGAGCACGAGGATGGCGCTGGCGACCGTCGCGACTGCCAGGGCTGCATAGCCTCTGGAGGTCCGGGCGCGGCGAGGCGCGGAATGCTTCATTGATCGTCCAGTGCTCGGGGCGAGCACCCTCCGGTGGTGCCACGCAGGCGGTCCCTTGTCACGGCCGTCCCGAGTGCCTTCTGCCGGAGCACCTGACGAACAGGCGCCACGCTCGGGGCGGGCTGGCCCCGTGTCGCGATGCCAGGTGGCATCCGGGGCGGCGGACCGAGCTCGGTGACCGGGTGTCGTCCACTGTTGTGACACCCGGGCCAGGGCACGTCCGGATCACTGATGACGGAAATCACTGGTGATCGACGGCGCCTAGCAGGCCGGACCCCGTCCGCGGGGTCTAAGAACAGGGACAGCCTGGCAAATGGTCGGTCGATCCGTCGAGTCGAACGGTCGGATGCGGAGCCCCTGAACTCGGTCCAGGGGCGTGGTGCCGGGACGAAGACGGACAATTCCGACAGTCAGCGTGACCTGTGCCACACTGTGCGTCTCGACATGTGGACACTGGCGTGACGTGACGGCGATCCTGGAGCGACCTACTCGTCACCCATCAGATTCGTTCGGGCACACCGTGTATCGGGATACCTCGTGTCAGACCACCAGGTCCTCGAGCATCTCCGTGACCAGTGCCGCGATCGGCGAGCGCTCCGAGCGCGTCAATGTGATGTGCGCAAACAGCGGGTGGCCCTTGAGCTTTTCCACTACCGCGACCACGCCGTCATGCCGGCCCACCCGTAGGTTGTCACGCTGGGCGACGTCATGCGTGAGCACGACCCTGCTGTCACGGCCGATACGGGACAGCACGGTCAACAACACGTTGCGCTCCAACGACTGTGCCTCGTCCACGATGACGAAGCTGTCGTGGAGCGACCGGCCGCGGATGTGGGTCAAGGGCAACACCTCGAGCATCCCCCGGCCCACGATCTCCTCTACCACCTCGTGCGTCGTGACGGCGCCGAGCGTGTCGAAGACGGCCTGCGCCCACGGGCCCATCTTCTCGTTCTCCGTGCCCGGCAGGTAGCCGAGCTCTTGACCGCCGACTGCGTACAAAGGCCTGAACACCAACACCTTCCGGTGCTGCTGTCGTTCCAGGACTGCTTCGAGTCCGGCGCACAGAGCCAGTGCGCTCTTGCCGGTGCCGGCACGCCCACCCAGGGACACGATGCCGACATCGGGGTCGAGCAGCAGGTCGAGCGCGATGCGCTGCTCGGCACTGCGTCCGTGCAGGCCGAACGCCTCCCGATCCCCTCGGACCAGCTTGATGGTCTTGTCGGCCGTGACCCGAGCGAGCGCGCTGCCTCGTTCGCTTAGCAGCACCACGCCGGTGTGGCAGGGCAGCTCTCGGGTGGCCTCGAGCTCGAGAGAGTCCTGCTCGTACAGCCGGTCGACATCTGCGCCGGCGATCTCGATCTCGGTCATGCCGGTCCATCCGCTGTCGACCGCAAGCTCGGCGAGGTACTCCTCCGCCGGCAGGCCAAGTGCTGAGGCCTTGACCCGCATCGGCAGGTCCTTGCTCACGAGCACGACGTCCCGACCCTCGGCGGCCAGGTTGCGCGCCACGGCGAGTATCCGAGTGTCGTTGTCCCCCAGTCGTAATCCCGTGGGAAGTGCTGAGGAGTCTGTGTGGTTCAGCTCGATCCGCAGCGTCCCACCGGCATCGCCCACGCTCATCGGCTCGTCCAGACGACCCGCCCGGATACGTAGATCATCCAGCAGCCGCAACGCTTCCCTGGCGAAGTAGCCCAGCTCAGGGTGGGACCGCTTGGCCTCCAGCTCCACGACCACCGCCAGCGGTACGACGACCTCGTGCTCGGCGAACCGCATCATCGCGTGCGGGTCCGAGAGCAGGACCGAGGTGTCGAGGACGTAGGTGCGGTTCTGCGCGGACGAGCGGCGGCGGGGTGCTGGCACGTGTGCCTCCCTTGGGCTGGACCGGCGGACGCCGGCTCCGGTGACAGTCACGGTAGTGCCGACCCGTGGGCAGTCCGGGCGCCACGCCGAAGGCCCGATGAAGCCGTCACCCGACCGTCACAACGGCACCCTCCCGCGATGCGCGAGAACCCCGGAACAACGGGCTCCTCGGTCCCGCAGAGCCCGTGCGTGGGCCGGCGATGTGGGCGCGTAGAGCTCAGGCGCCGTAGCGCCGCTGGCGGGCACCGTACGAGCGCAGCGCCCGCAGGAAGTCGACCTTACGGAAGTCGGGCCAGTGCGCCTCCGCGAACCAGAACTCCGAATGTGCGCTCTGCCACAACAAGAACCCGGACAGTCGCTGTTCGCCCGAGGTACGGATCACGAGGTCAGGATCGGGTTGGCCGCGGGTGTAGAGATGTTCGGCGATGTGTTCCACGTCCAGCAGCGCGGCCAGATCGTCCAGGCTCGTGCCGCGCGCCGAGTGCTCGATCAGCAGGGAGCGCACCGCGTCCACGACCTCGCGCCTCCCGCCGTATCCCACCGCGACGTTGACCATGAGGCCGTCGACCTCCGAGGTGGCGTCCGCCGCCTCCTTGAGCACTCGAGATGTGTTCGCCGGCAACAGGTCCAGCGCTCCCATTGGGTTGATGCGCCAACGACCCGTGGCCGCGAGGTCCGTCACTGTCTGCTCGATGATCGTCAGGAGCTGGGCGATCTCGGAGGGCGAGCGGCTCAGGTTGTCGGTCGAGAGCAGCCAGAGCGTGACGAGCTTGACGTCGACCTCTTCGCACCAGCCCAGCAGGTCCTCGATCTTGCGCGCTCCCGCTCGATGGCCCTGGGCGCTCGTCGATCCCTGGTCGGCGGCCCACCTGCGGTTGCCGTCGAGGATGACACCGACGTGGCGTGGGATCCGGTCAAGATCCAGTGATGCCTTGATGCGGCGTTCGTAGAGGCCGTACGCGATGTCGGCAGCACCCACGGCGCGTCACCTCCTGATCGTGCCGAAACGGATCCTGTGGCCGGTCACGCGAGGCGGCGGTCAGGCCAACGCTACCCCGGTGAAACCCGGGTCGGCGGGAACGACGGCGCATTCAGGGCCGCCACGTTGCGGACCGCCACGTTCAGGACAACGCCCCGCTCTGCCCCAGAGATGCCCGCAGCGCCTCGCCCTTTGCGAGCGTGACCGCCTCGAGGTCGGCGAGAAACTCGCTCATCCGGGCGCGCAGATCGGGGTCCGCGGTCGCGAGGATCCGTACGGCGAGAAGTCCGGCGTTGCGAGCATTTCCGATCCCGACGGTCGCCACCGGGACTCCGGCCGGCATCTGCACGATGGACAGCAACGAGTCCAGCCCGTCCAGCCGCGCCAACGGCACCGGCACCCCGATCACCGGGAGCTCGGTGACCGAGGCCAGCATCCCGGGCAGGTGGGCCGCCCCGCCGGCCCCGGCGATGATGACCTGCAGGCCCCGGCCGGCCGCAGCTCGCCCATAGGCCAGCATCCGGTCGGGCATCCGATGGGCCGATACGACATCGACCTCGTGCTCGACCGCGAAGGAGTCCAGCAGATCGGCGGCGTCCTTGAGCACCGGCCAGTCCGAGTCCGAGCCCATGACGATGCCGACCAGCGGACTGCTACTCATCGATCGCTCCGCTCAGGTAGTCAGCCGCGTGGTGCGCCCGCACCAGCAGGTCGTCCAGGTTGTCCCCGACGACCGTGACGTGCCCCAGCTTGCGACCGGGCCGGACGTCCTTGCCGTACATGTGGACGTGCAGCCCCGGATCACGCGCCAGGCAGTGTCGGTATGCCGGGTACATGTCCTCGTGGTCACCGCCGAGCACATTGACCATCACCGCGTACGGTGCCACAGCTGTCGGTGCCCCGAGCGGAAGGTCCAGCACGGCGCGCACGTGGTTCTCGAACTGCGAGGTCACCGCGCCCTCGATCGTCCAGTGCCCCGAGTTGTGCGGACGCATGGCGAGCTCGTTCACGAGCAGCCGGCCGTCGGTGGTCAGGAACAGCTCGACCGCCAGCATCCCGACCACGGCGAGGGTGCCGGCGATCTCCAGCGCGATCTGCTGGGCGCGTACGGCCGTGTCACCGTCCAGACCCGGCGCCGGGGCCACGACCTCGGTGCAGATGCCGTCGGTCTGGACTGTGCGCACGACGGGGTACGCCACCGCCTGCCCATGAGCCGAGCGGGCCACCTGCGCGGACAGCTCCTGGGCGAACTCGACCCGCTCCTCCGCGAGCCATGCTGCCCCTGGGGCGAGCTCGACCGATCCGAGCAACGACGCGGCCGCGGCACTGTCGTCCAGGACCCACACGCCTCGACCGTCGTATCCGCCCCGGGAAGTCTTGACGACGACGGGCCATCCGACCTCGTCGGCGAAGTCGAGGAGCTCGGAGACCTGTTCGACCACAGCCCATCTCGGGCAGGGGATGGCTGCCGCTGACAGCGCCCGACGCATCGTGATCTTGTCCTGGGCATGTTTCAGCGCTGCTGGCCCGGGGTGGACCACCACCCCGGAGCGCGCCAGCTCGACTAGGTGCTCCAGCGGTACGTGCTCGTGGTCGAAGGTCAGGACCGCCGCCCCGGTCGCGACGTCGCGCAGCGCGGCCAGGTCGTCGTGCTGCCCGATGCGCAGGTCGCGGACGACCTGCGCCGCACTGTCCTGCACCGACGCCGCCAGGACCCGGAGTCCGACTCCGAGGGCGATGGCCGGCGCGTGCATCATGCGAGCCAGCTGCCCGCCCCCGACCACGGCCACGACGGGAAACCCGGGAGCGAGGTGGGAGGCGTCGGAAGGCCGGCCGGCCGGCGCCGCGGGGCTCACGATCGGTGAGCCTACGGGGATGCTGCCCTACGCCGGATGCCGGCTCTCTCGAGCAGGTCCGGTGCACACATCCTCGACCGGTAGGATGCCGTGGTGCCCGACATCCCCCGACCAGGTTCCGTGCGCCTGCAGTCGCTCTACGTGCGCCTCGAGCACCTGGTCCACGAGATCGCGAAGTTCGGTGTGGTCGGGCTGGCTTCGTTCGTGATCGACATCGGGCTGTTCAACCTGCTGCGCGGGGTGAGCGACGCCGGCCCCCTGGCCGACAAGCCGCTGACTGCGAAGATCATCAGCGTCACCGTCGCCACGACGTTCGCTTACTTCGGCAACAGGTTCTGGACCTTCCGCAAGCGCGCCCGCACCAGCATGCGCCGCGAGTACGTCCTGTTCTTCGTCCTCAACGGCGTCGGCCTGCTGATCGCCCTCGGGTGCCTGTGGTTCTCCCACTACGCGCTCGGACTGACCAGCCGGCTGGCGGACAACATCAGCGCCAACGTCATCGGCATCGGCCTCGGGACGTTGTTCCGCTTCTGGTCCTACCGCAAGTGGGTCTTCCTCGACACCGCGGACGTCGACCTCACCGACGAGGTGCGGACCGCGCCCACCGGCTGACTCGAGGCACCGGGGGCGCCCGGACCCTGGCCGTTCGGCTCGAGCGCCTCGCCGGCCGGCAGGAACAGCGCGAACACCGCGGGCACGGCGCTGAGCAGTTCCAGGCGGCCGCCGTCCGCGGCGGCCAGGGTCCGCGCGAGGGCCAGCCCGAGCCCGTTCCCCGAGCTGGATGTCCCCGTGACGCCCCGCTCGAACACCGCCGGCGCCATTCCACGCTCGATCCCGACCCCCTCGTCCCGGACCTCGATGACCACCCAGTCCCCGGTCGTCCGGGTGAGAACGGTGGCCGTGCCAGTGCCGTGCACCAGGGAGTTCTCCAGCAGGGTCGCGATGACCTGTGACTGCGCACCGAACGAGCCGCTCGCTACCAGGCCGGTGGCCCCGACGCTGAGGACCTCCCGACGCTGGGAACGAAACGACGCCGACCACTCCGCCAGCGCCGCCCGCACGAGCCGATCGACGTCGAACGGGACGACGGGTGCCGCTCGTGACCCGCGGGCCATCGCCACCAGGTGCTCCGAGACCCCGGCCAGCCGCTCGACCTGCTCGAGGGCGAGGGCAGCCTCGGCCCTCGCCGCCTCGAGGTCGTCGGTCGACACGATCTCCTCCAGGCGCAGCGAGAGGGCGGTCAGCGGGGTTCGCAGCTGGTGCGACGCGTCGACCGTGAGCCGACGCTCGGCCTCGAGCACGGAGTTGAAGCTGTCGATGGCGCGGTCCAGCACCTCCGCAACGGCGTCGAGCTCGGCAATCCCGTATCGGGTGCCGAGGGTGCGCCGGTCACCGGTGGAGAGCAGGTCCGCGGTTCGCACGAAGTGCAGAAGCGGCTCGGTGAGACGCCGGGAGTACCACCAGGCACCGAGCATCCCTATCGCCATCGCGACCAGGACGGCAGCGAGCAGGGTCTGCTCGATCTCGCGGATCCGTGTCGCCGCAGCAGCTTTCGGGATCGCCGCCGTGACGGTCACACCACCGCTTGTGGCGACCGAGACGAATGAGTTGTCCGGGTCCTGCGAGCCGGTGCTCACGGTCTGGCCGTTGCGCAGCTTCACCGTCAGCTCGGCGGAGTCGCGGGTCAGGGCGCTCAGCGTCGCCTTCGTCGTCTCGTCGGAGCTGGACGATGCCGCGATCGCGGCAGCCGTCACCCTCGCAGTGTCGTCCGCGCGCGCTTGCCAGGTCGAGTACACCGAGGCGGTCATCGCCAACGACACGAGGACCACCGTGGCGCCGACGGTCAGGGCAGTGACCGACAGCACCATCAGCAGCAGCCGCCGCCTCACGCCTGCTCACGGGCTGACGCCGCGGACCGGTCGGCGTCGGCAAGCCCTACTTCGGGGTAGCCGCCGTCGTCGTCGTACCCGTCCGCATCCGCGTCCGCGACGTGCTGGTAGCGCAGCCCGACCCCGCGCACGGTCAGGACCCGGGCCCCGGCCGGCCCGAGCTTGCGGCGCAAGGAGGACACGTGCATGTCGAGCGTCTTGGTGTTGCCCACCCATTCGGTGCGCCAGACCTCGCGCATGATCGCCTGGCGACCTACGACGGTGCCCGCCCGCTGCAGCAGCAGGTCGAGCAGGTCGTACTCCTTGGGGGTCAACGCAACTTCGTCCCCGGCGACCGTGACGATATGACGGCTGTGGTCGATCACGATGTCGTCGACCGAAACCGCCGCAGCGTCGGAGGACGTGCGGCGCAGCAGGGCACGGACGCGGGCTGACAGCTCGCTGATGCGGAAGGGTTTCGACACGTAGTCGTCGGCTCCGGCGTCCAGCCCGATGACGAGCTCAGCCTCGCCCACCCGCGCCGTGAGGACCAGCACCGGGATTGCCGAACCGGCGGCACGCAGGGTGCGACAGACCTCCAGACCGTCCATGTCCGGCAGGCCGAGGTCGAGCACGAGGAGGTCGGCGAGATGGGCTGAAGCCAGGGCGGACGCGCCGTCGGTGACCAGTTCCACCTCGTGACCCTCGCGTCGCAGCACCCGCGCCAACGGCTCGCCGATGGCCGGGTCGTCCTCGACCACCAGCAGAACCGCCACGAGGGAAGGATACGGCCGCAGGACCGGAACGCCTCGTTCCCTCAGCGGGCCCGGACGCAGACCGCGATGACCACGCCGGCGCGCAGCTCGGCGAGGTGCTCGTGCAGTGGCACGCAGATCTCGTCGCCGAAGACCTCGACCAGCCAGGCGCTCCCGTCCGGCGCGGGGGCCCCTGCCATCAACAGCTCCCGCAGCCCGTACCTCGTGAGCAGCGCAAGCTCGGCAGCGTCGGCGTGCGGGTCGTCAATCCCGATGTGGCAGGCCCCGCCCGCCAGTGCCGCGGCGGTCGCCGGATAGGACGTGATGTCGTACGAGAGCCCGTCCTCGATCTCCGCGAGCCCCAGAACTGTCCCGTGGCGGCGGGTGAACAGCTCCGTCCCTCCCGCCGGCAGCTCGGACACCCACCACCCGGCCGCGTGCAGACCCTTGGCGGCGGTCTGCGCCACGGCGCAAAGTCTTTCCAGCAGATCAGGTCCCGCGTCATCCGCGGCCTTGACCAAGTGCTGGAGGAGGGTCACCTCCTCGGTTCGGTCCCGATAGGTACGCCGGTCCTGGACCGGCGCGTCGTCGCTCGCCGGGAGAACGAGCAGGCGGCCCGCCACGACCGGGACCGTGATCCCGGACTGCTTCGCGCGGTACTGCGCGGCATCGGCGGCTCGTAGCAGCCGCCCGGGGGTGATCTGCGGCCCGGGCAGCTCGCCGGCGAGGGCCAGGCCGCAGGCGGCTCCCTCCTCCAGCACGTCCAGTGCCTTTCGCGCCAGCTCGTGCGCCAGTGCGATGACGTCGTCTGCCGCCCGTCCCACGGACAGCACCGCGAACTCGTCCCCGCCGAGCCGGGCCACCAGGGTGCCTGCTTCGTACGCGGCCAGGCTCGCAAGCACCTTGGCCAGCGCCATGAGCGCGGCGTCCCCCGCCTGGTGCCCGTACCGGTCGTTGATGCGCTTGAGGCCGTTGACGTCCAGGACGATCAGCCCCACCCACGTGCCGGCGGCGAGGTGGTCCCTGACGGCCAGATCGAGCCGGTCCTCGAACGCGCGGCGGTTGGCCAGCCCGGTCAGCTCGTCGGTGTACGCCAACCGCTGCACCGAAGCCAGGTGCTCACCTTGTCGGACCCCGGCCGACGCCTGGGCGGCCACGAGCCGGGCGAGCTCGAGGTCGTCGTCACCGAACTCCTGAGTTCCCGCCGGACGGGTCGCCCAGATCGCGCCCCACACGCTGTCGTCGACGACCACCGGCACTGCGATGCAAGACGATTTGCCCATCCGCACCAACAGGTCCTGGACCTCGAGAGGGGTTCGTGCGGCCTGCACCGACCCCACGTAGCCGACGGCGTCGAGGACGCGGCCACCCTCGGACGTGAATGCGCGCAACGCCGGTGCCTCGAGTGGGTCCTCCGACAGGGACGCGGTGCCCGGTCCGCGGTCAGAGACCACAGGGCGGAACTGCAGGAGCACCGGGTCCCACTGCGTCAGCGAAACGGTGTCCGCCCCCAGGGCATCCTTGGCCGCGATCACCAGCAGCCGCAGCACATCGTCGCCGCCGGCAGCCGACGCGGTCGCCACGAAGGCGGTGATGGAACGCAACCTGGTCCGGTCGTACGACGGCCGCGCGGTGTCCACGAGTCAGTATCTCCCGGCGTCGAAAGGCCGTCACCGCACCCGCGCGCGGAAGGGCCGAACGGATGATGGATCAGTACCCGTCCGCCGGCGGGCTGGGGCGGTCGTGCCCATCCGCATCGGATCGTCGCCGGGTGTCGTCCTCGTCATGGAGCCGGAAGATCTCGCGCTGGATGGTCTCCACGTCAGGAACGCTGGCGATGACCAGCTGGCCCTGGGTGCCGGCAGACTCCACGACAAGGGTGCCGCAGTTGAGGAATCGCTCGAGGACCGTGTGCGAGAACGACACGTCGTTGACCCGGGACAGCGGCATGTCGCGACCGCGACGGGCGATGAAACCGCTGCGCACTATGATCCGGCGGTTGGTCAGCACGTAGTCAGTGCTGGCCCAGGCGATGAACGGGCGCACCACGAAGGTCACAAGGACGAACAGAGCGCCCAGGCTGAGCACCCACCGCAGCCCGGTTCGCGGGCCCCCCGGGTCGAGCCAGCTGCCCGACCTGGCGAACAGGTAGGACCAAGCCGCTACCAAGGCCAGCAGCACGAGTGCCGGGCCGACCAGGGAACGCCAGTGCGGACGCATCTCGTAGACGACGGACTCGTCGTCGGCCAACAGCTTTTTCGGGTACGCCATGGCGGCATCGTGGCACGCTCGCGGAGCCGGCGTCCTGGCAGCCGCGTCACCGACTGCAGATCATTTGCGGCGGGACGAGGGCTCAGTGCCCCGACGGCCGGGTCATCACGACGTCGCCGGCCGCGAAGTCCCGCACCGATACGCCGTCGTCGACGAGCAGCCGGCCGGCGGCGTCCAGGCCGATCGCGACCCCTTCGGCGGTGGCGTCGCCGGGCAGGGCCAGACGTATCCGTCGCCCGATGGTGGCGCTGCGCTGCAGGTACGAACGGCGCAGCCCGGATACGTCGGGGTCACCCTCGGCGTCCTGCCAGGCTGCGTAACGGCCGTGCAGCTCGGCCAGCAGCCGCGCGATGATCTGCTCGCGATCCGGGACCGTCGCCGACAGCAGCCGCAGCGAGGTGGCCGCCGGGCTCGGCAGCTCCTGCTCGGCCAGCTCGACGTTCACCCCGACCCCCACGACCACGGCCGGCGCCGGCAGCGGGGCACGCTCCACCAGGATGCCGCCGAGCTTGCCGAGACCGGCGCCGGCGCCACGATCGACAACCAGGTCGTTCGGCCACTTCAGCTCGACATCCACGGGGACGCAGGCCCGCAGGGCGGCGGCGGCGGCGGTGCCCACGAGCAGCGGCAACCACCCCCAGCTCGCGGGCGGGGTACGGGGCCGCAGCACCAGCGAGACCGCGATGCCGGCGCCGGGCGGTGACTCCCACGTCCGGGTGAGCCTGCCTCGACCGCTCACCTGCTCGTCGGCAGTCAGGACCCAGCCCTCGGCGGCACCGGCGGCCACGGCCGCCAGCGCGTCGGCGTTCGTGGACCCCGTCGAGGCGACCACGGTCACCTCGCGCCACGGCACGTCCAGGTCGGTGAGCCAGCGCGAGAGCAGCTGCTGCTGCAGCGGGCGGCGCCGGGACCGGTCCATCACGTGGCTAGGGTACGGACGGTCCACCGACCGCCCTGCGCGCGCACCCAGGAGGCTTGATCGTGACTTCGGGACCGGCAGCCGACGGCCAGACCCCCGACTCCCGCACGACGGTCGGGCGGATTGCCGAGCTGCAGCGGCGTCGTACCGAGGCGCAGCACGCGGGGTCCGTGGTCGCCGTCCAGAAGCAGCACGCCCGTGGGAAGAAGACAGCGCGCGAGCGTATCGAGCTGCTGCTGGACGTCGGGTCGTTCGTGGAGCTCAACGAGCTGGCGCGGCACCGCTCGACGAACTTCGAGATGGCGGGCAGCCGGCCGTACGGCGACGGTGTCGTGACGGGCTACGGCACCGTCGACGGGCGCCCGGTGTGCGTTTTCGCCCAGGACTTCACAGTCTTCGGCGGCAGCCTCGGCGAGGTGTTCGGGGAGAAGATCGTCAAGGTCATGGACCTGGCGCTGAAGACCGGCTGCCCCATCATCGGCATCAACGACTCCGGGGGCGCGCGGATCCAGGAGGGAGTCGTGTCCCTGGGGATGTACGGCGAGATCTTCCGCCGCAACGTGCTGGCCTCTGGCGTGATCCCGCAGATCTCGCTCATCGTCGGGCCCTGCGCCGGCGGCGCGGTGTACTCCCCCGCGATCACGGACTTCACGATCATGGTCGACAAGACCTCGCACATGTTCATCACCGGACCCGACGTCATCAAGACCGTCACGGGCGAGGACGTCGGCTTCGACGAGCTCGGTGGAGCGCTGACCCATACGTCCAAGAGCGGTGTGGCGCACCACATGTCCGCCAACGAGGACGACGCGATCGAGTTCGTCAAGGCGCTGCTGGCATTCCTGCCGTCCAACAACCTCGACGAGGCTCACGTCGAACCGGCCGAAGCCGACCTCACCCTCACGCCGCAGGACTACGCCCTCGACGAGCTCGTGCCCGACTCGCCGAACCAGCCCTACGACATGCACCAGGTCCTCGAGGCCGTGCTCGACGAGGACGACTTCCTCGAGATACAGCCGGACTGGGCACCGAACATCCTCATCGGCTTCGGGCGCGTCGAGGGCCGGCCGGTCGGCGTCGTGGCGAACCAGCCGATGCAGTTCGCCGGCACCCTGGACATCGACTCGTCGGAGAAGGCGGCCCGCTTCGTACGCACCTGCGACGCGTTCAACCTGCCAGTACTGACTTTTGTCGACGTCCCGGGCTTCCTGCCCGGCATCGACCAGGAGTGGAACGGGGTCATCCGGCGTGGCGCGAAGCTGATCTACGCATACGCAGAAGCGACCGTGCCGCTGATCACCGTGATCACCCGAAAGGCGTACGGCGGTGCATACGACGTCATGGGTTCCAAGCACCTCGGCGCCGACCTGAACCTGGCCTGGCCGACCGGCCAGATCGCGGTGATGGGCGCCCAGGGCGCCGTGAACATCCTCTACCGCAAGGAGCTCGCGGCCGCGGACGATGTCGAGACCCTCCGCGCCGGGCTCATCGAGGAGTACGAGGACACGCTGGCCAACCCCTACATCGCCGCCGAGCGCGGCTACGTCGATGCCGTGATCCTGCCCAGCGAGACCCGTGGGCACATCGTGCGTGGCCTGCGCTCGCTTCGTACCAAGCGGGCGACGCTGCCGCCGAAGAAGCACGGGAACATCCCGCTGTGAGGCCGTGATGCCCGAGTCCGGACCTACCGCTCCCCTGCTACGGGTGGTTCGTGGCGACCCCACCGACGAGGAGCTCGCCGCGCTGGTCGCCGTCGTGGCGGCCGCCGGCTCGCCGGCCCCGTCTCCGGTCGCGTCACCCTCGAGCTGGGCGGCATCGGCACGCCGTGCCCGCGCGTTCGAGCCGGCGACCTGGGGCGGCTGGCGCACGTCCGCACTGCCCCGCTAGGCCGCTCATGCGCACCCTCGTGCTCGCCTCGGCCTCGCCGGCGCGCAAGGCCCTGCTGATCTCCGCCGGGATCACGCCGTACGTCCAGGTGAGCGATGTGGACGAACCGGCGCTGCAGGCGCAGCTGCTGGCCGGCGGGGTCTTGGACCCGGCGGGGCTGTGCCAGGAGCTGGCAGTCGCGAAGGCCCGGTCCACCGCGGCCGGAGTTCGTTCGTCGCACCCGGGCGCCCTCGTCGTCGGATGCGACTCGGTGCTCGACCTCGACGGTCGAGCATGGGGAAAACCTGCTGATGGTACTGAGGTTCTCACTCGGTGGTCGGCCATGGCCGGTCGATCCGGCGTGCTTCGTACCGGTCACCACGTCGTAGACCTTGCCACCGGTGCCGAGGTCGGGGCGACCGCCTCCACCGTCGTGCGGTTCGGGCGCCCGGATCCTGCCGAGCTGGCCGCGTACGTCGCCAGCGGCGAGCCCCTGCGCGTGGCCGGGGCGTTCACGCTGGACGGGCTCGGGGCCGCGTTCGTCGACGGGGTCGACGGCGATCCGTCGAACGTCGTGGGGTTGTCGCTGCCGACGCTTCGTGGGCTGCTGTCGCGGCTCGGTGTCCGTTGGACCGACCTCTGGAGCTGAGCGCGCGCACCCCCGTGGGTCGAAGGACACCGGACTCCGGCAGACTCGGTCGCTCGAGGGCCCCGCACGACGATCCACGACGAACCGACGCCGCAGGAGCGATGACCGCATGGCTGGGAACGACGAGGTCGCCCCGACTTGCGCGCCAGGCATCACGGGGGTGACCCGTCGCGAGCTGCACAAGGTGCTCATCGCGAACCGCGGTGAGATCGCGGTACGGGTGGCGCGGGCTTGTCGCGATGCCGGCCTGACCAGTGTCGCGGTCTACGCCGAACCCGACCGCGACGCGATGCACGTGCGGGCCGCGGACGAGGCATACGCGCTCGGTGGGACGACCGCGGCCGACTCCTACCTCGACGCCGGCAAGCTGCTGGCGGTCGCCCGTCGCGCCGGCGCGGACGCGGTCCATCCCGGCTACGGGTTCCTGTCCGAGAATGCCGACTTCGCCGAGGCCGTGACCACTGCCGGGCTCACCTGGATCGGGCCGCCGGCGCAGGCGATCCGAGACCTCGGCGACAAGGTTGCCGCCCGTCACATCGCCCAGCGCGCCGGTGCCCCGCTGGTCGCCGGGACGGCCGACCCCGTCGTCGACGCCGACGAGGTCGTGGCGTTCGCCCGCGAGCACGGTCTGCCCGTGGCCATCAAGGCGGCCTTCGGCGGCGGCGGGCGCGGGCTGAAGGTGGCGCGCACCCTGGAGGAGATCCCCGAGCTGTACGACTCGGCGGTGCGCGAGGCCGTGGCCGCGTTCGGACGCGGTGAGTGCTTCGTGGAGCGCTACCTCGACGAGCCACGGCACGTGGAGACACAGGTCCTCGCCGATGCCCACGGCAACGTCGTGGTGGTGTCGACGCGCGACTGCTCTTTGCAGCGCCGGCACCAGAAGCTCGTCGAGGAGGCACCAGCGCCGTTCCTGTCGGAGCGACAGGTGGCCGAGCTGTACCGCGCGTCGAAGGCCATCATGCGCGAGGCCGGCTACGTCGGTGCGGGCACGTGCGAGTTCCTTGTCGGCAAGGACGGCATCATTTCCTTCCTCGAGGTGAACACCCGCTTGCAGGTGGAACACCCTGTCTCCGAGGAGGTTTCCGGCATCGATCTGGTGCGCGAGCAGTTCCGCATCGCCGCCGGGGAGCCGCTGGGCTACGACGACCCGCCACTGCGTGGCCATTCGATCGAGTTCCGTATCAACGGGGAGGACCCGGGCCGCTCGTTCCTGCCCGGACCCGGGAC
>JANWJC010000061.1 GCA_025449595.1 Acidobacteriota bacterium | reverse complement strand
CAAGGCTGTGACGGCGAACTTCCTGCCCGTCCTGCTCGCGGCCTTGATCAACATCGTTGCCGCGGTCCTCGGTGCTGCATTCTTCGGGATCCTGACCCTGATCCTGCTGCCGTTCGCGGCGCTCTTCACGGCGAACGTCTACCGCCAGCTGAACAAGGAGGCCATCGCGGCCTGAGCCCACTCGTCACCCGTTCGGCCCCTGCTGCCTCGGCGGCGGGGGCCGAACGTGCGTCGAACGGCTCCCGAACTCGAGGCGCGAGTTCCCCCCGCTGAGCGTGCGGCCCCGCTACGGTTGGCACGTCGACCATGTCGACCGATCGCCTCATGACCGACATCGAGGCCGGAACCGAGGAGCGCCATGTCCGACCAGATTCCCCCGCCCAACGAGGTTCCTCCGACCTCCCCGCCGCCCTACACACCACCGCCCGCGCCGATGGCCGGACCCGGACCAGGCCCCGTCGGGGGCGAGCAGCCGCTGTCCCAGAGCGATGAGCGGCTCTGGGGGATGCTCGCCCAGCTCGGCGGCATCATCCTCGGCTTCCTCTCCGGCCTGATCGTGATGCTGGTGTTCGGCAAGCGCTCCGCTTTCGTCAACGACCAGGCGAAGGAAGCGCTGAACTTCCAGATCACGCTGATCATCGGCTGGGTCATCGCCTTCGTGCTCAGCTTCCTGCTGATCGGGTTCCTGCTGTTCCCGATCCTGTGGATCCTGAACATCGTGTTCTGCATCATCGCCGGCATGGCGAACAACCGCGGCGAGGCGTACCGCTATCCGTTCACCCTGCGCCTGGTGAAGTAAGCGCACTGCCGAGAGGGGCCCGACCGAACCGGTCGGGCCCCACTCGCGCGCCCAGGACCGCTGCCACCGGCACGCCGTGCCGCTGGACCGTCGGTAGCATCGCGCCCCATGACCGACCCCGGAGCTGAGAAGCCACCGTCACAGCCGGTCCCGCAGCCAGCGGTCGCGGCGAGGGCTGGGCGGCAACGCGACGACGAACGGACCTGGGCCGTGATCGCCCATCTCGGTGGCTTCGTCCTGGCGGTCGTCATCCCATGGGTGATCCGGGCAACGGTCGGGCGGCGCTCGGAGTTCGTCCGGGACCAGGCGACCGAGGCCATGAACTTCCAGCTCACGGCGGTGGTGGCGTTCTTGATCAGCGTCGTCCTGTGGGTCATCGTCATCGGTCTGCTGCTGACCGTCGTCGTCGGGATCGGCGCACTGGTCCTGTCCGTCCTGGCCGCGCTCGCCGCCCACTCCGGCATCCGCTATCGCTACCCGGTCTGCGTACGCCTCATCCACTGACCTCGTCGATCAGTCCACCCCCACTGGGCCTGATCTCCTCGGCTCCGCTCGCCCTGCGCTCCGCGCGACGGGCTCCCTGCACCTCGTCGATCAGTCCGTGACATGGGGCCTGATCTCCTCGGCTCCGCTCGCCCTGCGCTCCGCGCGACGGGCTCCCTGCACCTCGTCGATCAGTCCGTGAGGTCGCGTACGACGGCATCCGCCAGCAGCCGGCCCCGCAGCGTGAGGACGGCGAGTTCCTGCTGGTACGCAACCGGTTCGAGCAGGCCGTCGGTGACCGCGCGCGCGGCGGCAGCGAGGCCGGCCGCGTGCAGCACCGACAGCGGCAGGCCCTCGGACAGTCGCAACCGCAGCAGCACGTCCTCGACGCGGCGGTCAGACTCCGTCAGCACCTCCCGGGCCTGCGCCGGGCTGTGGCCGACACCCACGCGGTCCGCGTACGCCACCGGGTGACGCACGTTCCACCAGCGCACACCGCCGACGTGAGAGTGCGCGCCGGGGCCGACGCCCCACCAGTGGTCGCCGCGCCAGTACGCCAGGTTGTGGCGGCACTGCCCACCCGGACGTGCCCAGTTGCTGACCTCGTACCAGCGCATCCCGGCGCCGGCAAGCGCGGCCTCGGCCTGCAGGTAGCGATCCGCCGCAACGTCGTCGTCGGTCATCGGCAGCTCGCCGCGCCGGATCCGCGCGGCGAGCCGGGTGCCGTCCTCCACGATGAGGGAGTACGCCGAGACGTGGTCGACGCCGCTTCCGATCGCCGCGTCGAGCGACCCGGCGAAGTCCGCCTCGGTCTCCCCCGGCGTGCCGTAGATCAGGTCCAGGCTGACGTGGTCGAAGCCGGCCCGTCGCGCCTCCGCCACGACCTCGACCGCCCGACCCGGGGTGTGCGTACGGTCCAGCACCGCAAGGACGTGCGGCGCGGTGCTCTGCATGCCGAACGACATGCGCGTGAATCCACTGTGCCGCAACAACTCCAGCGCCTCAGGGGTCACCGAGTCCGGGTTCGCCTCGGTCGTGACCTCGGCGTCGGACGCGAGCCCGAACTCCTCGCGCACCGCGCCCAGCATCCGACCCAGGTCACCGGCAGGCAGCAACGTCGGCGTACCCCCGCCGACGAACACCGTCTGCACCGGTAGGTCGACGTCGCCTAGCACCCGGCGCGCGAGCCGGATCTCGGCGATGGCCTGGTCGGCGTACGACGCGCGGCTGACACCGGGGCCGAGCTCCGCGGCGGTGTAGGTGTTGAAGTCGCAGTAACCGCAGCGCGTCGAGCAGTAGGGGACGTGCAGGTAGAACGACAACGGGCGCTGCGCCAGCTCGGCGAGCGCGGCGTCCGGCAGGGTGCCGTCGAGGGGCGCCGGGGCCCCGTCCGGCGGCGTCGAGGGCATGGCGCCACCGTACGTCCAGACTCACCGGCCCCGGCCTGCGGTGCAACACGGGCCAGCCGTCATGGCGACGAACCGTCATCGCCGGCGAGGGACCGTGGCGCCCGGCAGCGGGCGGCGCCCGCGTATGCAGGTTCCGCGTGGTGTCGGGGTGGACAGCAACGGGCGCGCGGGGCTGCACCGTCTAGCGTGACCGCCATGACTGAGGGGCTGCGGCGCGTCACGGCCACGCGATACGTCCTGCCGCTTCGCGAGGGCGGCTCGCTGCCGGGCCTGGTCGAGGCCGACGACCTCGGCACGTACGTCGTGAAGTTCCACGGCGCCGGGCAGGGCCGCAAGGCGTTGGTCGCGGAGGTCATCACCGGAGAGCTCGGCCGCGCGCTGGGCCTGCCGGTCCCGGAGCTGGTCGTCGTACGACTCGACTCGCGGATGGCCAACGCCGAGCCCGACCAGGAGGTGCAGGACCTGTTGCGGGCCAGCCCCGGGGACAACCTCGGCATGGACTACCTGCCCGGGTCGCTCGGGCTGGAGACCCCCGCCGACGCCTTCGACCCGGACCTGGCCGCGCGCGTGGTGTGGTTCGACGCCCTGACGCAGAACGTCGACCGGTCCTGGCGGAACCCGAACCTGTTGCTGTGGCACGGGAAACCGTGGCTCATCGACCACGGCGCCAGCCTGTACTTCCACCACAGCTGGGCCGGGCGGGCGGACGCCGCCACAAAGCCGTACCCCCAACCGCAGGACCACGTCCTGCTCCCGGTGGCCGGGCCGCTGAGCGTGGCGCAGGACGCGCTGGCCACTCTCGTCACGGCCCGGGCGCTCGGCGACGTCGTGGCCCTCGTCCCGGACGAGTGGCTCGCGGACGAGGACGGCTTCGGCTCCCCCGCCGAGGTGCGGCAGGCGTACGTCGATGTCCTGCTGGCCCGGGTACGCGCACCGCACGCCTGGCTCGACGCCGTGGAGGTGGCCCGTGCCGTACGCGTATGAGTGGGCGGTGCTGCGGGTCGTACCCCGCGTGGAGCGGTGCGAGTTCGTCAACGTCGGGGTGCTGGTGTACTCCCGCCCTCTGGACTATCTCGAGGCGCAGATCACCGACGACCTCTCGCGCGCCAGGGCGCTGGACCCCGGACTGGACGTGGCCGCCGTACGCCAGCACCTGCTCGGTATCGCGGACCTGGTGAGCGGCGGCGTCGGGTCCGGTGACAACGGCGGCCGCCCCGCCGGAGAGCGGTTCCGTTGGCTCGTGGCCCCGCGCAGCACGGTCGTGCAGACCTCCCCGGTGCACACCGGCCTGACTGACGACCCCGCCGCCGAGCTCGCTGAGCTCTTCGCCCAGATGGTGGCACCGCCACATCCCGGTACTTCATGATCGGTAGGCATTTCGTGAGGTCGGAACGGGACTTTGCGCGGGATCCTCGCACGAGTGCTGGGGCCTCACCTCACGATCCGCCTACTGATCATGGAAAGGCCCTGCTCACCGGCCGCGACCCGGGTGGATGAGGTGACGGCCGACTCCCACGGCGCTACAGATCCAGGTCGTTCCACAGTCGCCAGAACGAATCTTCGGCGGCCGCCGAACGGGCCTCCTCCAAGGTGAACAGGCGACCGTAGGTCCAGCTGCTCTCCCCGGCGGCGTCCGCCTCGGCGCCGAGCCGCCGGCACTCGCGCCGGCTCACGACGGTGTCCTGCCGGTCCCCGAGATACTCCTGGACCTGCTTCATCGCCTCTCGCAACCGGGTCGCCTCCCGGCGCCGCCCGGTCTCCTTGTCGTCGGCCAGGTCCTCGCCGGCCTCGGGCAGTCGGACCGACTCGGCCACTTCTGCGGTGTACCGCAACGTCTTTGCAGCCTTGCGTATCTCATGCAGGCTGGCGTCGCGATCGGCGTCGGTGCTGTCGCTGCAGGCATCGACCCGTCGGCGCATCCGGCGGGCGCAGTCGCGCAGTGCAGCCGCCGCCACCCGGCCCGCACCGCGATCGGCGTGCGCCGCCAACGGCGGGTCGGCCAACAGCGCGTCGAGGTCGTCGCGCAGCTGCAGGTACCGGGCCCCCGACAGCGACCGGTGCACCTGCCGGACGGCACGCTTCTCTGCGACGTCGCGCTCGGACAGCAACCGCTGCCGGACCGGACCGACCACCAGCTCGTCGGGTTGTGCCTCGACCACGGCGAGCAGGTGCTCCAGCACCACCTCGGCGTCCCGCGCGTACGACAGCTCCGCCGCGATCCAGGCCAGCTCCGCGCGCAGCGGGTCGGTGCGGTCCCGGCGCAGGACCGCGCGGTACTCCCGTAGCACGCTGCGGATCCGCCGGCAGGTCACGCGGAACTGGTGCACGCCGTCGTCGTCGCCCACCCGCACCGCGATGTCGGCGCGCGCCAGGTCGCGCAGCTGCCCGGCCAGATAGGTCAGGACCACCTCCGCTCCGGACTGGTTCCCATCCTCGGCAGTACGCCGTTCCGCAGCCCGATCACCCCCGCGCGCGAGCACCCTGGACAGCTTCGAGGGACTGCTCGAACCGGGGATCCCGGCACCGGCGAGCGCCGCTGCGGCCCCCGCCAGGACATCCATCCCGCCGCGGACGAGCTCGACCTCGAGCTCGCGCCAGGTCTGGACGTACGCCTCCGGCTCGAGCTCCGTGCGCAGCGCCGTCCCCACGACGCGGTCGTCCGCCATCTCGGCCAGGACCGTCCCGTCCGCGGCCAGCAGGTTCCTCACCGCACGTTCGGTGCGCAGGGTCGCGACCGGGACGACCGGGCGGCCCCGCACCAGCCCGAGCACGGGTTCGAGCACAGCGCGCGGCACCGTCCGCGTGTCGCGCCCGAGCGGGTGCCGCAGCTCGCGCCGGGCCACCCCGCCGGTCGGGAGCTTGAGGTGCCAACCGGCGTCGGTCCCACCGGTACGCCGTCGCAGCGTCACCCTGGCGGCGGCCAGGCGCAGGTCGGGGGTGTCGTAGTAGGTCGCCCGCAGGTCGTACGTGACGGCGTCGGAGACCCCGGCGACGCCCACCTCCAGCAGGGCCGGTGCGGCGGCGATATCAGGCACGACGGTGTCGGACTCGAGCACGAACTTGCGCTCGATCTCCAGCTGCTCCGCCACGACACCGCCTCTACACGTCCCGACCATCGACGCCCACAGCGTGACAGCCCCCGGCTCCGTGCGGGCCCAGATGACCCAGTCGGCGTTGGCGGTGCCGCGGCGTCGCTGTGTCGCGGCGTACCGTCGGGCGTCGGGGCCACGTCACGTCGTCGGGAGAACACCATGGAGCAACGGCAGCTGGGCTCCCTCACCGTGTCCGAGCTCGGCCTGGGGTGCATGGGCATGAGCGCGTTCTACGGCGGCGGGGACGACGCCGAGTCCATCGCGGTCATCCATGCCGCGATCGACGCCGGCTGCACGTTCCTGGACACCGCGGACATCTACGGCCCGTTCAAGAACGAGACGCTGGTCGGGCGCGCCATCGCGGGACGTCGCGACGATGTCGTGCTCGCGACGAAGTTCGGCCTCGAGGTCAAGGCCGACGGCAGCAGGGGGATCAACGGGCGCCCCGAGTACGTGCACTCGGCGTGCGACGCCTCGTTGCAGCGGCTCGGGGTCGACCACGTCGACCTGTACTACCAGCACCGGGTCGACCCGACCGTCCCCATCGAGGACACCGTCGGGGCGATGGCCGAGCTCGTCGCCGCGGGCAAGGTACGTCACCTGGGCCTGTCCGAGGCCGCGCCCGACACGATCCGCCGGGCGCACTCGACGCACCCGATCACCGCGCTGCAGTCCGAGTACAGCCTCTGGACACGCGACCCGGAGGACAACGAGGTGCTAGCCACGACCGCGGAGCTCGGGATCGGGTTCGTGGCGTACAGCCCGCTCGGTCGCGGTTTCCTCACGGGTCGGTTCCGTACGCCTGACGACCTGCCCGAGGGCGACATCCGCCGTGAACATCCGCGCTTCCAGGGGGAGAACTTCCAGCGCAACCTCGATGTCGTCGACGCCGTGCACGAGATCGCGGCGGCCAAGGACTGCACCCCGGGGCAGCTGGCGATCGCCTGGCTGCTTGCCCAGCGCCAGGACATCGTGCCGATCCCCGGCACCAAACGGCGGGCGTACCTGGAGCAGAACCTCGGGGCGGTGGACGTACGCCTCGATGCCGGCGACCTCGCGCGGATCGAGGCGGTGGCGCCGCTCGGCATCACGAGCGGCGCGCGCTACGCCGACCTGAGCGCCGTGCACCGCTGACGCAGCGGTAACCCGCACCGGCGGGGCGGCGCGGGCGTGACAGGGTGGAGCAGGTACCGCGTCGTCCTTGCACGAGGCACCGGCGAACCAGGAGGCACCATGAGCACCGACGACACGAACACCGAAGAGCCGCGGCCGGGGGCACCGGAGGACGACCTCAAGCGCAAGTACCGCGAGGCGCTGGAGCGCAAGAGCAGCCGCAGCGGCGGCAACCAGCCCGGCGACGGCGAGGGCGAGTCGAAGATCCACGACGCGCACGGCCCGGCCGGCGGCAAGCGCGCCTTCCGTCGCCGCTCCGGCAGCAGCTGACCCGCCGCGAGCCCGTGCCCGGCCGGGGTTCACCGGCGTTTGATCGCGATTCCGGCGCCCCGTACGGCGTGTCGTCGACCAAACGCGGGTGAACCGCCTCGGCGGCTCCGAGGCCGGCGCGGGGGTGTGGGAAGCCAGTGCTGTTGACCGGTGAGTCAGTACGCTGGGCGCATGGCGAACACTGAACTGCCGACCCGCGCGCGCGTCGTGGTGATCGGGGGCGGGGTCATCGGGACGTCGGTGACCTACCACCTGGCCCACCTCGGCTGGGACGTGGTGCTGCTCGAGCGCGACCGGCTGACATCGGGTACGACCTGGCATGCCGCCGGTCTGATGGTCACGTTCGGGTCGACGTCGCAGACCTCGACCGAGATGCGCAAGTACACCGCCGACCTGTACGCCCGCCTGGAGGCCGAGACCGGGCAGTCGACGGGGTTCCGGCCGGTTGGCTTCATCGAGGTCGCGACCGAGCCGGACCGGCTCGAGGAGTACCGCCGGGTGTCCGCCTTCAACCGCATGTGCGGCGTCGACGTGCAGGAGATCAGCCCGAACGAGGTCGAGACGCTGTTCCCGATCGCGCGCACCGATGACATCCTGGCCGGTTTCTACGTCGCCGCCGACGGCCGCGCGAACCCGGTCGACGTCACGATGGCACTGGCCAAGGGGGCGCGCCAGGCCGGCGCGCAGATCATCGAAAGCGTTGCGGTGCAAGAGGTACTGACGCACGACGGAGCGGTGACCGGGGTACGGACGGCGCGCGGGGACATCGAGGCGGAGTACGTCGTCAACTGCGCCGGCATGTGGGCCCGTCAGCTCGGCGAGCGCTGCGGGGTGACCATCCCGCTGCAGGCCGCCGAGCACTACTACCTGATCACCGAGCCCATCGCCGGCGTCGACCCGCAGTGGCCGGTGCTGGAGGACCCGGCGTCGTACGGCTACTACCGGGAAGAGGGCGGCGGCCTGATGCTCGGGCTGTTCGAGGGGGCAGCCGCCCCGTGGCACGTCGACGCGATCCCGGAGACGTTCTCGTTCGGTGAGCTGCCGCCGGACTGGGACCGCATGGGGCCCTACCTGGAGCAGGCCATGGCCCGGGTGCCGGTCTCGGCGGAGGTCGGTGTCCGGAAGTTCTTCTGCGGGCCCGAGAGCTTCACCCCCGACATGGCTCCCATCGTGGGCGAGGCACCCGAGGTGCGGAACTACTTCGTGGCCGCGGGGCTGAACTCCGTCGGCATCCTCACCGGTGGCGGGATCGGGCGCGCGGTGGCCCAGTGGATCGTCGACGGGCGCCCGGACATCGACGTGACGGGGATGAACATCGACCGCCTGCACCGCTACCAGGCCAACCCGGAGTATCGACGTGCCCGGACGGTCGAGGCGCTCGGCAACGTCTACAAGTGCCACTACCCCACCAAGTCGATGCTGACCGCGCGCGGCGCGAAGACCTCCGCGCTGCACGACCGGCTCGCGGCTCAGGGCGCGTACTTCCGCGACGTGAGCGGCTGGGAGAGCCCGGACTGGTACGCCGGTCCCGGCACCCAGCCCGACCCCGGCCCGCTGTCCTGGGGCCGCCAGGCGTGGTTCGACCACTGGGCCGCAGAGCACCGTGCTGCCCGTGAGGGCGTCATCGTCATGGACATGTCGTTCATGAGCAAGTTCCTGGTGCAGGGCAAGGACTCCGGGGCATTCCTTGACCGACTCTCGGCCAATCGTGTGGACCAGGAGCCCGGTGTCATCACGTACACCCAGTGGCTCAACGAGGGCGGGACGCTGGAGGCCGACCTCACCGTCACCAAGCTGGCCGACGACAGGTTCTGGGTGGTCGCCTCCGACACCGCGCACCGCCACGTGCAGACCTGGATGCAGCGTCACCTCGGAGACGCGCGCGCCGGCGTCACCGACGTCACCTCCGGGCACGCCCAGATCAACGTGCAGGGCCCGCGCTCGCGCGAGCTGCTGGCATCGCTCACGAGTGCAGACCTCTCCGACGCGGCGTTCCCGTTCCGCACCGCGCGCGAGATCGACCTGGGCTACGCGCGGGCGCTGTGCGTACGCATCACGTACGTCGGCGAGCTCGGCTACGAGCTCTACGTCCCGACCGAGCACGCCACCGCGGTGTACGACCAGCTCATGGCGGCCGGCACGACGTACGGCCTGCGGCCCGCGGGACTCAAGGCGCTGGCGAGCCTGCGGATGGAGAAGGGCTACCGCGACTACGGCCACGACATCGACAACACCGACTCCGTGCTCGAGGCAGGACTTGGCTTCGCGGTGGCCCTCGACAAGCCCGGCGGCTTCCTCGGCCGCGACGCGGTGGCGGCCGAGAAGGCGAAGGGTCCGCTCCCCCGCCGGCTGCTCCAGGTCCTGGTGCGCGACCCCGAGCCGATGCTGTTCCACGCCGAGCCGGTGCTGCGCGACGGCGTGGCGGTGGGCTACGTCAGGGCCGGTTCGTACGGACACACCCTCGGCGGTGCCGTCGGGCTCGCCATGGTCGACGCGGGCGGGCCACTGGACCAGGCGTACCTCGACGGCGGCGACTGGCAGGTCGACATCGCCGGCACCCGGTATCCCGCGACCGCGTCACTGCGCCCGCTGTACGACCCGACCATGGCCCGCATCAAGGCCTGACCTCACGGTCCCGGGCCGCCCGGTCAGGGATGCCCGGCAGTCAGGAAGAACGACGCCATGGCAGCAGCCGGGCGCCCCGGGCCGGCGGGCAGTACCGGCGGGGTGAACACCGCCTGCCACACCCAGCTCGAGGGCAGCCCCAGGCGGGCGGCGAAGCTGCCCCCCGACAGCACTGCGGTCCGACCCGTGGAACTGGTCGCGGTGACCTTGGCCAGTGCGTTGGACACCAGACGCTGAGAGAGGTTCAGTGCGACCACGTCGGGGAGCCCGAAGGCGGTCGCGAGCTGGGCCTGGGTGCGCACCCGGGGCGCCCAGACGGCCCACGGCGAGATGGCCGGGTCCAGGCTCCAGTGGTCATCGACGCTCTGAGCCCAGGGCAGCGCGCCGCCCCAGACGTCCTGGCTGGACTGGGTACGCCCACCGGTGGCCGCGCCGTAGTAGGCGGTGATCGGCTTGCCCGCATAGAGCACGGCCTGGCCGGTCGTGGCGCTGGCGTCGGTCGCAAGCACGGCGGCACGCCACAGCGCCCCGCCGGTGCTCGACTCCTTGGAGTAGCCCACGAAGGCCTGGTCCCAGTAGGGGCCGTTGCCGCTGTCGACCTGGCAGCGGCAGGAGCCGCGCATGGCCCCGGTCCCGTACTTCGCCAGCGCGTACGACCGGGCCGCGATCACCTGCGCCTGCAACGCTGCCGCCGGCCACGACGAGGGCACCTCGCCGATGCCGAGGAGGTACTCGTCGTGCAGCCGCACCACGTTGACGACCTCGAGGCCGGTGCTGCTCAGCGCGCTCGGGGTGACCTCCACCCAGCCGTATCGATAGCGGTGCCCGCTGCCGGCGAGCCCAGCCAGCGAACCGCTCACGTTCAGCACGCTGGCCAGCGTGCCGGCGCCACCGGGGACCCGGGTGCCCGACCAGCGCAGCGCGAGGTTGGAGCCGGTGCCGAGAGTCTTCACCGGTCCGCTGGAGGGCACCGTCGCGACGGTGACGCCCTTCGCGCTGCGGGTCAGCAGCACGCGGGTCAGCGGCGCGACCCGTACCACCGGTGCACCGGCCAGGGCGATCTCCAGCGTGCCGCCACCGGTGACGAGCGCCTCCGTGCGCACCACGACGGATGTCACCTCGTGCTTGAGGTTCACCCGCAGCTGGACGTCGTCGTTGACCGGCGCGACGGTGGTCCCGGTGTAGTAGTGGGTCAGGATCTGGTTCGTGGTGTAGCGGTCGCGGGCCATGCCCAACGCGCCGTACTGCGACATTCCCACCCCATGCCCGACGCCGGAGCCGGAGAACGTGACACTGGCCGGTACGGACAGGCGCGGCACGGCCGCGGCAGCCGCGTCGGCGGTTCCCGGCACCGTGACAAGGGCGCACAGCAGGGCGAGCGAGGCGAGGGTCGGCACCGCCAGGGGCCGGCGCAGGCGGGCACGAGGGGCCGTACGGGCATGCAGTCGCTGACTCACGCGGCCTCCTGGGCAGCCTGGATCTCCCGCCGGTGCCGGCGGACCTGCTCACTGCTTCGACGCCGCGACGGCTTCCCTTGACCCTTGGTTCCCGTCCCAGGGTGTGAGAATCGACCCGGCGCGGTCGGGCGGGGTTGTCAGCTCCGCGGTTTATGATCGGCCGGTGTCACCCACGAACACCCCCCGCCAGCACACGACCGCCCGCAGGGTCGCGGCCGGCTTCGCAGTCCTGACCCTCGTGCTCACCACGGGCAGCGCGCTGGCCTGGGGAGCCACCAACAACGTGCTCGGGAAGATCACCGTCGACTCGGGGGTCAGCGCGGTGCTCGGCAGCTCGCAGCCCGCGAGCCAGGGCTACAAGGCCGAGAACATCCTCATCGTCGGGTCCGACACCCGGACCGGGCAGGGAGCGGGCTACGGCAACGCCGCCCAGACCTCCAGCGGCAACGGGCAGTCCGACACCACGATGCTGCTGCACATCTCCGCGGACCGGAAGTTCGCCTACGCCGTGAGCATCCCGCGCGACTCCTGGGTCACCCGGCCCAGCTGCAACCCCGACGGCAGCTCGGACGGCACGCTGGCCAAGCCTGGCAAGTTCAACGAGGCCTTCGCCGTGGGCGGGCCCAACTGCATCATCCGCGCTGTCACGTACCTGACCGGGATCAAGCCCGACCACTACGTCGAGGTCAAGCTCGACGGCTTCAAGAAGATCGTGGACGCGCTCGGTGGCGTGACCATCTGCGCCACCAAGCCCCTCAACGACCCGATCTTCCACAACGCCAGCGGCTGGCACGGCAGCGGCCTGCACCTGCCCGCCGGCACGTCTGTGATGATGGGCACCCAGGCACTCGCCTTCGTCCGGGCCCGCAACCTGGACGCGACCGCGGACGTCGGGCGCATGAACCGCCAGCACGCGTTCATCTCCTCGATCATCCGCAGCGCCACCAGCAGCGGACTGCTCACCGACCCGCCGCGGCTCTACCAGGTGCTCACCGCCGTGACCAGCTCGCTCACGGTCGACTCGGGCCTGTCCGGGGACAACCTGAAGGACTTCGTCCTGAGCCTGCAGGGCCTGTCCCCGTCGCACATCACCTTCACGACGGTGCCGAACAAACCCCGCGGCGACGGCGCGAACCTGCTCTGGGTCACCGACCAGTCCAACGCCATCTGGGCGGCGATGAAGGCTGACAAGCCGCTGCCGGGTTCGAGCGCTCCCACCGGCCAGCCCGCGCTCGTGACCGCGCCGTCCAGCATCCACGTCAAGGTGCTGAACGCCACCGGCGTGCCCGGCAGCGCCCGCAAGGCCGCGAACCAGTTGCAGGCGCTCGGGTTCATCGTGACCAGCGTCGGCAACGCCAGCGGCGCCCCGCAGGCCACGACGTCGGTGTCGTACGACCCGGGCTACAACGAGTCCTCCCGCACACTCGGGTACGCAGCCAACACCACGGTCCTGACCAGCCAGTCCGGGCTCGGCTCGACCCTGGTGCTCTACGTCGGCTCGAACTGGAAGGCGCCCCGCGCGGTCGTCATCAAGTCCGCTTCTGCAGCGCCCACCCCCGCCTCGGACTCGAGCTGCATCAACTGACCGGCCCGATCTGAGCCCGCTGCCGCGCCGCTAAGGTCGCTGGCAGCGGACAGACCTGGGAGGCAACCGGTGGACAAGGTGATGAGCTCGGCCGCGGAAGCGGTCGCGGACATCGGTGACGGTGCGTCCCTGGCCGTCGGCGGCTTCGGGCTCTGCGGCGTGCCGAGCGTGCTCATCGCCGCACTGATGGCGCAGGGCGCCAAGGAGCTGTCGATCGCGTCGAACAACTGCGGGGTCGACAGCTGGGGCCTCGGCGTCCTGCTCGGCGCGCACCGGATCGCGAAGATGACCGCGTCCTACGTCGGGGAGAACAAGGAGTTCGAGCGGCAGTTCCTGGCCGGCGAGCTCGAGGTCGAGCTGATCCCGCAGGGCACGCTGGCCGAGCGGCTCCGCGCCGGCGGCGCCGGGATCCCGGCGTTCTACACCCCGGCCGGTGTGGGCACCCAGGTCGCCGAGGGCGGCATGCCGTGGCGCTACGCGCCCGACGGGTCGGTCGCCTTGGCGAGCCCTCCGCGTGAGACCCGCGAGTTCGATGGTCGCACCTACGTGCTGGAGCGTTCCCTCGTGACCGACTTCGCGCTGGTACGCGCCAGCGTCGGTGACCGTCACGGCAACCTGGTGTTCGACAAGAGCACCCGCAACTTCAACCCGCTCGCCGCCACGGCCGGACGGGTGACGATCGCGGAGGTCGAGCGGCTGGTCGAGCCCGGCGAGCTGCCCGCGGACCAGGTGCACACCCCGGGTGTCTTCGTGCAACGGGTCGTGGTGCTGAGCCCCGAGCAGGTTGCCGACAAGCGCATCGAGCGCCGGACCGTACGGACGGTGGCGTGAGATGCCCCTGACCCGCGACCAGCTCGCCCAGCGCGCGGCCCGCGAGCTGCGCGACGGCGAGTACGTCAACCTCGGCATCGGCCTACCGACGCTGGTGCCCAACCACCTGCCGCCCGGTGTCACGGTGGTGCTGCAGAGCGAGAACGGGATCCTCGGGACCGGGCCGTACCCGACCGAGGCCGAGATCGACGCGGACCTGATCAACGCCGGGAAGGAGACCGTGACGCTGCTGCCGGGCGCAGCGTTCTTCGACTCCGCGACGTCGTTCGGGATGATCCGAGGCGGACACATCGACGCCGCGATCCTGGGAGCCATGCAGGTGTCCGACAAGGGAGACCTGGCGAACTGGGTGATCCCGGGCAAGATGGTCAAGGGCATGGGCGGGGCCATGGACCTGGTCCACGGCGCGCGCCGGGTCATCGTGATGATGGAGCACGTCGCCAAGGACGGCTCACCGAAGATCCTCACCGAGTGCACGCTGCCCTACACCGGTCGCCGGGTCGTGCAGCGGATCATCACCGACCTGGCCGTCCTTGACGTGACCGACGAGGGCCTGGTGCTGCGCGAGGTCGTGGACGGTCACACGGTGGACGAGGTACGAGCCGCCACCGCCGCCGCTTTCACCGTCGCGATCTGACCGCGCGATGAGGCGGAAGTCGACCGATTCCGGCCGTGCGTCGACGTGACCGGCGCCACCTGATCGATGATCAAGAGGACTCGATCGACATAGGATGGCCATCTCTTGGCTTACATGGTGAGGTGTCTGGATGCCGTTAGGTAGTTCTGTTCGCGGGCTGCTCGGCCGATATGAGCCTGCTGCCATCCGGCTTTACCGCGGTCGCTTCATCGACTTGGACGCCCTTGCCGCGACCATCGCCTCAGTCGCCCCCGACAGCATGCGAGTGCTCGAGATCGGGTGTGGAGATGGCGCGATGATGGAGAGCCTCCAACGCCAGCTACCAGCGACGAGCATGCTCGGCATCGATCCCGGCGTCCCCACACCGGGGCGGATGTTCGACGGCGACCGGACACGCGTGACATTCGAGGAGTCGCTGACATCAGACCTCATTGCGCGCGGCGAACCGCCATTCGATCTCGTTCTGCTGGTGGACGTGCTACATCACGTCGCCGACGTCGACCGGCAGACGGTCCTCGACGACGCCACCACCCTCACTGCGCCGGGAGGAACGCTGATCGTCAAGGAGTGGGAGGCGGGAAAGGGGCTGGGAAATCGGCTGGCCTTCGTCGCCGACCGTTACGTCTCGGGTGACGTCACCGTACGATTCATGCGGCGTGATGAAATGCAAGCACTGGTCGACAACGCAGTTCCAGGGTGGCAGCGCACCTGCGAGGCGCGCATTCCACCCCGGCGCGCCAATCTGTTGCTGTCCTACCGCCGCAGTGTTGACTGACGGACTGCGATACCGCTGCGACGGTCCGGGCTGACTCAGGCGCGCAGATCGCGGGGGGAGGCGAGGAAGCCGACGCCCCAGCTGCCGTGCATCGTGGCGTACACAAGGGGCAGCCGCACCAACGACGCCGGCGGTAGCCCTCTGCCGGTGACGAGCGACGCCGCCAGGATCAGCGCGGTATATCCGACAGGAGCGACGACACCGAGGCGAAGCCAGGGTTCCCCGGCCTGCCCCGCAAGACCTGCCCGCCCCGCCAGCGCCGCCACCGTGCCGATCGTGACTCCCGCCACAGCGATCGGCGCTGCCAGGTATCGCAGACTTACGGTCTCGGGGTGCTCGCGCATGATCTCCCGGCGCCACCTGCCGTAGCCGTAGTACTGCCGGGCGAGGCGCTGAACCGATGACCTCGGGCGGTAGGAGACGGTCATCCGGGGGGTGAACCAGACCAAGCCGCCGGTGTCACGGATCCGGTGGTTCATCTCCCAGTCCTGGGCCCGCTCGAATTCCTCGTCGTAGCCACCCACGCGGTCCAGCGCGCCGCGCCGGAATGCGCCAAGATAAACAGTGCGGGCTGGGCCCTCCTCACCGCCGACGTGGAACGATGCCGCGCCAACCCCGATGACCGAGGTCATCGCCCGGGCGACGGCTCTTTCGAACGGGGTCACGCCCTCGGCCGCCATCACCCCGCCCACGTTGTCGGCGCCGGTACGAGCAAGCGTGTCGACCGCGACCCGGACATAGTCCACCGGGACCAGAGCGTGCCCGTCGACCCGGACGATGACGTCGAACCTCGCGGCGGCGAGCGCAGCATTGAGCCCCGCGGGCGTGCGCCCGGACGGGTTCGGGACCGTACGCACCCGCTCATCGCGGCCCATCAGCTCGGTCGCGACCCGGTCGGTTCGATCCCGGCTCGGTCCGAGCGCGATCACCACCTCGAGGGAGCCTGTGTAGTCCTGATCGAGGATGCACTGCACCGCGTCGGCCAGGTGGTCCTCCTCGTCGAGCACCGACATGATCACCGAGACGCCGGGCAGCCACCCGCGCTCGCCGTGGGCGTCCAGGGGCTGCGGGGCGGACGTCATGGCCGTCCGACGGTACCTCAGTCCGGTAGCTCCGCTGCGACCCTCGTGTGCGGGTCAGCCGTGGCGAGCCCGAGTCCCACCAACGCGACGAGCGCCGAGGTGGTCGTGGCCAAGGTGACGGCGGCGATCCCGTCCAGCGGCAGCAGCAGCGTGAGCGCGAACGTGAGGGCCGACAGCACCCACACGAGCGCCACCCTCCGCTGGCGCCCGAGCGCAACGAGCGCTGCCTGGTACACCGCGGCCATGAGCAGGGCGGCGGAGGAGAATGTCAGCACGACCATGACCAGGCGCGACGCCTCGTACTGCGGCCCGAAGAACACGCTGAGGACCTGCGGTCCGAGCAGCGCGACCCCGAGCACGGCGGCCGCGCCGAACGACCCGACCACCAGGACCGTCCGGTGCCAGGCTCGCCGGTAGGCCGGTACGTCGGCGCGTGCCAGCGCGTCCACGAGCGGTGGCACGAGGGAGGCCTGCACGACGCTGCTGAACAGCAGCGGGATGCGGACCAGGACGTACATCGCGAGGAACTGCCCGGCAGCCGCCGAGGTCGTACCAGGCCGGCCGGCGAGCACGACCGGGCCGATGTTCGTCAGCACCTGGGCCAGGATCGTGGCAATGAGCAGCCATCCCAGCGCGCCGGCGGTCCGGTCCGGTGTCATCGTGGCCCCGGCCACCACCGGGTCGCTGACCGCCCGGACCGGACCGAGCACCGCCACGGCCGCCGACCAGAGCAAGGTGACCCCGGCAGCGGCCACCAGGACCACCGCGTACCACTGCGTCTGCTGCACGCCGACCAGCCACAGCACCACAGCGGCACCGGCGCGCAGCAGACCTTCGCCGCCCAGCTGCGCCCCGTACCAGTGCAGTCGCGCGGTCCCGGCGAAGATCCCCCGGACGACGTAGAGCCCGGCCGAGGCGGCCAGCCCGGCTGCCAGCACCAGCCCCATGCCCACCTGGCCGGAGAAGAGCCGGTTCCCGAACAGGGCGGAGCCGAGCCCGACAAGGATCAGGAGCACGAGCAGGATCACGCCGGCGACGAGCAGCGGGGTACGGGTGGCGCTCTGCCAGCGCCGGCCGGTGCTCCGGGCCAGTGACAGCTCCCGGGTCAGGGTCTGCTCCACGGGGTAGAAGGCACCCGTGGCGAGCGCGAACAGCAGCGACCAGAGCACCGCGATGGTCGAGAAGGAGCTCGGCGCCAGGGCGCGGGCGCTCACCGTGAGGTAGACGTACGACGACAGCCCCAGCACCAGGACGCCGGCAGAGATCCCGGCCGCCGGTGCCGCCTGGCCGGCGGCCGGCCGGGGTCGGCGCGAGCTCGCGGGTCCGCGGGTCACAGATCTGGCGCTCTCCGGGCCGGGGCTCACTGGATGGTGCCGGGGCGGTCCGGGTCGACCGGCCCGTCAGGCGGGGGTTCCGCGGGCAGGTCGGCGCGCAGCAGCGCCACCTCCTCGGCCAGTCGCTGGACCCGGTCCTCGAGCCGGCCGGTCTCGAAGCTGAGCTGCATCGCGACGGCGAGCAGCACGAAGACAGCGATCGCGAAGGCGAGGTTCACCGGCAGCCCGAAACCCAGCAGGTTGGAGATCTTGGTGAAGACACGCGGGAAGATCGCGAAGAACAGCACGGCCGCCGAGACCAGCAACCACAGCGCCGCGTACTTCTCCCGCAGTCGTTGCCGCCGCATCAGCTCGATGACGAGCACGAGCAGCAGGATGGCTGCGACGACCAGCCATACCTGGGCGCTCATGCCGGCGCCCGAGGGCTGGAGGGGCCGACCCGGATCGTGGCAAGCAGCAGGATCATCGCTGCTCGGGCCAGGTAGATGACCGAGCGAGGCAGGTTCTGGCTCGGGGCGCCCGCCTGTCGCGCCCGCATCGCCACGGGCAGCTGCGCAACCGACAGCCCGGCGCGGTGCGCCAGCACCAGGGACTCGACGGTGTCGCCGAGGTACTCGGGGGGATAGCTCTCGACGAACAACCCGAGCGCCCGCGGTCCGCTGGCACGGAACCCGGACGTGACGTCGGTGAGCCGATTGCCAGCCAGCGTCGAGATGCCGTACGACAGCATCCGCATCGCGCACCTACGCAGGTAGCCCACCTGGTAGCCGCCCACCCCGGCGAACCTGGCGCCGATGACCACGTCCGCCCCCGCCAGCGCGTCGATCAGGGCGGGTACGAACGAGGGATCGTGCTGCCCGTCGGCGTCGACCTGGACGACGCCGTCATAGCCCTTGCGCACGGCGTAGCGAAACCCGGCGCGCATGGCGCCACCCACCCCGATGTTGAACGGCAGCGTGAGCACCCGGGCACCCGCGGCGACCGCCACCTGCGAGGTCAGGTCCGCAGACCCGTCGTCCACGACGAGCACGTCGTGGTCGACGCTGCCGGCCAGCTCCCGCACGACGTTCCCGACCACGCTCTGCTCGTTGAACGCGGGTACGACGATCAGCACCCGCCGCGGCCGGCTGGGTGCCGGTGACGGGACGGCCGGTGGTCGGGACACCTGGCGATCCTAGATCGGCACAGCGGCGGCGCCGGCCACCGAAGGGGCGCGGCGACGCTCAGCGCCCGAGCGCGTGCGCCCAGAGCGGTCCGGATCCTGCCGGGGACCGCAGCGTCCGGGGGATCGCCACCGAGGCGGCGTGCAGGCGCGAGAGCGGGCGCAGCCGGGCGGCCCGCGCCGCCGCGCTCCACCCCCTGGCCGTGGCCTGCTCGGCGGCCCAGCGGCTGATCGCCCGCTCCTCAGCGAACCTGGCACCCTGCGCCGCCTCGGTGGAGGACACGCTGTGGTCGTGGCGGCGGTAGCACGCCGCCACCTCGGGCGACCAGGCCAGCCCGTGACCGGCGAACACCAGCCGGAGCTCGACGTCCAGGTCCATCGCCGAGCGCTGCTCGGGCCGGAAGGGGAACGCGCGCAGCAGGTCCGTACGCCAGGCGATAGCGGGGAAGTAGAGCCAGTTGCCCAGCAGCAGGCTGCGCGCCAGGGACTGACCCGACAGCAGCCGCTCGGCCCCCCGGGGGGCGACCCAGCCCTTCGCCCGGTCCGCCAGCGGCCGGGCCGGCATGCCGTGCACGTCGACGACCCGGACCGACGCCATGGCCATAGCCGGACGCGCGAAGCTGCTCACCAGTCGGTGGACGACGTCGGCGTACGAGGCGAGCAGCAGGTCGTCGCTGCCCAGCAGCACGGTGTAGTCCCCGGTGGACAGCTCCGCGCAGTGGTTGAAGTTGCCCGCCACCCCCAGGTTGACGTCGTTGCGCCGGTACTCGATCCCCGGGTACGCCCCCACCAGGTCCTCGACATCGCCGTCCGGGGAGGCGTCGTCGACAACGGTCACCGGCACCCCTGACCCTGCCAGCCCCCGGACGCTGTCAAGGGTCTCGGCGAGCAGCTCGGGACGTCCGTACACCGGGATCAGCACGTGCAGCCACGGCGTGCTCACGGACCCGGCTCCCGATCGTTGGCCGCACCGCTCAGGCGAACCGGATCTCCTCGGACGACCCTGCCTCGCGCGCGGACTTCAGCAACAGCTGGTCGCGGGTGAGCCCTGGCCCCGCACCGTCGGCCGACAGCACGACGAAGAACTCCGGACCCACGGTGTCGGTGAACGACTTCTCGTGCAGCGTCACGAGTCCCAGCGAGTTCAGGTCGTGGATCAGCAGTCGGAACTGATGCGGGGTGAACACCCAGTTGTGGGTGTCGACGTACTCGCCTGCGACCGCAGCAGCGGCCCGCTGCTTGACCACGGGCATGGCATACGAGTCGACGTACGTGCCCGGGAACCCGGCCGACCAGGCAGCCTCGCCACCCTTCTTCACGTGGTTGAGGTTGTGCTCGATGACCGAACCCTCGCTGTGCACCTTCGCCCCGGCGTTATGCACGTCGATGACGCGGCCGAGCGCGGTGCGCTCCCGGAAGTAGTCGAAGCAGTATCGGTGATCGGGCACTGCCAGCGTCAGCACACCGCCGGGTCGCAGCAGAGCCGCGCAGTCCTCGAGGAAGCACACCAGGCAGACGGTGTGCTCGATGACGTGGGAGGCCACGATGTAGTCGAACCGGTCCGGGATCTCGTCGGGCAGCCGGCCGCCCTGCAGGACGTAGTCGACCTCCTCGATCTTCCCGGTCGGGCGTACTCCGTGGTACTTCTCCAGCAGCCCGTCCCGGTCGAGGTAGTCAGCGATCCGGATGTTGTACCCGTCGGCCTTGGACAGCAGCGGGTTGTGGCTGGGCCCGATCTCAAGGCCCAGCCCGGACAGGTCGGCGTGGCGGGTGATGAGCTCGAGTCGCTGCTTCTTGGGCTTGCGCACCGGCCGCGCTGTCCCGCCGAGGGCGACGGGTCGGCGGATCCGGCGGCGGACCGCCGGGATGATCCGGTGCGGCTCGCGCAGCAGCGCCGTAGCCCGGTCGACCGGGCTGGCGGACTTGAGACGGGTGATCTGCGACACGAGGCACTCCGGGCGGTGGGGAAGTATGCGCGCGGTGAGTCTACGGGGCCCAGCCACCCGTCACCGGTTCCTGGCTCGTACGGCCGGCCGCAACGACTAGCGTGCCTGTCGTGAGCGACACACGGGACGGCACGTACACCCAGCGGCTGCAGCGGCTGCAGGGGGCGAGATGGAAGAGCCTGGTCGGTGCCCAGGTGCCGTACCGGTGGAACGTGCGACGGCTGCTGGCCGGTCACGAGCGGGTCCTGGACGTGGGGTGCGGCATCGGGCGCAACCTGACACACCTGGGCCGGGGGGTCGGCGTGGACCACAACGCCGAGTCCGTCGCGATCGCGCGCGAGCAGGGGGTCACCGCGTACACGACGACGCAGTGGCCCGACAGCCCCGACGCCGTCGTGGGCAGCTACGACGCCATGTTGCTGGCGCACGTCCTGGAGCACCTCGACGAGGGCACGGCCGACGAGCTGGTCGAGTCGTACCTGCCCTATCTCACTGCGCAGGCGCGGTTGCTGCTGATCTGCCCGCAGGAGCGCGGTTACGCCAGCGACGCGACACATGTGCGCTGGGTCGACCCGGACGTGCTTCGTGCCTCCGCAAGGCGCTGGGGGTTCCGTCCGGTTCGTGCGATGTCGTTCCCGCTCCCCCGGTTCGCCGGAAAGACGTTCCCGTACAACGAGTTCGTTCTCGTAGCCGATCGCCTCCCCCAGACCTGACGTCGCCCCGCCCTGAGGCCGTGAGCAAGGCGTCCGAGGGGCTCGAACCACTCACGCCTGGTAGATGGGCTCGAACAGTTTGTCCCAGACGGTCTCCTCGGCGGGGGTGAGCACCCGGTAGCGGTGCAGCCTGGCGTAGTCCGACGGCTTCGGGAAGATCAGCGGACTGGTCACCAGCGCCCCCATCGAGGCCCTGTCGGCGCCGGTCAGCTTGGCGGCATCGGCGGCGATGTACGTGGCGGCCGCGGGCACCGGGGTGACGTAGTTGATGCTCTCGGCCAGCATCGCCGCGATCTGCGGCTGGTACACGAAGTCCATCCACGTCATCGCCGCCACCGGGTTCGTGGCGTTCTTCGGGATGCACATGTTGTCGGTCCAGATCGGGGCGCCTTCCGTCGGGATCACGAACTCCAGCGTCGCGCCGGAGGCGTTGGCCTGGAAGATGTCCCCGGAGTAGGCCATCGAGATCCACAGGTCGCCCTTGGACAGCGCCTCGATGTAGTCCTGGTTGTAGTACTTGCGCACCAGGCCCGCGTCGCGCTGCTTGGTCAACCACGCGGCGGCGTTCTGCCAGTCCGCCTGCGTCGAGGTCTCCGGGTTGACCCCGACCGCGCACAAGGCCGAGTTCGGCAGGTCCTGGTTGTCCGCGAACATCCCGATCTTGCCCTTGAACGCCGGGTCCTGCAGGTCCTGCCAGCTCGTGATCGGGCGCCCGGT
>JANWJC010000060.1 GCA_025449595.1 Acidobacteriota bacterium | reverse complement strand
GGCGGACGCCCGCGTCGATGGCCACCAGGTCGGGATCGTGGTGTGCCCGAACCACATCAGCTGGTTCGACCCGCTGCAGAGCGCCCACTTCCTGTACGACAACGGTCGGCCCCCGCGCTACCTCGGCAAGGAGGCGGTGTTCCGGATCCCGTTCATCGGCCGGATCATCCGTGGTGCCGGGCAGATCCCGGTCTACCGCGAGACAGTCGACGCGGCCCGAGCGGTGTCGGCGGCAGTGACAGCGGTCCAGGCGGGGGAGTGTGTCGTGGTGTACCCGGAGGGCACCATCACTCGCGACCCCGACATGTGGCCGATGACCGGCAGGACCGGCGCAGCCCGGATCGCGTTCGCCACGGGTGCGCCGGTGGTTCCGCTGGGCATGTGGGGTGCCCAGGAGGTGATCCCGCCGTACACGAAGACGTTGCGCTTGTTGCCGCGGCGCACCATGCACGTGGTGGCCGGGCCACCGGTGGACCTCTCGGACCTGGCGCAACGTCCGCTGGACAACGAGACGTTGCGGCTGGCGACCGAGCGCATCATGGCGGCGATCACGGTGCTGGTGGAGCGGCTGCGAGATGCACCGGCACCGGTACGTCGGTTCGATCCGCGTGCATCGCGACCCGGCGCCGCTCAGATCGACCAGGTCGATGGTTACCAGCGCGAGGAGGACAGCTGATGCAGATCGCGGTGATGGGTGGTGGGTCCTGGGGCACGGCCTTCGCGATGGTCCTCGCCGACGCCGGCAACGATGTGCTGTTGTGGGCCCGAGAGCCTGAGGTGACGCGGGGGATCAACGAGGGGCACGAGAATCCCCGGTATCACCCGGGAATCCGGCTGCCGGAGTCTATCCGCGCCACGACCGACGCGGCCGAAGCACTCGACGGTTCCCACGTCGTGGTGCTGGCCGTTCCCTCGCAGACCCTGCGGGGGAACCTGCAGTCGTGGTCGACGCGGCTGGTGGACCACGCCGTGCTCGTGTCGCTGATGAAGGGCATAGAGCTGGGCACCATGCTGCGGATGAGCCAGGTGGTGTCGGCGGTCGCCGACGTCGGGATGGAGCGGGTCGCCGTCGTCTCGGGGCCGAACCTGGCCGCCGAGATTGCGTTGCGCCAGCCGGCGGCGACGACCGTCGCCTGCAGTGACGAGGTGGTGGCCGAGCGGCTCGCGGATGCCTGTACGACAGGGTATTTCCGGCCGTACTGGACCTCGGATGTGATCGGGACCGAGCTGGGCGGGGCGGTCAAGAACGTCATCGCCCTCGCGAACGGGATGGCCGTGGGGCTCGGCAGCGGGGAGAACTCCCAGGCGACGCTGATCACCCGGGGACTGGCCGAGATGTCCCGGCTGGGCCGGGCACTGGGCGCGAACCCGTTGACCTTCCTGGGTCTGGCCGGGATCGGGGACCTCGTCGCGACGTGCTCGTCCCCGTTGTCCCGCAACCGGTCCTTCGGTGTCCTGCTCGGCGGTGGCCTGACGACCGAGGAGGCCACCGCGAGGTCGACGCAGACTTGCGAGGGCGTGAAGAGCTGCCAGCCGATCCTGGACCTCGCGCGCACGCACGACGTCGACATGCCGATCACGGAGGAGGTCGTCAACGTGGTCCACCACGGCGCCTCCCCGGCGCAGGCGCTGGTGCGGCTGATGACGCGGGCCACCAGGGCCGAGGCGGGGCACGCCTGACCGGTACGCCGCCCGGTCCGCTCAACCGCCGGCCGGGAAGGCCGTGAGCAGGGCGGCGGAGAGGTCGTCCCAGAGGTCCTCGACGTCCTCGATGCCGACCGAGAGCCGGATCAGCGTCTCGGGGACGTCGCAGCTCTCGTCCGCCCAGCGACGGCGGCGTTCCAGCGAGGACTCCACCCCGCCCAGGCTGGTGGCGTGCAGCCAGAGCTCCGCGCTCTCGCAGACCACCTGGGCGTCGGCCGCGAGCCCGACCGTCTCGAACGACAGCAGCGCGCCGAACCCGGACATCTGGCGGGCCGCGACCTCGTGGCCCGGGTCGTCCGGCAGGCCTGGGTAGCGCACCACGGCGACCGCCGGATGTGCCTGCAGCCGCCGCGCCAGCTCGCCGGCGTTGCTCTGGGCGCGTTCCATGCGCAGGGCCAGTGTCCGTAGGCCGCGCAACGCCAGCCAGGCCTCGACCGGGCCCGCGATGCCCCCGGTGAGCTTGCGGATGCGTGCCAGCCGGGCGAGCAGGGCATCGTCGTCGGTGACGACGATGCCGAGCAGGATGTCGGAATGCCCGGAGAGGGCTTTCGTCACGCTGTGCACGACGATGTCGCAGCCGTGCTCCAGCGGTCGTTGCACCAGGGGGGTGGCGAACGTCGAGTCGCACACGACGAGCGCGCCCGCAGCGTGGGCGGCTGTCGCAGCGGCCGCAAGGTCGCAGACCGCCATCGTCGGGTTGGTCGGCGACTCGAGCCAGACCAGGTCCGCACCCGGGCAGGCGGCCGCGATCTCGGCCGCGTCCGACACGGCGACGTTGCGGACGGTGAGCCGCCCGGCCCGCGCCAGCTCGCTGAGCCGCGCCTGGGTGCCGTTGTAGGCGTGCGTCGGAGCCACGACGATCCCCCCGACCGGCACCAGCTCCAGCACCGCGTTGACCGCCGCCATGCCGCTGGCGAAGGCCAGCGCCGCACCGCCCTCGAGCGTGCCGACCGCGCCCTCCAACGCCTCCCAGGTCGGGTTGGAGTTGCGGGCGTACCCGATCTCACCGCCGGCGTGGAACGTCGAGGAAAGCGTGATGTCGGGATTGACCGGGCCGTCGGGGCGGCGCGGCGGCCGACCCGCCTGCACGACCACCGTGGCGGCGCTTGGCCGGTTCGCCGGTGGCCGGCCGGCGGAGGTGTTGGCGCGGCTGTGGTCGGGGTCCTGCGGGGGCTGCGTCACGCCTCGACGGTATCGGCCGGGCCTGCCCCACGTGCCTGGGGCGGCGGGTCGTTCTCGGCTGCCTGGGTCACCGCCGCGCCGCTATCGGGAGGGCGGCCGGGGCCCCGGGGTAGGCTCCCCGACCGTGAGCGAGCCCGCGCCGCAACGTGCCGACGTCACTGGTGAGGCCGACGTCACTGGTGAGAACGTCGCTTTGGTGGCGCATTCGGAGCCGAGAGCGGCACTTTCACCAGCAACGTCCGGTGGGGGGCGGCGGGTACGGGTCGCCGTGGTGTTCGGGGGCCGGTCCAGCGAGCACGCGATCTCCTGCATCTCGGCCGGCAGCGTGCTGCGGGCGCTGGACCGCTCACGGTACGACGTCCTACCGCTCGGGATCACGCCGTCCGGGCGCTGGGTGCTGGCGCCCGACGACCCGGAGCGGCTGGCCATCACCGCCGGCGTGCTGCCCGCCGTCGACCCCGCAGGTGAGGCGGTCGCGTTGTCCGTGGACCCGACGCGCCCGGGGCTCGTCCCCCGCGGTGAAGCCGATGTCAGTGCCGTCCTCGGCGCCGTGGACGTGGTCTTCCCCGTGCTCCACGGGCCCTGGGGCGAGGACGGGACGATCCAGGGCCTTTTCGAGCTGGCCGGGGTCCCGTACGTCGGGTCCGGGGTGTTCGCCTCGGCCGCGGCGATGGACAAGGGCCACATGAAGGCGCTGTTCGCGGCTGCCGGGCTCTCGCAGGCGCCGTACGTCGTGCTCACCGACAGGGACTGGGCCACGGATCGGGCCGGTTCGCTGGCCCGCGTGCGCAAGCTGGGGAGCCCGGTGTTCGTGAAACCGGCCCGCGCCGGGTCGAGCGTGGGGATCAGCCGGGTCGCAGCGGATCCCGACGCCGGGTCGGGCGAGGTCGAGGAGGCCGTCGAGCAGGCCAGGCGCCACGACCCACGGGTGGTCGTGGAGGCCGCGGTGGTCGGCGCCCGAGAGGTCGAGTGCGGCGTGCTCGTCGACGCCGGCGGCGTACCACGGGCCAGCGTCTGCGCCGAGATCGTGGTCCGCGAGGGGCACGAGTTCTACGACTTCGAGGCGAAGTACCTCGAGGACGCGGCGGATCTCGTGGTCCCGGCTGCCCTGCCCGAGACCGTCGCCGACCGGGTCCGTGCCGTCGCGATCGAGGCGTTCGAGGCGCTGGCCTGCGAGGGGCTGGCGCGCTGCGACGTCTTCGTGCTGCCCGATGGCGACGTGCTGGTGAACGAGGTCAACACGATGCCCGGCTTCACGTCGATCTCCATGTACCCCAGGATGTGGGCAGCGTCGGGGGTGGAGCTGCCCGAGCTCGTGCACCGGCTGGTGCAGGATGCCCTGCGCCGAGGTACGGGTCTGCGCTGACGGCTGCCACGCATCGAACGGCGCGGTTGGTTCATGCCGGGGTACCGAACGGTGCTTCCAACGCACTGCTCGCTGGGCCCGCTGACGAGCGCGGCGAGTCAGTAGGGGATTCAGCGCGACCGGCGTGGTCCGCGCGCGTCGGCGGGGGACTTCATCCAGTGGGGGTGAGGGGGTCGGCGGCGAGGATGGCGGGGCCGATCTGGGTCAGGCCGCCGGCGAAGGACGCGTACTGCGAGGGCACGGTGACCTCGACGTACGCCTTCCTGCCGGTAGCCGTGAAGCGATATCCGCCGGTGAGCTGCTCGGGATACCAGTCGACCCCGTTCACGTTCGTCACCTGCGAGGTGGGGGTCAGCCCGGCAGGTGCCGGTACGCCGCAGCGCAGGACGATCGGAGGGTCACCCCAGGCGGCGGTGAGATCGGAGGACGGCGTCGGCTCGCGTGCGGACTGGCCCGCGACCGTGCTGGGCAGCGCGTGCTGCAGGGCCGAGCACACCGCGGCGACGTCGGCCGCGGGCTGCGGCGGCGGGGTGACCGACAGCTGCGGGGAGCACGCGCCCAGCAGCAGGCTCAGCGCGACACCCAGCCCGGCGCAGGCCAGGCGCAGGCGCCCAGCGGGGCGGAAGCGACCGGCCGGGCTCAGAGGTGGACGACGGGACAGGTGAGGGTCCGGGTGATGCCTTCGACGGACTGCACCTGCTTCACGACGAGCTCACCGAGCTCGTCCATCGACGCCGCCTCGGCGCGCACGATGACGTCGTACGGGCCGGTGACGTCCTCTGCCT
>JANWJC010000059.1 GCA_025449595.1 Acidobacteriota bacterium | reverse complement strand
TGACATAGTCCTTGTGAACGATCGGCAGGTTCGTCAGGTGCGAGCGCATCAGCCCGTACGGCTTGCTCAGCGAGATGGCGACGGTGTGCTGGTCCACGGCGGCGAACGACTGCACGTAGCCGATGAAGTACGTGATCCATTCGCTGCCGGCGGACAGGTCCGTCACGTGCGCCAGTGTTGCCACGACGTCGTCCGCGGTCAGCGGGTCGCCGTTCTGCCAGGTGATCCCGGTACGGACCTTGATGGTCCACGTCAGCTTGTCGGCGGAGATCACCGGCTCACCGTCCGCGAGCAGCGGCACCGATGCCAGGGACTCGTCATACATGTACAGCGTCTCGACCACGGGCTCGGAGATCCATCGTGTCACCTCGGACCCGGAGTCCAGCGGGTTGATGTTGCTGGGAGCAGCGGCCACAGCGACCTGCAGGATGCCGTCCTTGTGGCGGTCGGCGACCCGTGATCCCACCGACTGGGAGCTGCACCCCGTCAACAGGGACACGCCAGCGGCAGCACCGACCACGCTCAGCCCGCTCAACCCCAGGAAGCGGCGCCGGCTCAGCCGCCCGGCGGCGTCGGGACCGGCTGGCCGCGATGCGGTCGAAGCGTGGTGCGGGGTCACAGGTTCTCAGGCCCTCTCTGGTGAGTTTGATCCGAGGAGCGAGTCGTTGAAAGCGTCGCCGACGAGGTTGAACCCGAGGATGCCGGTGACCATGACCACCCCGGGAAGGACCGCGTACCACCAGCTTCCGCTCAGGATCTGCGATCCGGCGTCAGCGATCAGGTTGCCGAGCGTTGCTTGTGGCGGTGCGACCCCGAGCCCGAGGAAGCTGAGGCCGCCCTCGGCAAAGATCGCGATCGCGATCGCCAGGAAGCACTGCACGCCCACGGACGGCATCACGTTCACATAGACCTCGCGGGTCAGGATGTGCCGCGGCTTGATCCCGATGACGCGGAGTCCTGCGACGTAGTCCTCCTGCATCTCCACCAGCGTCGCGGAGCGCGCGATCCGGGCGAAGAACGGGACGAAACCCAGCGCCAGGCACACCGCGATACGTGGTTCCATGCCGATCGTGAACGGGCCCAGCTGAACCGGTGCAGATCCCACCAGCATGAGGATGAAGAGGACGAAGACGAACATCGGCAGGGCCTGCACGGTCTCCAGCCCGCGCATGATGAAACCGTCGGCCAGCTTGCCGTGCTTGGACCCGGCATACATCCCGAGCGGGACCGCGATGACGACGGCGATCACGACGCACGAGACGCTGATCAACAGCGACGTCCAGGCTCCGGAGGCGGTGCGGGCGAACACGTCACGCCCGAGGTTGTCAGTACCGAACCAGTGTGCCGCCGAAGGTGACTCGGCACCGGCAGTTACGAGCAGGTCTGGACTGCCCACGAGGCGACCGACTGTCGCGATCAGCAGGAAGAGCGCCATGCACACAAGACCCAGCCAGCTGGCGAAGTCGTGGAAGATGCGCAGCCTCTGGGGCAGCAGCCGCGACAGCAGCACTCTGGTCTTCCCGGATGTCGCGGAGGGAGCCGCCGTCGATGCGCTCATGCCAGCACCGGGTTTCGCGTGCGAGGTGTGCTCAGCGTGAGCCGTACCCGCGGGTCGACCACGTAGTAGAGCGCGTCCACGACGAGGTTGAGCAGCAAGAAGATGGCGGCCGTGGTGATGGAGCAACCAAGGGCCAGCGGGTAGTCCTGGCGCAGGAAGGCGGTGACCATGAGCTGGCCGAGGCCTGGGATCTGGTACACGCTCTCGACGAGCACCGTGCCGGAGACCAGCCCGCCCAGGAGCACCCCCATGATCGTGAGGGTGGGGATGACCGCGTTGCGAACCGCCACGCGGCTCAGCAGCCGGCGCTGGCTCATTCCCATACCACGGGCGAAAGTGACGTAGTCGCTTCCGAGGACGTCGATCAAGGATGCTCGCAGCGAGCGGGCCACCAGTGCGAAGGTGGACAGGCCCAGGACGAGCGCAGGCAGGACCATCACCTCCAGGTTGGCGCGGGGATCGTCCTGGAACGGGACGAACCCGCCGGCGCTGGGCAGGAGCTGCGGGAAGCTCTGGCCCACGACGACCAGGCTGACGACCGCGAGCCAGTACGCCGGCACCGACAATGAGAGCACGGTGAATATCCGGGCCGAGGAATCGATCTTGTCACCGTGGTGCAGCGCGGTCCACGAACCGAGCAGGAATCCCGGCAGCATGGAGAAGATCGCAGCCAACGTTCCGAGCTCGATCGACACGGGCAGATGGCTGGCGATCTGACTGCTCACCGACGTGCCGTCGTACAACGAGTACCCCAGGTTGCCGGTCAGCAGGTCCTTCAGGTACGTCAGGTACTGCACGAACAGAGGCTGGTTCAGCCCGAGCGAGGCCTCGTACGCCGCCCTGGCCGCAGGGTCGGCCGCGACGGCCGGGGGTAGGGAGTTGACCGGGCTGCTCGGGGCTAGGTGCAGCAGGATGAACATCCCCGTGACCATCAAGAACAGCACCAGGACCAGGCTGGCGACGCGCTTGAGGAGGAACCTGAGCACGTCCTGACCCCTTCCGGCCGATCATCGAAGCTCGTGGCGTCCTTGTGACCCACGTCGATTCTCGCCTCTGCGCCGGCAGAGGCTCGCACCGCAATTGTGGACCAGTGTTTCAGGCCTGCCCATCTCGTCCGTCGAGGGGCGGCACCCACGCATGGTCAACGGACTCACAACGACGACGACCCGGGACGCGCGAGGCGTCCCGGGTCGTCGTGAGGATATGTGGGTGGGCTGTCAGCTCCCTTGGAATGTCATGGAGTTGCGGCCGCACTCGACCAGGACCTGGGTGTTCAGGTGGTAGGCCTTGATCACCTCGTCGATGATCCGGGCCCTCTCGGCGTCGTCCCAGTGGGCCTGGTCAAGTGCATCCCGGTACGCGATCTTGAATGCCTTCTTGTCCGGGATCTTGGGAAAGACATAGAACTGCACACCCCGTTTGTCCGGGAGGTCGTAGGCGCGCTCGGCAGCGGCGCGGATCACCTGACCGCCGGACAGGTCGCCCAGGTACCGGGTGTAGTGGTGCGCGACAAAGCCACCGGGCCAGTCGAAGCAGACCTCGTGCAGACGCGCGACGTACTGCTTCGTACCCTCGTTCGGCTCGATCTTGTCGCACCAGTCGGCACCGAGCAGGAACGCGAGGTCCTCCTCCAGCGCCGGGACGCGGGATAGTCCGTCAGAGACGAACTTCCCTGCGATCGGGTCGTTCTTCAGCTTCTCGGCAGCCGCCTCGATGACCTGGTACGCGAAGTAGTGCTGCGCGACCATGTCGGCGTAGTCGTCGCGGATGAGCCTGCCATCGAGCAGTGCTTGCATGTACGCGGTGTACTCGGCAGCGGTGTGGTCCTGCCAGGTCGCCCGCTTCATGGCCGACGAGAACTTCTCGTCCGCCTCCGGCTCGCGCGGTGTGGACATGCGAGTCCTCCCTGTCGCTCGATGCGCCCCGTGTCGCTCGATGCGTCGGATCGACCAGCGACCTGATGGCGGCCGATCCGGGAGCCGCCGAGTGTCTCTACGGGAATCATCCGTGAGATCACGACAAAACGTCAAGTTCGTTGTGACGCAATGTCAGAATCCGTGCCGGTAGCTGGCGCGGTGACGCAGGATGCGACGCTAGACACCGGACGCGGTGGGTTCGGGCACGAACGGGGGGCAGTCCTCACGAACAACGGCAGTGCTCAGGAACAACGGCGGGCACGGGCACGGAAGGAACCAGACATGCCAGCGGTAGCCGGGCGTCGACGCCTCGGATGCCTGATCGTCTCGATGCTGCTCGCGGTCGCTGCGGCCATGTGGGGGGCCGGACCGGCGTTCGCGGCGGTCGCCATCACCGTGAGCAAGACCACTGGGCTCGATCCTGCGGGGGAGACCGTCACCGTCAATGGCACGGGCTTCACCCCGGGGATCCAGCTGTACCTGGTGGCCTGCAATCCGGCGATTCCTGCCGGCGGTGCGTGCGACCTGGCGAACTTCAGCCTCGTCAGCGTCACCTCGGATGGCTCGTGGACCTCGAAGCTCAAGGTCGTCGCCAGGTTCGGCACCGTCAACTGCCTCACGACCGCCTGCGCGATCCAGACCAGTCGCGTCGGAGACGGCAAGGACGTCAGTCAGCAGGCTCTGCAGGCGCTAACCTTCACCGGCCAGAAGGTTCCCGCCTTCTCGGGCCCGGTCCCGAGCTCAGTGGCCACCTCGACGCCGTCGGCCTCCGTGCCGGCAACACCGTCCGACTCCGCCGTCGCGTCACCGAGGACCAGCGAGGTTGCTGCTAGCAGCGCCGCTGCCGGGAGCGACGGGTCGCTGTGGATCGTCGTGGCGGTCGTGGTCGTGGTGGCATTGATCGGCGGTGGTGTCGTATACCGGCGGCGCCATGGCTCAACCAGCTGAGGCGCCGGCTCGCCGCCCCGCTCAATACGACGGTGGGGAGTCCGCCGCCGACTGCCGTGCGCGAATGCCTGCCGGACCGATCACGTTGAAGTCCTTGCCCACCAGCGAAATCCCTGTCACGTCCTTGCTGTCGTCGGAGGCCAGCCACACCGCGGCCGGAACGATGATGTCGGTGTCGGAGGTGCTGACCGGCAGGTTCTTGAGGAACTCCGGCATCTTGTTGGGGCCGAACAGGTTGGTGTCGACCATGCCGCCGGGGGTTAGGCAGTTGACCCGTACCTTTGCCTCAGCCATCTCCGCCGCACCGATCGTCGTCAGGACGTCCACGCAGGCCTTCGTGACCGCATAGACCCCGGAGCCGGCGCCCGCCCGCCGCCCGGTCTCGGAACCGATGGCGATGAAGCTGCCACCCTCCGTCATCCGCGGGAAGGCCGCCTTCATACACAGCCACACGCCGATCGCGTTCACCTGGAACATCTGTTGGACCACGTCGAGGTCGTATGAAGCCAGGTCGGTGTAGCGCTTGTCGGTGAGCGACGGGTACGAGGTGCCGGCGTTCGCGATGAAGACGTCGAGCTTGCCGAATCCGTCCACTGCTGCCTGCGCGAGCGACTGGACGTCAGACTCGACGGTCACGTCGGTGGGGACCACCTCGACCGCTTCCGCACCGGCGCTCGTGCAGGCTTGCGCGACCTGAGCCAGGTCGGCTCTGTCGCGTGCACCGAGAACCAACGATGCCCCCTGGCGGGCGAGCCCTCGAGCCATTGCCTCGCCGAGGCCTCGGCTGGCCCCCGTGATGACGGCCACCTTCCCGTCCAACGATCCCATCGACGGCTCTTTCGTTCGCTGATTCTGGCCCGTACCGCGTGCACGCAGGATAGGGGTGGATGCCCTGGCGAGTACCTGGACCACCGGTTAAGTTAGGGTCACCTTAGTTGCGTCGCAGATGCGATACGCTCTTCCACTAGGTGGAACAGAGACCACCATCGATCTCAAACTGGAGCTGACATGAAGTCTCGGGTCCGACTCAAGGCAACGGGGGCCCTGCTCACTGCCGCAGCTACCGCCCTCTTCGGCGTCGCGATGATCCTGGCGCCGGCCGCCCAGGCCGCCCCCGCACCCACTCTCACCATTTCCCACTCCACTCTTCATGCGGGACAGACCGTCACGCTCAAGGGCACCAACTTCCCTGCGGCTGCGGGGTCGCTGTTCATCACGATCTGCGCCAACCCGCCGGGAGCCACCAACTGCGACGTGAACCTGGCCCACGTCAAGCAGCTCGCGTACGCGGGGGGCGGGTCGTTCACCACCAGCTATACCCTGGCAGTGACCAAGTTCAGTTCCGCTGCGGGCTCGATCGACTGTTCGAAGACCCAGTGCGTGATCGGCACGACCAACGCGATGAACCCGGCGGACCAGTCGTACAACTCGGTCGCGAAGTTCACGGTGGCAGCGGCCGTCACGCCGACACCCACCGCGACGAAGTCCAGCTCGTCCCAGACCCCCGCCGCGACAGCATCTGAGCTGCCGCGCACCGGTGCGGAGTCCTCCACGCCGCTCGTCGCCGGCGCGGCGGGCGTGGCCGTGCTGGCCGGCGTCGGACTGCTCGTCGTCAGCGGCTACCGTCGCCGCGCTCGTCAGCACTGATCCAGTCACGGCTCGAAGGGGACCGGCAGTCGACCGGTCCCCTTCGGCGTGCTTGACGCCGGCGCCGATGCGTCGCATGGAGTCGCTCGCGAGCCGGTGCCTGGGCGATTCGGGGAAGTCCTTGACGGCGAGGCTGGTACTGATCGATCGCAATGGGAGAGACAGCATGACCGCCACCTGGTACGCACACGACCGCGATCGCTCGTGGACGTGCGCGGGGCCCTCGCCCGAGGCGCTCGCGTTCCACCGGACACTCGACGGGTACGCGCCGACGCCGCTCGTCGACCTGCCATCGCTCGCGTCCCAGCTCGGCGTCGGTCACGTCCTCGCGAAGGACGAGTCGTCGCGTCTTGGGCTCCCGGCGTTCAAGGCACTCGGGGCGTCGTGGGCCATCCATCGCGCGCTGCGCGACCGCGCCGGCCACGCTCCCGCCACCGTCGTCACGGCCACCGACGGCAACCACG
>JANWJC010000058.1 GCA_025449595.1 Acidobacteriota bacterium | reverse complement strand
CGGCCCTCCGCTCGACGTGTCCACAAGCCAACTCGATGCTGCGCGTACGTGTTTGGCGACCGCAGTGTCACCGGGGCGCGACATCATCCTCGTGCTGCCGCCGACCCTATTCGACCCCGGTGAGGCGTACGATTGGAACTACCTCCCGGCGTTCGCGGCCCGGGGCTGGCCGTATTGTGCGCTCACGGTGCCGGACCATTCGGACGGCGACATCCAGGTGGCGGCCGAGTACGTGGTCAACGCCGTCCGCTTCCTGCATGCGTTCTCCGGCCGCCAGGTCGAGCTGTTCGGCTGGAGCCAGGGTGCGAGCACGCTCCCCCGCTGGGCGCTCCGGTGGTGGCCCGACATCCGGCCGATGGTGGCCTCGCTCGTCGGGCTGGCACCCGACAACGAGTACGGGACGACGGACCCGGCGATCGAGAGCGTCTGCGCGTACGAATGTTTCCCTGCCGCTTGGCAGGAGACCCATCGCCTCGTGGGCGGCGAGTCCCACTTCATGGCCGCAATGAACTCGGACGAACAGACCTTTTCCGGCATCGCCTACACCGACATCTGGAGCGAGATCGACGAGGTCGCGGGGTGGAACGGCGGCTCCGACAAGGTATCCCCGCTCCCGCCAGCACCGAACGTCCTCGACGTGTCGACGCAGTCGCTCTGCCCGCTCCAGGTCGACGAACACCTGACGATCCCGGCGGACGGGGTGGCGTATGCGGTCGCCATGGCGGCGCTGGCCGTGCCGGGGCAACTGCCGGATCCGGCCGCGATCGACCGCGCCACGGTGTGCCCCCAGTTGTTGATGCCCTATGTCACGCCGTTGTCACTGGTGGCGCACGAGGCGCAGCTCGTCGCGCTCGTCGGCGAGAGGGCCACGGTCGGCATGGTCACGAGCGAGCCGCCGCTGCGGTGCTACGTGACGGCGTCCTGCGGGATCTCCCTTCGACCCTAGGACTCTGACCAGGGCCGTTGCCGGGCAGACAACCTGGTATCAAGTAATCCACAGGGTCGTCCGATATTTGAGGAATGGGGGTAGAGGGGGGCGGACGGGTGTTTCTCGCGTCGCGGCTGGGTCGCGTCGCAGCGGTCGCGCTCCCGAGTGCCGGCACGGCTTTGGCCTTCGTCGTCATGTCCCGGTACCACCTCATCGGCGACGAACCCGTCTGGGTGATCCTGGTCCTGCTCGCGGTGTCGGCGGTGATCGGCGAGTCGATGAGCCGCCTCCTCGAGGCCGACCCCAACGGGTGGAAGCTGCACGCCGGCGTGGGCCTCCAGTGCCTCGGCGTTGGGGCGGTCATCTATGCCATCGGGTGGGGCCCCACCCTGGCCATCGGAGTCCTCTTCATCGCGGCCCGCGCGCTCGACATCGTGGGCTCCCGGGTTTGGCCCATCGTCGTCATCTGGACCGCCATCGCAACCCTGGCGGGACAGATCGCCATCGGTGTGGGACTCGTCGGCACCTCCGTGCCGACGCCGTCGGTACACGGCCTCGCCGTTCTGAGCGTCCTGGGCGTGTGGTTCGTCACCTGGATCCTCGCGGGCAAGGTCCGGCAGAGCGAGATCGCTCTCGCCGAGCGTGACCGTGCGGCTAACGACGTCCGCTCCACTCTTTCGCTACTGACGGCGACGCTCGACTCGACCGCGGACGGCATCCTCGTCGTTGACAACGACGGGAAGATCGCGCAGTTCAACGCGCGCTTCGCCGAGATGTGGTGTATCCCCGAGGCCATTCTGGCGAGCCGGGACGACGAGGCGGCCGTCCAGTTCGTCCTCGACCAGCTCCGGTATCCCGAGGCCTTCCTGTCGAAGGTGGAGGAGCTCTATGCCCACCCCGAGGCGGAGAGCGACGACATCCTGCTGTTCAAGGACGCTCGGGTCTTCGAGCGGCATTCGCTCCCCCAGAAGATCGAGGGGGAGGTGGTCGGCCGGGTCTGGAGCTTCCGCGACGTCACGGATCACCACCGCCTGCTCGGAGAGCTGGAGCATCAGGCGTTCCACGACAGCCTCACCGGACTTGCCAACCGCGCGCTCCTGCGCAACCGGTTGGACCATGCGATGTTGCGGTCCCATCGTACCGGCGTCGCGGTGGGCGTCCTGTTCTGCGACATGGACGGCTTCAAGATCGTCAACGACACACTCGGCCACGACGTCGGAGACCTCATTCTCGTCGAGGTCGGCCAGCGCATCGACGGCTGCCTGCGTGAGGACGACACCGTCGCCCGGCTGGGCGGCGACGAGTTCGCCATCATCCTCGACGGGACGACGCACATCGATGCAGTGGACGCCGGGACACGAGTCCTCGAAGTCCTGCGAGAACCGTTCAACGTCAACGGACGGGAGATCAACATCCGGGCATCGATCGGCGTCACGGTCACCAACGGAGGCTCCCTGGAGGCGGACGCATTGCTCTGCGAGGCGGACATTGCGATGTACGCCGCCAAGGCCAGCGGCCGGGATTGCCTCAGGACCTTCGAGCCCGAGATGCAGAGCACCATGGCCGCTCGGCATGCCCTGCACGCCGATCTGCGCAAGGCGGTGCGCGACTACGGGGAGCTCAGCATCCACTACCAGCCCGTCTTCGACCTGGTGACGGGCCGACCGGTCTACACCGAGGCGCTCGTGCGCTGGAACCACCCGCAACGGGGCTTCATCTCGCCGGACGAGTTCATCCCGGTGGCCGAGGAGATGGGCCTCCTCAGCGAGATCGGCCGCTACGTCCTCCGCGAGGCGTGCCAGCAAGTCGTGCATTGGCGGTTCCTGCCGGCCGGCAGGGACATGAGCGTCGCCGTCAACGTGTCCGCGTACCAGCTCTACGACAACCGTTTCGTGGGCGAGGTCGAGGCCGCACTCGTCGACAGCGGCCTGCCGCCGAGCGGCCTGGTGCTCGAGCTGACCGAGAGCGCGCTGCTCTCCGATACCGACCGCGTCCACCACCGCCTGGCCCGGCTGCGTGAAATCGGCGTCAAGATCGCGATCGACGACTTCGGCACGGGCTACTCGTCGCTGTCCTACCTGCGCCGGTTGCCGATCGACATCCTCAAGATCGACCGTTCCTTCGTGAGCGAGCTCAACACGGCATCGAATCAGCAGGCCCGCTCGCTCGTTCGCTCCATCGTTGGACTGGGACACGACCTCTGTCTGACGGTGGTCGCCGAGGGGATCGAGACCCAAGACGAGCTCGACGACGTGCGGGCGGCGCGCTGTGACCTCGGACAGGGGTTCTTCCTGGGCGAGCCGCTGCCACCGGCCGAGTTCGAAGAGGCCCTCCGCCACCAACCGGCGGTCCACTCCCTCGACGAGATCGAGGATGCCGCCGGGCCGGCGCTCTCACCGGTGTCGTCCCGGCACGGGCGCGGTGCGCCCGACAAAACCGGAGAGTTCTCGCTCACACGCTGGCGGTAGCCGCCGGACCCGTCGCTACGGCGCTGCGGCGTCCGCGCGCGCTTTCTTAAAGCCGCGATCCCTCAGATCGCGAGCGCAGCGCACGCAAGGGTGGTATCCACGTGAGGAGCACAAGCAATGACTGAACTCGTCGGTACTGCATCGGACGACTGTCCCGAAATCCTGGCCGTGGGCCGGAGCGACGTCACCACCATCTACACATCGCTGTCGAAGCGGCACCCCGAAGGCCTCGATGCTGACTATCTCGAGTGGCACTCGCTTGACCATCGCCCCGAGCAACACCGCATACCCCAGCTCCGAGCCTCCTTTCGGTTGGTTTCGACGCCGCAGTGCCGGGCCGCGCGAGCGGCCAGCGATCCGCGCTACGACGAGACGGACCACCTGCAGAGTTACTTCTTCACGGATCTCTCCGCCATGGACGCCTTCAACGAGTTGAGCGTCGCACTCCGGAACGCCGGTCGAGCTCCTTACTTGTTGCCGCTGGTCGAGCGGGGCGTGTACCGGGTGGACGGGACAGCCGCCGCCCCTCGGATCAAGGTAGGCGCCGACGTGCTGCTCTGGTGGTCAGCCAAGGGCGTCTATTTCATGATCGAACGTGGTGGGGGGCCGGTCGCCGATCTGCTCGACGTCCCCGGCGTCGGTGGTGCCTGGTGGGGAGGGGCAAGACCGCTCGAGCCCCCTTTCACCACTCGGGACAATTCCGGCCTCCATGTCAGCTACCTGTTCCTCGATGACGAGCCCACCGAGGTCGCTAATCGCCTTCGCCCTCGGCTCGAGCGACGCTGGTCGACAACCGGGAACGAGCCACTCCTCGCCGCTCCATTCCACAGCCTCGTGGCGTACGAGTGGGACCGCTACCTGCCCTGAAGTGCGAGAGGTGGGACTAGTGGGTCCGGGTGCTCAACGACGAGCGGACGACGGAACCTGGCTGACGACCTTGTAGGCCTGTTCGCGCACCTGGTCGATGACGCCCGCACTGTTTGGCGCCGGGTCGTCACCCGCGCGCGGCGGTAGGACGAAGTCCGTGTACATGACCCGCCGCTCCTGTTCGACGGGCGCATGACTCATGTGCAGCGTGCACGAGCAGTGAACCGTCACGTCGCCCGTGCGGGTCGGGAGCGGCACCGCCGGGAGATCCCAGACGTCCCGGAAGAATGCCGGCTGGACCAAGGCGCGGTGCGACCCGGCCACGACCCCCAGCTGTCCGGAGCGTTCGTCGGCTCCGGTCACCGAGATCCCCACGGTCAGGCTGCAACAACGAGAGGAATGCCGTCCGAGGCTGCAGTCCTTGTGCCACGGGAGGTCGGATATGCCCTTGACGACGCCGATCGGCTTGACGAGTGCCTCGATCTTGTTGCCACCCTGCTGCCGCGGCACGTGCCCGTCCTCAGTCAAGGAGGCCAAGCGCAGGAGCCGGTCGTCTTCGAGCAGTGCCGCCGTTGCGGCGCTCTCCTCCTGGAACCGCTGCAGGCGCACCGCCCGCTGTTCGCCGTCTGCGGTGGTGGCCCACCAGGACCGTCCGTCGCCATCGTGGTACCGGGGCAGAGCTGTGTCGATGTCCGCGGAGACCTGTGCCATTTCACCGGGCGTGAAGACTTCGGTCAGGTGCAGGTAGCCGGCCTCGCCGAGGTAATACGCCAGCTCGGTGGGATCGTCGTCGATGGAGAACGAGCGCCGGAGATCCAGCTCTCCTCCGTCGCGGTCGGTGAAGGTGATGGCGCCCGCAGTGTGCACGGCGCGGCCATCGAGGAGGGAACGGAGGACGACCCACCAGTCGAGAAAGTCGCCGAGCTCGCCTTGCGGCATGTTGAGTGTTCCCGCCGCCAGGAACGTCATGGGCGTCCGGCGGTCGTGGACGATGTCGGTGATCTCGGACTCGTCGAGGCGCACGGTGGCCTGCCCCCCGCTGCCGGCGGATACCTTCAGACTGTCGCCGTCGACCGAGAGGGTCCAGGTCCCGGCGCTCGTCTCGATCGTGAGAGGCCGCACGCCCAGCTCGAGGGCGCCCGGGACCGCGAGTCCTGACCGTTCTGCCGCCAGGCCAGGCAGCTCTCGTGCGACGAAGTCCGCGACGTCGATCGTCTCGACGTCCACGTCGTCGCGGGTCCGGAGGTCGATCGTCACCGCACAGCACAGTAGCCACCGGGGTGTCCCGACGCTCCCGGTGGGCTGGCGTCTCGATCCTCCAGCCCGATCAACAGCTCAGGCATGGTGAGGGTCCTACGGACGGCCGGCTCCGCTGACCGACACCCGAACCGCGTCGATGCGACCTCGCGGTGCCCGCAGCACAGCGTCTCGCTCGTGTTCTGGAGCTACGCAGATGAACAACGTCCGCCTGTCGGTCCCTCCAAGTACGCATGCGGCCGGAGCCTCTCCGGCGAAGTCGACGACGTGGGTGAGCTCGCCGCCCCGTAGTAGTCGAACCACTCGACCGCCGATCGGGTCGGCGACCCATGCCGCGCCTTCGGCATCGAGGCAGATGCCGTCAGGTGG
>JANWJC010000057.1 GCA_025449595.1 Acidobacteriota bacterium | reverse complement strand
TGCGTGCGTTGACGTCCGCCGAGAACACCACGGCCGCGGCAGGCGCGCCGCCGAGCACCGACGCGAACGAGCCCTCCAGCGCCAGCACGGTCATGCTCGGGTTGAGCGCCTTCGAGAACACCACGAACGCGCCACCGTGGTAGCGGGAGATCACGGTGAAGATGATCGGGCCGTCGAAGTTGACGATGGCCCGGCCGATCTCGGCGCCGTACTCCAGCTGGATGTTGCGCAGCGACTCCGGCGAGCCGTCGAACCCGGACAGGTTCGCCAGCACCACCAGCGGCCGCGACCCGGACGCCGAGTTGATGGCCCGCGCGGCCTTCTTGCTCGACTTCGGGAACAGGGTCCCGCCGGAGAACGAGTCGGGCCCGTCGGAGGGCAGGAACCCGCGCCGCGGGATGGCCCGGGACTCGATGCCCAGGATCGCCACCGGGTACCCGCCCAGGTGGGCATCCACCACCACCGCGGTGTCCGCCTCGGCCATGCCCGCCCAGCGTTCCAGCGTCGCGTGGTCCTGGTCGGCGATCGCGTTGATCACCGCCCTGATGTCGAACGGCTTCTTGCGGTCCTTGTTGGTCTCCTCCGCGAAGATCTCGCCGACCGTGGTGAACGGGCTGTCCGGGTGCACGTGCGGCGCCGACCGGACGTCCCGGTCCAGCGGATCGCTGGTGGCCGCCCGCCGCGGGTACTTCTCCCCCGGCGCGTGGTAGGCGTGCTCGTAGTGCTGGAACAGGATGTCCACCGCGCCGCTCAGGTTCGGCGCCCAATACTGCGCCTCACCGTTCGGGCCCATCACCCGGTCATAGCCGCCGATGCCGAAGTTGTCCTCGGCCGAGACGCCGCCGGAGTAGTCCAGCGACAACTTCCCGGTGAGCACCATCGCCGAGTCCGGGGTCATGACCAGGATGCCCTTGGTGTGCTGCAGCATGGTCGCCTCGGCGTTCCAGTACGGCTGCGCACCGACGTTGATGCCGGACACGATGATGTTGATCTCGCCGCCGTTCTGGGTGAACAGCACGATCTCCCGCAGCGCCCGGGCCACCCCGTCCATGTTCTCCGTGCCCGAGTCCATGGAGATCTTGGCGCCCGACGACAGGGTGAACCACTCGACCGGTAGTTGCCTCTCACCGGCCAGCTTGACGGCCTCGGCGATGATCGCGCACTCGGCCACCGCCACGGTGCCCAACGCCTTGGTCGGGTCGCCCATCAGCAGCACCCGGGTCATGCCCTCCGGGTACCGCTCGGTCGGCGTGGTGACCAGCCCGGCGATCACGCCGGCCTTGTTCTGGCCGGCCGGCCGGTCCACCGGGCCGAAGGTGTTGTCGTCGCGGAAGTCGTACTCGGTGAACTGACCGTTCGGCCCGGTCAGCAGCGGAACGATCTCGTACGGGTACGCGGTACCGCGGGCCGCCGACCGCTGAACCTTCAACGCGTAGTCGTCCAGCACCGCCAACGGCTCGGTGGGCGGGTTGCTGACCCTCACCTGCACACCGGCGCCGGCTTGGAAGGCGAACCTCAGCGCGACGTCCTTGAGCGAGCCGTCCCGCTGCCGCAGCCGGGCCAGCACGGCGATCTCGGACAGCCCGGTGCCCAGCGTCAGTGGTGCGGTGTCCTGGGCGAACCGGCCCAGATCCGACACCGGCACCTCCACCGGCGGCCACACGTGCAGGAAGATCGCGTTGTTCTGCAGCGGGCTGCGACCGCTGTGCCCGGCCTGCGCCCGCCGGATCGACTCCAGGCACGCGGCCAGTACCCGCTCGGCGACCGGGAACGAGACCACGTGGCCGTCCGCGTCGTGGACCGGGGTGACGTCCCGGACCTCGGCCAGCGCGACCAACCGCTCGTCGGCGGGGTTGTTCGGCGCGACGAGATGGAACACGTAGGTGCCCTCGGCGGCGGGCACCCGGGTGCCGTTGAAGTTCTTCAGCCGCCACAGGTCCAGCCGTTGACCGGTCAGCGGGTGCATGCCCCGAATGACCCGCTCCTCGGCCAACCCGTGCGAACCCGGCCGGAAGGTGAACTGCAGCTCGTCCGGCGCCCGCATGTTGAACGCGACCGTTACCGTGACGCGACGGCCGCCGGCGAGGGTGCCGTAGTCCTGCAGGGTCCGCTGCAGTTCGGCCGAGATGGCGTCCGGGTCCTCCGGGACGTCCGGCCAGGCCACGAACAGGTCCGTCACCAGACTCGCCGGTTCCGGCACCTGGTTGGCCTGCTCGTCCACCGCCGACAGGGCTTGCGCCAGATCGGCGTGATCGGCCGTGGTCGAGATCAGGTACAGCCGCTTGCCTCCGAGCATGTAGTTGCCGGTGAGCGTGGGTCGCCCGGCGATCTCGCCGACCTGCAGGTCCTCCAGGTCCCGGATCTTGTAGTAGCGGCGGTTCATCACCTCGAGCATCGCCGGCACACCCGCGGAACGGTTCAGCAACTCCTCGGCCAGCAACCGCACCACCGGTTCCGAACTGCGCACCAGCGTGTCGATCCGCTCCGCCCGGTCCGGCGTGTCCGGGTTCTCCGCCAGCACGGCCAGATCGGCGCGGACCTCGTCGTACAGCTTGGTCCGGGCCGCCTCGATGACCGGCCGTTCGTAGACCTCGTACCGGATCGAGCGGGCCAGGTCACCGATCAGCGGGTACCGCGACCGGGTGGCCACCACGAGTCGCTCGACGACGGCCCCGACGCGCTTGCGGACGTCCTCGCGCAGCCCGGCGGCGCGGGTGCGCCACCGCTCGAGCAGCCCGGCAATGATCGCGATCTGGTCGCCGACCCGTTCCTGGGTCAGGAAGATGCGATAGACCGCCTCCTCCAGCACCGGTCCCGGCTCCAGTTCCGTCACCCCGTAATGGGCCAGCGCCCGGGCCAGCCGGCTGCGGAAGCCCTCCGGGAGACCGGCCCGCTCCAGGTCCAGGGACTGCAGGTAGGAGTGGAAGTACTCACGGGGGCTGTGTACCTGTTCGTCCCCGGACTCCTCCTCCCCGGCCGGCCGGTTGCGGGACAACTCGGCCATGTCGGCAAAGGTCTCCAGGACGTCCAGCGCCGCACCGAGCAGTTCGTCGTCGTCCAACGGGAGCTGCTCTCGCACCCTGTCGTAATCCGACCACAGTGCCCGCGCGCGCCCGGCGGACACGTCGTAGCCCAGCACCAACGCCCGCAGCGCCGCCAGATCGGCGAAAGCCTTCGCTCGCAGGTCGCCGGCCTCGGTCCGCGCGCCGGCGGCGAACTCCACGGTCGGCGCGGTGGACACCGCGCCTTCCTCCTCGATCTTGTCCAGCCGCAGCAGCGCGCCACCCGCGTCGACCTGCGAGTTCACCGTGGCCAGGATCTCCCGGACCCGGCCGGCGTACGGGGCCTTGACCGGGGTCTCCATCTTCATCGCCTCGAGGATCATGATCGTGTCGCCGGCCTCGACGTCGTCGCCGGGCGCGGCCCGCAACGCGACCACCACCGCCGGCGCGGGCGAGCGGACCATGCCGCCCTCGTCCCGGCTCACCCGGTGGCTGACACTGTCCACCTCGACCAGGTGGCCGGCCGCATTGGTGGACGCGACGATCTGATGCCGGTTCTCGCCGATGGTCAGCCGGCTCTCGAACTGCGACTGGCGCTCCAGCTCCAGCTCGACGACGCCGCCGCCGGGCACCTCGACCCCGTACCGGCGGGGGCTGATCTGCGCCACGGTCAGGGCATAGGTCTGGCCGCGGTAACCCAGCTCGACCTCCCGGCCCACCGGGTGAGTGGCCTTGGGCCGGCCACCCCGGGCCGACCGCAGGAACGCGTCGCGTTCCAGCGCCTCCTCCGACTCGTACACATCCACCGCGACGTACAGCAGGGCCGCGTCCGCGCCGGCGGCGAGCTCGGGATCCTCGTGCAGGTTCACGCGGTCCAGCCAGCCGGTGTCCGCGGTGCCCCCGATCACCTCGGGCCGGTCCAGCAGCTTGAGCAGGAACGACTTGGTGGTCGTGCCGCCCTTGACCACCACGGTGGTCTCCCGCAGCGCCACCCGGAGCCGGGCCAGCGCCTCGTCCCGGTCCCGACCCCAGGAGATGATCTTGGCGACCATCGAGTCGTAGTCCGGGGAGATCGCGTCGCCGGTGGCGATGCCGGTGTCCACCCGGATGCCCGGGCCCACCGGCAGGGTCAGCAGTTCCACCTTGCCCGGCGAGGGCGCGAATCCGTTGTCCGCGTCCTCCGCATTGAGCCGGGCCTCGATCGAATGCCCGTAGACCGGGGGCACGTCACCCTCGAGCTTGTACCCGTCGGCCACCAGGATCTGCAGCTTGACCAGGTCCAGGCCGGTTGACACCTCGGTGATGGGGTGCTCCACCTGCAGCCGGGTGTTCACCTCCAGGAACGCGAACGTCTTCTTCTCGGGTTGGTAGAGGAACTCCACGGTGCCGGCGCCGCGGTAACCCGCCTCCTTGACCAGCGCGATCGCCCGGGCGGCCAGATCGTCGGCCTGCTCCTTGGTCAACGCCGGAGAGAAGGACTCCTCGATCAGCTTCTGGTTACGCCGCTGGATCGAGCAGTCGCGCACGCCGGGCGCCCAGGCGTTGCCGTAGTTGTCGGCGATGACCTGGACCTCGATGTGCCGGCCGCCCTGGACCAGGTGCTCCATGAAGATCACGTGGTCGTTGAACGCCTTCTGCGCCTCCGACTGGGTGCGCTCGATCGACTCCTCCAGTTCGCTGGGATCGAAGACCATCCGGATGCCGCGACCGCCGCCGCCGCTGCGGGCCTTGAGGATCATCGGGTAGCCGATGGCCTTGGCGTGCTCGAGCGCCTCCTCCATCGTCTCCACCGGGCCGCCCGACCACGGCGCCACCGGCACGTTGGTCGCCTCGGCCAGGTACTTGGCCTCGACCTTGTCGCCCAGCCGGCGCATCGCCTCCGCCGGCGGCCCGATGAAGGTCACACCCAGCTCCGCGCACAGCTCGGCGAACGCCGGGTCCTCGGCCACGAAGCCCCAGCCCACCCAGGCGGCGTCCGCCCGGGACTCGATCAGCGCCTTGCGCAGGACCGCGTGGTCCAGGTACGGACTGCCCAGGTCGCCCTTCTCCCGGATCCGCACCCCCTCGTCGGCCAGCCGCACGAACAGCGCACCACGCTCGGACTCGGTGTGCAGGGCAATGACCTTGATCCCGTAACCGAATTCCGCGTTCAACTCACGAACGGCGCGGATCAGCCGAACCGCCGGTTCACCCCTATTGAT
>JANWJC010000056.1 GCA_025449595.1 Acidobacteriota bacterium | reverse complement strand
GGAGACACCGACCCGCAGCGCCCCGCCGGAGTACGGCAGCAGACCCAGCAGCAGCTCCTGGGCGTCACGACGGTGATCGGCACGGGAGGACTCGACCAACGTGATCGCGCGGGCGAGCTCGGGGCGTGACCCAGCCCGGATCGCCTCCGCCAGTGCGGGTATCGGCGAGTGCATGCTCAGGGGACTGCCGGATCGAGCTGGTAGCCGCGCTCCCGCGCGAGGCGCTGCAGCAGGTCCACGGCCGCGGTGGCGATCACCGTGCCCGGCGGGAAGATCGCGGCCGCCCCGGCCTCCCGCAGCGCCGCGAAGTCCTGCGGCGGGATGACTCCACCGACGACGATCATGATGTCAGGGCGTCCCAGTGCGGCCAGCGCGTCGCGCAGCTCGGGTACGAGGGTCAGGTGGCCGGCAGCCAGCGAGGACGGCCCGACGATGTGGACGTCGGAGTCCACCGCCTGCTGCGCCACCTCCTGCGGCGTCTGGAACAGCGCCCCCACGTCGACGTCGAACCCGAGGTCCGCGAACGCCGTGGCGATGACCTTCTGACCGCGGTCGTGGCCGTCCTGGCCCATCTTGGCCACCAGAATCCGGGGCCGGCGCCCGTCCGCCTCGGCGAACCGCTGCACCGCAGCCATCGCCTGCTGCACGTCCGTCGAGGACCCTGACTCCTGTCGGTACACGCCGCTGATTGTCCTGATCCGCGCCTCGTGCCGCCCGTAGACCCCCTCAAGCGCCGCCGAGATCTCCCCCACGGTCGCTTTCGCCCGAGCCGCCACGATGGACAGGGCCATCAGGTTCTCGGCCGGGCCGTCCCCCGAGGCACCCGCCGCCCGGGCCAGGTCGCCGAGGGCCTGCGCCACCGCGGCCGGGTCGCGTTCGGCGCGCAGCCGGGCCAGCTTGTCGAGCTGTTCACGGCGGACCTGGGCGTTGTCGACCTTGAGCACCTCGATGCCGTGGTCCGCCGCGACCCGATACCTGTTCACCCCGATGACGGGCTGCATCCCTGAGTCGATGCGGGCCTGCGTACGAGCCGCCGCCTCCTCGATCCGTAGCTTGGGCAGCCCCTCGTCGATGGCCTTGGCCATCCCCCCGGCGTCCTCGACCTCGCGGATGTGGGCGCGGGCGCGGGCGGCCAGGTCGTACGTCAGCCGCTCCACATAGGACGAACCACCCCAGGGATCGATCGGGTGGGTCGTGCCCGACTCCTGCTGCAGCAGGAGCTGAGTGTTGCGCGCGATCCGGGCCGAGAAGTCGGTGGGCAGCGCCAGCGCCTCGTCGAGCGCATTGGTGTGCAGCGACTGCGTGCCCCCCTGCGTGGCGGCCATCGCCTCAACGCAGGTGCGCATGACGTTGTTGAACACGTCCTGCGCCGTCAGCGACCAGCCTGAGGTCTGGCAATGTGCTCGCAGGCTCAGCGACTTCTCGCTGGTCGGGTCGAACTGCGCCATGAGCTCGGCCCACAACAACCGGCCGGCGCGGAGCTTGGCCACCTCCATGAAGAAGTTCATCCCGATGCCCCAGAAGAACGACAACCGGGGTGCGAACGAGTCGACGTCCAGGCCGGCGGCCAGCCCGGCACGGACGTACTCGACACCGTCGGCGAGCGTGTACGCGAGCTCCAGGTCAGCGGTCGCCCCGGCCTCCTGGATGTGGTAGCCGGAGATCGAGATGCTGTTGAACCGCGGCATGTTTCGCGCCGTGAAGGCGAAGATGTCCGAGATGATCCGCATCGAGGGGCCGGGCGGGTAGATGTAGGTGTTGCGGACCATGAACTCCTTGAGGATGTCGTTCTGGATGGTCCCCGCCAGCTGGTCGGCTGTCACCCCCTGCTCCTCGGCCGCCACCACGTAGAGCGCGAGGATCGGCAGCACCGCACCGTTCATCGTCATGGACACGCTGGTCGTGCCCAGCGGGATCCCGGCGAACAGCTCACGCATGTCGTAGATCGAGTCGATCGCAACGCCAGCCATGCCGACGTCCCCCGCGACCCGGGGGTGGTCGGAGTCGTAGCCGCGATGGGTGGCGAGGTCGAACGCGACGGACAACCCTTTCTGGCCGGCGGCAAGGTTGCGGCGGTAGAAGGCGTTCGACTCCGCCGCGGTGGAGAAGCCGGCGTACTGCCGGATGGTCCAGGGCTGGGTCAGGTACATCGTCGGGTACGGCCCACGCAGGAACGGCGGCGAGCCGGGCAGGCTGTCGAGGGGGTACGGATGTGCCCCGGTCGCGAGGTCCGCGAGGTCCGACTCGGTGTAGACCCGACGGACGTCGATGCCCTCCGGCGTGTGCCACACCTCGGGGGGCGGCTCGGTCGGTCGGGCTGCGCCGGCTGACTCCCTCGCCGCCGTGGGTGGCGGGGTCTGCGGGTGGGGCGGTCGCTTGACGCCGGCTCCGCCCGACGCTCCCTCGCCTTGCGACCTCGTTGTGGACAGATCCGATCTGGGATCGACCAGGGGGACGGTGGCGAAACTGGCGATCTCGGTCATCGCACCCCCAACGAGTCCAGCAGGGTGGACAGCACGCTGACCGCATCGATGTCGGTCGTGAGGACCACGTCGGGAGCCCCAGGCAGCGACCCGGCCCAGGCCCCCGCAACCGCGATGCACGTCGCCCCGGCACCTCGCAGCGCGGCCACGGTCGCGTCGGCGTCCGCGGCGTAGGCCTTGTCGCTGCCGCACAGCACGACCAGCGGCGCCCGCCCGCAGAGCTCGGTGGCGGGCACGTCCGCTGCGGTCGCGTACGGTCCGAACCGCACCGTCGCGATGCCACCGCTGGCCAGCAGGTTGGCCGCGAAGCTGGCCCGACCGGAGCCGCCGGGGAGCACGCACAGCACCGCGGTAGGCCGCGAGCCGACGCGCTCGAAGTGGTCGTCGGACCTGTCGCGCAGGGCTTCGAACGCTGCCGCGTAACGGATCGCCGGCCCGGCGACACCTGCGCGGGTGGTCGCCGGGAGCGGCGCCTCGGAGAGGTCGGGGAACTCGTTCACACCGGTCAGCGGGCGCCGGCGGTGCGCGACGTCGTCGAGCCGCTGCTGCCGGGTCGCGGCGATGCGCGCGGTGATCAGCGGCAGGGCGGCCTCGAACCCCCCGGCCGCCTCGATCTCCTGGAACAAGCCCCACGCCGCCTGCGCGAGGGCGTCGGTGAGCGACTCGACGGACCAGGATCCACCGGCGGGGTCGAGGACCTCGCCGAGGCGGGCCTCTTCCAGCAGCACGAGCTGGCAGTTGCGGGCGAGCCGGGCCGAGAAGGCCCGGGACGTCCCGGGGGCACCTCCCGGGATCGCCGCGTCGAACGGCAGGACCGTGACCGAGTGCGCCCCTCCGGTGGCCGCCGCGAACGTGGCAAGCGTGCAGCGCAGCACGTTCACCCACGGATCGCGCTGGCTCAGCATCGCCGCGGAGGTCACGGCGTGCTGGCGCGCGCCGGGCGACGCCTGGCCGGCGCCGACGACCTGGGCGACGCGCGCCCAGAGCCGGCGGGCGGCGCGCAGCTTCGCGATCCCCTGGAACTGGTCGTCGCCGAGGCAGTGCCGGAACTCGATCTGCCCGAGCGCGACGTCCGGGTCGATGCCGGCGGCCACCTGCGCGCGCAGGTACGCGACAGCGGCCGCGAGCGTCACCGCGAGCTCGTCGGCGTCGCTCGCGCCGGCCTCGTGTGCCGCCGTGCCGTCCGCGACGAACGTCGTGGTACGACCGGGCCGGTCGGCGACCTGCGCTGCCAGCAGGACCGCGGCCGCGATCCCGGCGCCGTCCGGCACCGTGCCGCCGCGCAACAGCTGGGACAGTGGATCCGCCCCGAGACTGACGTCGACGAGCGCCGGGTCGAGGTCGGTCCGGGTCGCCACGAGGGCGAAGAAGTCCTGTGCCACTGCGACGAATCGGGGTCCCGCGTCCAGGGCGAGACGGGCGAGTTGCAGCCGTACGCCCGACAGCACCCGCTCCAGGGTCCCCGCGGGCAACGTCTCGGCGGGGAACGCAAGCCACAGCGACGTGACGCCGTTCTCGAGGTCGGTGAGGATGGCCTGGTTGAGGTCCGCCGCGTCATCACGCAGGTCGTGCTGGGCGCGGACGTCCCATCCCGGCGGCCGGCTCGTCGGCAGGGTGCCGCGGGTGTATGGCGCGTGACCTGGCAGCGGTGCTGCCGGGAGCGCGTCGGCAGGCGTGTAGAGCGCTTTGACCACGAGGCCGTCGTACGTCCTGGTGTCCAGTGCCCGTTCCGGCTCTTCGGCCTCGGGCGGCACCCCGCTGCGCGCAAGGACCGCAGCGACCTGTCGGCGCCAGTGTCCGATCGCGGTATCAGGCCCCGGCTGCGCCGTGGCGGGCGGCGTGATCGTCATCGCTCTGATGCTAGGCCGAGGCGGTGGGCGCAACGCCATCGGTCCGACCTGCGGCCGGGCTCATCCGGCCAGTACTCCGGCGAGCACGGAGGCGAGCAGGTCCACGTCGTGGGTGGGCGACCCGTCACGAGCGGCAACCGGTGCCGTCGTCACTCTGGCGCCGAGAGTGGCGGCCACCTCATCCAGCCCGGCGCGGTCGTGGACCTGGGGGTCCGCGATGACCACGTCGATGCCGACCGCGGGAACGTGCTCTGCCAGCACCCGCAGCTGTTGGGCGCGGCTGAGCCCGCTGGTCTCGAGGTCGTGGTCTCCCACGTTGCACACCAGCACGACCCGCCGTCTGCCGGCGCCGACCGCGTCGGACATGCCGGGGACCAGAAGTGGCGCCAGGACACTGGTGAACCAGGAACCGGGACCGAGCACGACGACGTCGGCCACCGCGATCGCCTCGAGAGCTTGCGGACAGGCGGCCACGTCGGACGGCTCGAGTCGGATCGAGGCCACACGGCCCGAGGAGACCGCAACCGCTGCCTGCCCACGGACCTCCTGCACGGTGTCGGGTCGGGCCGGGTCCAAGCCGGTGACCTCGGCGATGATCTGCAGCCCCTGGGTTGCGACCGGAAGCACCCGGCCGTGGGCTCCCAGCAACGCCGCGACCCAGTCGAGCCCGCCGACGATGTCAGCGGTCTCCTCCCACAGTGCTGTGATCAGCAGGTTCCCGAGGGCGTGCCCGGCGAGATCCCCGTTGCCACCGAAGCGGTGCTGCACCACCCTGCTCCAGGTGCGGCCCCAGGCGTCGTCGCCGCACAGCGCGGCCAACGCCATGCGCAGGTCCCCGGGTGGTGGGACTCCGAGCTCGCGGCGCAGCCGGCCGCTGGAGCCGCCGTCGTCGGACACCCCCACCACGGCTGTGAGCTCGTCGGTGACGCGGCGCAGTGCTCGCAACGTGGCCGCCAGCCCGTGGCCGCCGCCCACCGCCACGACGCGCGGCCCGTCTCCGTGAGAGGTCGGCAGCCCATGACGCCGGGCCCCGACCTGAGTCACTCGCGCCCCAGGTCGCGATGCATCACGAGGGTCTCGACTCCGACTTTCACGAGTCGTACGGCAAGGTTTTCGGCCATCGCGACGCTGCGGTGCTTGCCGCCGGTGCAGCCGATCGCGACGGTGACATAGCGCTTGCCCTCGCGCAGGTAGCCGTCGGCGACCAGGTCCAGCAACCCGGCGAGGCGGTCCAGGAACTCCCGGGCGTCCTCGTTGGCCGTGACGTAGTCGCTGACCTCGGGGTCCAGGCCGGTGAGATCGGCAAGCTGCGGCTCCCAGAACGGGTTCGGCAGGAAACGTACGTCGAAGACGTAGTCGGCGTCGACGGGAATGCCGTACTTGAACCCGAACGACAGAACGGTGGCCCGCAGCCGTATCCGGTCACTGTCGTCGAATGCCGCGTCAACCTTGCGGCGCAGGTCGTGGACGTTGAGGTTGGAGGTGTCCACGACCAGGTCGGCGCGCGCGCGCAGGTCCCCCAGCAGCGCCCGCTCCCGCGCCAGCCCGTCCAGGACGCGGCCCTGCTCCTGCAGCGGGTGGGGGCGGCGGTTGCTCTCGAATCGGCGGACCAGCTCGTTGTCGCCGGCCTCGAGGAACAGGACTCGTACGTCCACTCCCGCGGCCGCGACGTCGTCGAGCGCGCGTTGCAGATCGGCGAACATCTCACCGCCGCGCACGTCGGCCACGACGGCGAGCTTGGTGACCTCCGAGGAGTCCGCCACGTAGTCGACAGTGGCCGGCAGCAGGGACGGCGGCAGGTTGTCCACGACGAACCAGCCGAGATCCTCCAGGGCCCGCGCCGCGGTCGACCGTCCGGCACCGGACATCCCGGACACCAGGACGACCTCGATGTGCTCGTGCGGCGTGCTCACGGCATTGACCCTTCGATCGGTACCGGCCCGGCGGGGTCGGCGGTCGTGGCCTCGATGATCTCACCTGTGCTGGTGTTGATGGCGAGGGCCGGCTGCTGCGCCTGCAGCGCCGCGACCACCGCCTCTGCCGTGACCGGACCCATTCCCGGCACCGACGCGATCTCCGCCACGGTGGCGGCGCGCAGCCGGGTGAGGGAGCCGAAGGTACGCAGCAGCGCCTTCTTGCGCGCCTCGCCGAGCCCGGGCACGTCATCGAGCAGGCTGTCGACCAGCCGGGTCGCGCGCTTGGTCCGCTGGTAGGTGATCGCGAACCGGTGTGCCTCATCGCGCAGACGCTGCAGGAGGTAGAGCCCCTCACTGGTCCGGGGCAGCACGACAGGATCGGCCTCCCCGGGCAGCCACACCTCCTCCAGCCGCTTGGCCAGCCCGACCAGGGCAACGTCGACGATCCCGAGCTCGCTCATCGCGCCGGCCGCCGCCTCGACCTGGGGTCGGCCACCGTCGACGACGAACAGCTGCGGCGGGTACGAGAACTTGCGGGGTCGCCCGGTCGTGGGGTCGATCCCGGGGACCGGGTCGTCGGCCGTCGGTGCCTTCTCCTCGAGCAGCCGGGTGAAGCGCCGGGTCACGACCTCGGCGATCGAGCGCACGTCGTCGTTGGACGCGCCGTCGGAGCCGGCGGCGCCGCGCAGCGCGAACCGGCGGTATTCGCTCTTACGGGGCAGCCCGTCCTCGAACACGACGAGGGAGGCAACGACATCGGTGCCCTGCAGGTGGGACACGTCGATGCACTCGATCCGCAACGGCGCCTCCGGCAGGTCCAGTGCCTCCTGGAGCTCTTCGAGGGCGCGGCTGCGTGCTGTGAGGTCGCTGGCCCGCTTGGTCTTGTGCAGTGCCAGCGACTGAACCGCGTTGCGCTGCACCGTCTGCATCAGGTCGTGCTTGTCGCCGCGCTGCGGTACGCGCAGGTCGACCCGGGAACCGCGCAGCGTGGCGAGCCAGTCCCCCACTGCTGCGGCGTCGGGGGGAAGCGTCGGGACCAGGACCTCACGCGGGACGCCGTCGCCGGTCTCACCGCCGTACAGCCGCACCAGCAGCTGCCCGACGAGCTCGCCCGGGGAAAGGTCCTCGACCTTGTCGACGACGAATCCGCGCTGCCCTCGGATCCGGCCGCCTCGGACGTGGAACACCTGGACCGCGGACTCGAGCTGCTCGTCGGCGACCGCGATGACGTCGGCGTCAGTGCCGTCGCCGAACACGACGGCGCTCTTCTCCAGGGCCCGTTCCAGGGCCTTGAGGTCGTCGCGCAGCCGGGCGGCCCGCTCGAAGTCCAGCTCGGCGGCTGCCGCCTTCATCTCGCGCTCGATGCGCCGGGTGAACGCCGTCGTCTGCCCGCTCATGAACGCGCAGAAGTCCAGGGCGATCGCCCGGTGCTCCGCCGCGGACACCCGCCCCACGCACGGCGCGGAGCACTTGCCGATGTAGCCGAGCAGACAGGGTCGGCCCATCTGCGCGTGCCGCTTGAAGACCCCTGAGCTGCACGTCCGGGTAGGGAAGACCCGCATCAGCTGGTCGACCGTCTCGCGGATGGCCCAGGCATGGGCGTACGGGCCGAAGTACCGCACGCCGGCCTTCTTGGCACCGCGCATCACCGTCACGCGCGGGTATTCCTCCCCCAGGGTGACCGCGAGGTAGGGGTAGCTCTTGTCGTCGCGGTACTTCACGTTGCAGCGCGGGTCGTACGCCTTGATCCATGAGTACTCCAGCGTGAGGGCCTCGACCTCGGTGTCGACGGTGACCCAGTCGACCGCTGCTGCGGTCGTCACCATCGACTGGGTGCGTGGGTGCAGTGCGGACAGGTCCTGGAAGTACGAGCCCAGCCGGCTGCGCAGGCTCTTGGCCTTGCCGACGTAGACCACGCGGCCCATCGCGTCACGGAACCGGTAGACACCGGGCTG
>JANWJC010000055.1 GCA_025449595.1 Acidobacteriota bacterium | reverse complement strand
CCGTTCGCGCGTCCGGTCAGCGGGGCGGCAAGGCGTCGTACGCCCGGCGCGCCTCGGCCGCCCCCTCCGACAGGGAACGGCACGAGAAGACCAGCCAGGCCCCGACCCCCTCCGGTGTTGCCGCGAGATAGCCGCGCAGCGCCTGGGCGTACGCGGGTCGGCCCACCGCCAGGACCCCCGCCTCAGGGACGCAGACGCCGTCGGGGTCGACCCCGCGAGCGGCCAGCACCATCCGCACGGTCGCGCGCGCCAACAGCCCCGAGCCCCACGCGAACGGCCGTACCGCCTGCAGCTCGGCGTGAGCCACCCCCGCCAGGAGTACCGCCGGTGCTGCTTTCGCGGTCAGCAGCAACCGACCCAGTGCCTCCAGCCGGCGGGCCGCTTCCAACGCCGGCGGCACCTGGCCCAGCCGCAGCGGGTCGTCCGCGGTGTCGACGCGACGCGGACGCCCGAGGTCCTCGTCCGGCACGAACCCGTGCGCCACGACCGAGTGCAGGCTCGCCCACGCCTGCAGCGGCGCCTGCTCGCTGACCACCACGGCCCGCGGGATCTGTTCCTGCAGCAGCAGGGAAGCGGCCACGACCCGTCCGATCGGGGACCCGTCCGGCACGGCACCGGAACGCAGCGACTCCGGCCGTACGTCCGCTCCGTCGATGGCCGCCGAGGCCCAGCCACCGCGCAACCGGGACGCCGCGACCACCTCGGCCATCCGCGAGCGCAGGCCCCGGTCCCACAGCAGCGCGTCGATGTCGCCCCGGGCCTGCTCGGCCGCCTCGGCGACGCCCGGCAGCTCCGCGAGGTCGGCGAGCGGGTCGGAGGTCACCGAGGCACCGTACGACTCGACTCGACTCGACTCGGCTACTGCTTCTGCACGCCGGTGGCCTGCAGCTCGGCGATGACCGCCGGGGTCTGCGCGGCCAACCACTTCACGAGGTATTCGTTCGACACGAACTCGACGCCCGGGAACTGCTGGTGGGCGTTGACGATGAACTCCGACAACGCGTTCGCGTACGCCCCGCACGCCCACTGCTCGAAGTGGTTGCCGACGAAGAACGGCGCCCGGTTGCCGTTGTAGACGGCCTTGAGCGCGGCCATGTAGGACGCGTACGCCGACGCCTGCATCGTGGCGCACTTCGCCGGTGCTGCCTTGACGTCCCCGTTGTTCTGCACGTAGAGCAGGTTGTAGTCCATCGACAGGTTGTGCCGGTTGCCAGGCCAGTCGATGATCTTGATCGTCTGCAGTGGGAAGTTCCACATCTGGTAGCCCGGGATGTGCCGCGGCCACTCCAGGCTGCCGCCGTTGGACGCGTCGTAGGTGAACCCGGCCTTCGCGAACACCGGGTACATCTGGCTGCGCCGCCCGGCCAGGCACGGGGTGCGGTCGCCGTGCCAGACCGAGGAGTCGAACGACAGCTTCAGCGACAGGTCGGCGCTGGGGTTGCCGGCGTTGACCTCGGCCCACTGGTCCAGGAACCGGCGCGCCTGGTCCAGCTCGCTCTGCCAGTTCGCGGAGGTCCAGGCCGCGACCCCTCGGGAGTCGCAGAAGTGGCCCAACCAGTGGGTGCCGATCTCATATCCGCTGGTGTACGCCAGCGACCAGTCCTGGACCCGGCCGTTGACCAGGGTGGGGTCGGCGAAGCCGATCGCCGAGCTGCCGACCGGCTTGAGCGGCGGGTGGTACTGGAACCGCATCTGGTCAGGCACCAGGCACAGGCCCGACAGGAAGAAGGTGAACCGGGAGTTCGTCTGCTGCCCGAGGTCGTAGTAGTGCTGGAACAGCTCGTGCTTGCAGGACCCGTCGAAAGAGACGATCACGAACTGCGGCGGCTTCTCCCCGGGCTTGAGCCTGGTGATCGGATAGTTCTCGATGTTGCGGGTCGTTGCAACGGGTGTGGTGACCCCGGTCCCGTCCGAGTCCGACGGGCTGGCTCCGGGAGTTGTCTCGGATCCGGGACCGGTGCTGCCCGCCTGCGCCGGACTGGAGCTTTCGGGCAGCCGGGCCCCGACCAACAGCCCGAGCACAGCCGCGATCACGACCACCACAGGGATCACGACCCGGAGCCGCACCGACAACACCACCGTTCCTGACCGCTCGCGTGTCACGAGAACTTGTGCTCCCGTGCCTGTCTGGCTTTGACGGGCTGCCCGCGGCCCATCACGATCTCGACCCTTGCCGCCGCACGTTTTGACGAGTGCGACATGGCTCCAGTTCCGCTCGCCGCAGCCCTGACGGCACCGACGACCACGGCTTGGAAGGCCGGCCCGACACGGGCCTGCGCGTCGTGGCAGAGTCGACGGGTGTCCGCGGAACAGGGTAAGCCCGAGCTCACCCAGCACCTGACCGCAACGCTGGGGTCCGAGCCGTTCATCGATCTTGTCACGTTCCGCCGCGACGGCCGGGCGGTGCACACCCCGGTCTGGGTGAGCACCGACGCACAGCGGTTGTTCGTCTCGACGTTCGGCGACTCGGGCAAGGTCAAGCGCGCCGTGAACAACCCGCGGGTCGCCGTGGCCGCCTGCGACGGGCCGGGGCGGCTGCTACCGGGCGCGTCGTACGTCATGGGCGACGCCGAGCTGCTGGACCGCTCGGAGTTCCGGCCCGGGGTCCGGGCCCACCGCCGCAAGTACGGCACCCACTTCGCGATCATGTGGCCGGCCCGGTGGCTGTTCCTGGTGGCCGGGCACAAGCGGGTCTGGCTGCTGATCACCCTCACCCCGGAGGTGCCGGCCCCGCCGATCCCGCCGCCGGTCCCGGTGTCCGCTCCGTGACCCGCGCGGACACCGCAACCATCGGGAGCCGCGGGAGCGGCGGGCCGGCAGGTTCGCCGGGATGAGTGCCGGCAACCCCGAGCGCCCGGTGGTGCTGGACCGGCTCCCGCTCTCCGAACGACTCTGGGTCCTCGGCGCGCTACGTCAGGAGGCGGTCGGCGGGGCGCTGCTGCTCGGCGCCGCGATCCTCGCGCTGGTCTGGGCGAACTCCCCCTGGAGCGCGGCGTACCACGAACTCGGTGCGATCAAGGTCGGGCCGGCCGCGCTGCAGCTGCACCTGACGCTGTCGGAGTGGGCCGCGGACGGGCTGCTCGCCGTCTTCTTCTTCATCGCCGGCCTCGAGCTCAAGCACGAGCTCGCCGTGGGTTCGTTGTCCAAGCCTGCCCAGGCTGCGCTGCCGGCCGTCGCAGCCGTCTGCGGGATGGTTGTTCCCGCGGGGCTGTACGCACTCACCGTCCTGGGTTTCGGGGACCGCGAGGCCCTGGTCGGCTGGGGCATCCCGATGGCGACGGACATCGCGTTCGCGCTCGCCGTGCTGGCCGTCGTCGGGTCGCGACTTCCGGTCGCGCTGCGCGCGTTCCTGCTGACCCTGGCCGTCGTCGACGACCTCGGGGCGATCCTGGTGATCGCGGTGTTCTACAGCCACGGCTTCTCCCTGACACCGTTCCTGGCCTCGATCGCCTGCCTCGCGGCGTACGCCGTGCTGCAGCGGCTGCGAGTCACGTCGTGGCTGGTGTACGTGCCCCTCGCCCTGGCGACCTGGACGCTGGTGCACGCCAGCGGGATCCACGCCACCATCGCCGGGATCAGCCTGGGGCTGCTCACGCGGGTGGTGCCCGACGCCGGGGAGGCCCGCAGCCCGGCGGACCGTCTCGGCCTGCGGCTGAGCCCGTTGTCCGCGGCGCTGTGCGTGCCGCTGTTCGCGTTCTTCTCCGCGGGAGTCACGCTCACCGGTGTCGGCGCGTCGGTGCTGACCGAGCCGGTCACCGTCGCCGTCATCGTCGGGCTCGTGATCGGCAAGCCGATCGGGATCTACGGCGGCAGCCGGCTGGTCGTCCGGTTCACCCGCGCGACCCTGAGCCCCTCGCTGCTGTGGAACGACGTGCTGACCGTCGCGATGCTCGGCGGCATCGGGTTCACCGTCTCGCTGCTGATCAGCGAGCTCGCGTTCCAGGTCGCTCCTGGCCTGGAGCTCTCGGCCAAGACCGGGGTCCTTGCCGCGTCGGTGGTCTCGGCCGCCGTGGCCTCGGTGCTGCTGCTGCGCCGCAACCGCGCCTACCGCGCCCTGGCCGACATCGAGGACGCCGACGCCGACCAGGACGGCATCCCGGACGTCTACCAGCAGCCCGACCAGGGCGCCGGCGGTGCACCCCGGTCGCAATGACCCTCGCGGCACTGCGACAGTGCCGTTGTCGCCCGGTCGGGCGGACTCGTACGATCACCTGCACCAAGCCTTCGACGGACCGAGCACGTTCGGGCCGGCCGGTGGCCCTTCGGCGAGGAGACTGCGGACATGGCCAGCATCCGGACGACGGACCAGCCCCAGGGCATCTCGACCATGGTCGGGGGACTGGCCGAGGACCTGTCGCTGCTGCTCAAGGACCAGGTCGCCCTGACCAAGAGCGAGCTGCGCGACAGCGCCCGCACGGTCGCGGTGTCCTCCGGGATGCTGGTCGCCGCGGTATTCCTCGGGCTGCTCGCGATCATCTTCTTGCTGATCACGATCGCTTACGTCCTGTACGCGGTCGGGCTGTCGCTGTGGGCGTCGTTCGGGATCGTGACCCTGGTGCTGCTGATCGTCACCGGCGTGCTCGGCCTGGTCGGAAGCAAGCGGTTCAAGACGGTGCACGGCCCGGACCGGTCCATCACGCAGCTCCAGAAGGTCCCGGAGCTGCTGCCCGGCCGCACGGAGCTGTGACACCGCAGCAGCTGGCGGCGCGGCTCGCGTCTGCGGGCCAGCTGGCGGCGCGGCCGTCAACCGCAGGCGGGCGTCGATGACAGACCCGTCGCAGACCGAGCTGCCGGACCCGATCGCCGTCATCCGCGCCGAGGGGCCCTGGACCCATCTCGATGTCGCCGCGAACGGGTCCCGGTTCCACGTCGTCGAGGCAGGCGCGGGCCCGTTGGTGGTCCTGCTGCACGGCTTCCCGATGTTCTGGTGGTCCTGGCGACGCTCCCTGCAGGTGCTTGCCGGTGCGGGGTACCGGGTCGTGGCGATGGACCTGCGCGGCTACGGCGGCAGTGATCGCCCGCCTCACGGGTACGACCCCTTCACGCTGTCCGCGGACGTCGCCGCCGTGATCCGCTCGCTGGGCGAGATCGATGCGGTCGTGGTCGGGCACGGCCTCGGCGGGCTCCTGGCCTGGACCATGGGCGCCCTGCACGCGGACGTCGTACGCGGCATCGTCCCCGTCGCGATGGCCCACCCGGACCGGCTGCGCACCGCGATGCTGCGCCAGCGCGCGCAGCGCCGGAGCGGCTGGTACGCGGTCGGTT
>JANWJC010000054.1 GCA_025449595.1 Acidobacteriota bacterium | reverse complement strand
CGGCGTCCGGACCCGACCGTGTCCACCGGGGACGCGCCGACGCAGGTGGTGCAGCTGTGATCCGGTCGCTGCGCCGCGTCTCCGGGGTGCTGCTCGTGCTGCTCGTCGGGCTGATCCTGAACCTGGTCTGGCTGCAGTTCGTCGACGCCGCGGACCTGAAGGACCAGAGCGGGAACACCCGCACCCTACTGCGCGAGTACTCCCGCGAGCGCGGCCCGATCCTGGTGGGCTCCACCCCGGTCGCCCGTTCCATCCCGACCGCGGACCAGCTGAAGTTCTTGCGTACGTATTCCTCCGGGCCCATGTACGCCCCCGCCACCGGCTTCTACTCGTTGGTCTACGGCGCCACCGGGCTCGAGCGCACCGAGGACTCGATCCTGGCCGGCAGCGACGACCGCTTCTTCGTGGACCGCCTCGAGCAGCTGTTCGCCGGCCGCGACATCAAGGGCGGTGCCGTACGCACCACCCTGAACGCCGACGCGCAGAAGGCTGCGTACACGGGTCTGGCCGGACGCACCGGCGCGGTCGTGGCGATCGACCCTCGCACCGGGGCGATCCTGGCCATGGCGACCTCGCCGTCCTTCGACCCCAACCTGCTGTCCTCGCACGACCCGGCGAAGATCCGCGCCGCGTACGACAAGTACAACGCCGACCCGGCCCAGCCGATGTCCAACCGCCCGCTGACCATGACCCTGCCCCCGGGGTCGACGTTCAAGCTGGTCACCGCGGCGGCCGCACTGGAGAGCGGCAAGTACACCCCCGACACGATCGTCCCGGGTCCGGCCGCGCTCAAGCTGCCGCTGACCACCCACTCGCTGAACAACTGGACCGGCCAGGCCTGCGGACCCGACGGCAAGACCACGTTCCTCAACGCCCTCGCCGTGTCCTGCAACACCGCGTTCGCCTCGATCGGGATGAGTCTGGGTGGTGCCGCCCTGCAGACGCAGGCCGAGAAGTTCGGGTTCAACAACTCCTTCCTGGTGCCGCTGCGCGCCGCGACCAGCGTTTTCCCCACCGACCTGAACGCACCGGAGACGGCGATGGCGGCGATCGGGCAGTACGACGTGACCGCCACCGCGCTGCAGATGGCGATGGTGGGGGCGGGCATCGCTGACAACGGCACCGTCATGTCGCCGTACCTCGTCTCCCAGGTGCTCGGACCGGACCTGTCCGTGCTCGAGCAGGCCCAGCCGCAGGAATACAGCCAGGCGATGACGCCCGCCAACGCCGCCTCGCTGCTCTCGATGATGGAGGCGGTCGTGTCGCAGGGCACCGGCTCCAACGCCCGTATCCCCGGGGTACGGGTCGGGGGCAAGACCGGCACCGCACAGAGCGGGACGAACGCCAAGGCGCACGCCTGGTTCGTCGGGGTGGCCCCGATCACCAACCCACAGGTGGCGGTCGCCGTCGTGCTCCAGAACGGCGGCGGCGCTGCGGAGATCAGCGGCAACGCCCTGGCCGCACCCATCGCCCGTGCGGTCATGGACGCGGTGCTGGCACAGTGATCACCTACCGCCAGTCGAGGTCAGGGCAGACCCGGACACAGGAGGACCAGTGAGCGAGCAGGTGCGCCGCCTCGGCGAGCGGTACGAGCTCGGCGAGGTGATCGGCCGCGGTGGCATGGCCGAGGTCCATGAGGGCCAGGACCTCCGGCTCGGTCGACGCGTCGCGGTCAAGATCCTGCGACCCGACCTGGCCCGCGACCCGTCGTTTCAGGCGCGCTTTCGCCGGGAGGCGCAGAGCGCCGCAGCACTGAACCACCCGAACATCGTCGCGGTGTACGACACCGGCGAGGACATCCTCGGCGCCGTCGGCGGCGAGCCGGGCACGGTCGTGCCGTACATCGTCATGGAGTACGTCGACGGCATGACGCTGCGGCAGCTGATGAGCAGCGGCCGGCGGCTGCTGCCCGAGCGGGCGATGGAGATCGCCGACGGCACCCTCGCGGCCCTGGACTACAGCCATCGGCACGGCATCGTGCACCGCGACATCAAGCCCGCCAACGTGATGCTGACCCGCGGCGGCGACGTCAAGGTCATGGACTTCGGGATCGCGCGCGCGCTCGCCGACGCCGGCCAGACGATGACCGCTACCTCAGCGGTCATGGGAACCGCCCAGTACCTCTCGCCCGAGCAGGCCCGCGGCGAGCTCGTCGACAGCCGCAGCGACATCTACTCGACCTCGTGCCTGGTGTACGAGCTGTTGACCGGGCGCCCGCCGTTCACCGGCGACTCGCCGGTATCCGTTGTGTACCAGCACGTCAGCGAGGCACCCGTACCACCGAGCCAGCTGGACCCGTCGGTCCCCACACCGATCGACGCCATCGTGCTGAAAGGACTGGCGAAGCGCCCGGAGGACCGCTACCAGACGGCAGCGGACATGCGCGCCGACGTGGAACGGGCCATCGCCGGGCTGCCCGTGACTGCGGCGCTGGCGCCGGTCACCGCGAACCCGATGGCGGACACGGCTGCCCTGCCGATGCTCACGGGGTCGTCCACCGAGGCGCCCCGCAAGCGCAGCCCCTGGGCGTGGGTGGGGATCGCGGTCGGTGTCGCCGTCGTGGCGACCGCCGCGGTCATTCTGGGCAAGATGCTGTTCGGGACACCGGCCGTCGAACAGGTCGCCGTCCCACAGCTGCAAGGACTCACGGTCGCCCAGGCGACGACGGCGCTGTCGCAGGCCGGGCTCTTGCTGGGCCACCAGACCCCCGAAGCTTCAGCGGACGTCCCCAAGGACGCGATCATCAGCCAGAACCCACCCTTCGGACAGCAGATCGACAAGGGGCAGGCCGTCGACGTCACGATCTCGACCGGCAAGGCGCAGGTGCCCGTCCCGGACCTGACCAACCTCACCAGCGTGGCTGACGCGACCCAGAAGCTGATCGACAGCCAGCTGGTGCTGGGCAAGGTGTCCCAGGTCGGCTCCGAGCAGGCAGCCGGGACCGTCATCTCCCAGAACCCGCCCGCGCTGACGGTCGTGGCCGTGGGGACCGCCATCGACATCACGGTGTCCAACGGCAAGGTGACTGTGCCGAAGGTTGTAGGGGAGAGCCAGGCACAGGCGCAGTCCGACCTGGTCAACGCCGGGTTCCAGGTCGGCGTCGTGACCCAGGAGGACGGCACCGTCCCTGCCGGACAGGTCCTGGCCCAGACGCCGCTGCCGGGAACCGCGGCGGTCAAGGGCACGCTGGTCACCATCACCGTGGCCACCGCACCGCCGCCGCCGCCGGTGAGCCCGTCCGCGTCTCCCCAGCCGTCCGCGACCTGAGCCGTCGGCCCACGACCCGCCGGGCCAGGACTCAGTGGACGACGACGGGGGGCAGCGTCTCGGCGAGGGCGACCGCGTCGGGGTCACCGCAGCGCTCGAGCCAGTTCGCGATCATTCGGTGCCCGCCCTCGGTCAGGACGCTCTCCGGGTGGAACTGCACACCCTCGACGTCGAGCTGGCGGTGCCGTACGCCCATCACGACTCCGGAGTCGGTGCGCGCGGTCACCTCGAGCTCGGCCGGTGTGGTCGCCGGGTCCAGGGCCAGTGAGTGGTAGCGGGTGGCCGTGAACGGGTCGGGCAGTCCCGCGAGGACGCCGGCACCGTTGTGGTGGACCAAAGATGTCTTGCCGTGCAACAGTTCCGGGGCGCGCACGACGACCCCGCCGTAAGCCTCACAGATCGCCTGGTGGCCGAGGCACACCCCGAACACCGGGATCCGCCCGGCCAGGGCACGCACGGTCGGGATGCACACGCCTGCCGCCGCCGGGGTCCCGGGCCCTGGCGAGAGCAGCACGCCCGCGTACGCGAGTCCGGCATCGGCGGCCACCTCGTCGTTGCGTCGCACGTCCACGTCGGCGCCGAGCTGGGCCAGGTACTGCACCAGGTTGAACACGAAGCTGTCGTAGTTGTCGATCACCAGGATCCGCAGCGGCGTGCTCACGACCTTGACCCTGCCACGCCTGCGGAGTGCCACGGCAGGGCTCCGGCGCTCTGGTCGACGGTGACGCCGCTGAACGGCAGCCGCGGCTCCAGCCACGGGAACACGAACGCGAACAGCAGCGCCACCACGGCGACGAACCCCGCGAGGGACAGGACCAGCTTGGCCGGCCAGGGTCCGGGCAGATGGCGCCAGATCCATGCGTACATCTCAGGCCGTCCCGGTGATGCTGTCAGGGGTCGTGGGCCCGGCCGGCTGGGCGGCCACGAGGTGGCCCCACCAGATCCAGCGCTGGTACGACGCCCAGCGAGGGTTGCACGTGGTCAGCGTTATCAGCCGCTTGGTCGGCTTGGCGCCCGGGTCGCCGGGGACCGGGTCGATCACCCACACGTCGGTGGGCCGCACGATCTGGTCCTTGTCCAGGACGTAGGTGTACCAGGCGGTCCGCGTCTGCACGTACACCTTGTCGCCCACCTGCAGCTGGTCGATGTTGCGGAACGGCTCGTTGTGGGTCGCGCGGTGCGCGGCCAGCGCGAAGTTGCCGAGCCCGCCGGGCATGGCGTCGCCGGGGTAGTGCCCGGCCCCCTGGGCCAGCACGTCGAGCCCGACGCCCTCCATCACCGGCAGGCCCCACACCTTGTCCCGCAGCCGCGGGATGTACAGCAGGGCGAACCCGGACCCGTACGACGGAGGCGTGACCGGCACTGCCTTGGTCTTGGAAGGGGTCGGCGTTGCCGGACCGATCGGGTCAGGGACGACCGGACGGTCCCACTGAGCGATGATCTTGGTCCGCTCGTTGTTCGTGGCGACCGCCGACTCCACGTTGGTCCACCACAGCTGGTAGACGCACAGCAGGAGCAGGACGACACCGACCGTGATGAGCAGCTCGCCCAGCACGTGCGCGATCGTGGCGGTCACAGCACGCCGCGGGGTGACGGGGTCGGGCTCGGTCGGCCCCGGCAGCACCGCGTCCTCGACCAGCGGAGCGGTCACCACCGCTGTCCGGCCCGTCGGCGGCAGGTCGTACCGGCCTTCATCCCTGTCGCCTCCTGCCGGTTGTGGTCCCGTACCACGACGGATCGCATGTGTGCGCTCGTAGCCTACGACGACGCTGCCGAGGCCCTGGCCGCCCAGTCGGTAGGCTGGGCCTGCGGCCCGCCCGGTGACCGCGACCTGCGAGAGGAGCGTGGCCCGTGCCCGAGTCCCGGATCCGCCGCAAGAAGGCCTACACCGCGCCGCCCACCCGCGACCCGATGAAGATCGGGTCCCCGGCCTGGCTGGCGCCCACCATGATCGCGCTGTTCGTCGTCGGGCTGCTGTGGATCGTGGTGTTCTACATCGCCGGCGACCAGATCCCGATCATGGACAACATCGGCTGGCTCAACATCATCATCGGGTTCGGCCTCATCGGTGTCGGCTTCGCCCTCTCCACCCGCTGGCGCTGAGCCGGAACATCGCCGACAGACCCACCCGCGAACTGCCTAGATCTTCCCAAAGGGGCGATCATGGGAGTTCAACTGCCTTGATCGTCCCTAAGGGAAGATCATGGGAGTTCAGTTGCTCGGGTGGCGGGGACTTACAGAGGTGTGATTCGTCCCCAGCTGTGGAGAGCCCTGTGGACAACGCCGCTCGGCCCCGTCCTAGCCGACGAGCTGGTTCGCCAGGTTCGTCAGGGCGTTGTCGCGCACCACGACGGCTCCGACCAGCAGCGCCACGACCAGGACACAGCCGCCGACCTGGACGAGCGTGCGATGGTTGCGTGGCGCGTACGTCAGCACCGCGGCCACGACCGCGCCCGTGACGAGCCCGCCGAGGTGGGCCCGCCAGTCGATGCCACCGACGAAGAACCCGAACGCGAGGTTGATCGCAATCAGGACCAGCACCTGGTTGATGTCCGACTTCGCGGCATGACCGGCAACGACCAACGCTCCCATGAGTCCGAAGATCGCACCGCTCGCGCCGGCGCTGACGGACAGGGGGTCGCTGAACACGTACGACGCGACGCTGCCCCCGAGCCCGGCGATCAGATACAGCGCGAGGTAGCGGGCGTGGCCGAAGATCAGCTCCAGCTGCCGCCCGACCAGGTAGAGCACGTACATGTTGAACAGCAGGTGCAACAGGTTCAGGTGCAAGAACATTGCCGTGAACAGTCGCCACTGCTGACCGTCGAGCGCGATCGCGACCGGCCAGGATCCGTAGTCCCCGACGACCGTGTTGACCCCGAGGATCCACTCGGCGCCGTAGATCACCACGCACAGCACGATCAGCGACACCGTCACCGACGTCCTGCGGTCGAACCCCGACAGGGACGGGACCCGGGACGCGCGCACCTCCGCCCGCCCTTGCGCGACGCACTCCGGGCACTGGAAGCCCACCGCGGCGGCCGTCATGCAGTCCGGGCAGATCACCCGCTCGCAGCGCGAGCAACGGACGTACGCCTCCCGGTCACTGTGCCGGTAGCAGTACGTCGCGACCGGTGGGCCTGCCGCGTCAGGCGTCGCCACGCTCGATGATCACCGACTCGATGACGACGTCCTCCACCGGCCGGTCCCGGACCGTCGGCGTCGTCGCGATCGAGTCCACGACCGCCCGGCTCGCCTGGTCGGCGACCTCACCGAAGATCGAGTGCTTGAAGTTCAGGTGCGGCGTCGGCCCGACCGTGATGAAGAACTGTGAGCCGTTCGTGCCGGGTCCGGCATTGGCCATCGCGAGCAGGTACGGCCGGTCGAAGCTCAGCTCCGGGTGGAACTCGTCGTCGAACTGGTAGCCCGGTCCCCCGACGCCGATCCCCAGCGGGTCACCGCCCTGGATCATGAAGCCACCGATGACCCGGTGGAACACGGTGCCGTCGTAGAGCTTCGTGTTCGTCTGCTTGCCGTTCTGCGGGTGGGTCCACTCCCGCGTCCCCTCCGCCAGCTCGGTGAAGTTGCGCACCGTCTTGGGGGCCTGGTCCTCGAACAGCTCGATCTTGATGTCGCCGTGGTTGGTGTGGAGCGTCGCATAGGTGGTCACGGGGGAATTCTGTCACGTCACCCGGGCGCCGCTCGCCGAGGCGGGCGCCGGTGGGACGGCAGGTGGGGTGTGGAGCCTAGGAGATTCGAACTCCTGACATCTGCCTTGCAAAGGCAGCGCTCTACCAGCTGAGCTAAGGCCCCGGTCGCGGTCGAGCCGGCCGTGACTAGCGCAGGTCCGGGGAGGCTGTCGCCTCGCTCCAGAGGTCCTGCTCCAGCCGGCTGCTGGACAGCTGGCGGTAGACGGCGTAGCCCACGCCCGCGAGCAGACCGAGCAGCAGCAGCTTCTTCATCGCCATAACCTCATCTGTTCGGGGGCGAACCGGGTGGGCCTAGGTGGACTTGAACCACCGACCTCTTCCTTATCAGGGAAGCGCTCTAACCGTCTGAGCTATAGGCCCGTGCGCCCACCGGCGAGCCGGTACGAGGTGCCGCAGCAGGCTACCCGATCACAGCGCCGGACCGAAACGCGCCGCCTCAGTTGTCCTCGGTGAGGGTGACCTCCAGGCCGCGGGTGAATCCCACGGTCAGGTTGTACAGGAACGCGAACAAGGTCGCCATCGCCGAGACGAGCACGACCTCCACCGCCGCCAGCAGCAGCGACACACCCATGATCCGTCCGAAGCTGACCAGCGCCAGGAAGTCGAACGTCGAGGTGCTGGTCCCCGCGACGTCGTCGACGCTGCGGTTGACGGCGCTGAACACCCCGGTGATGTCGAGGGTCCACCACAGCACCGCGATCGCCACGAGCAGCACGATGGCGACGGCGATCGAGATCATGAAGAAGGTCTTCATCATCGACCACGGGTCGAGCCGGGTCAGCAGCAGCCGCGCCCGCCTGGGACCGGGGGAGCGCACGACACCTTGCGGGCGCGAGGCGGCGGTCCCGGATCCGGTGCGGTCGATCGGCTCCGGGACCCGCGTGGTGGGCGCCGTGCCCGGCGCGGCGGTCGGGCTCCCCGGCGTACGTCCGGCAGCGGAGGATCCATCACCCGGTCGCGACCCGCCGAGCCGGGCTGGGGACAGACCAGGGTTGTCACGGGTGACGTCCATGGTCCTGCCTCCTGCTCGTCTGCTCAGGCGCCGTCACGGTCCGGCTGGGGCGCGTCGGGCTCACTATCTTCGGTCACGGTAGCCGAGGCCGACCCATCCAGCGCTGCTGGCGAGCCCGTGTCATCGCTCGTGGCGGAGTCCTCGGCGGCCTCGGTGCCGTCGTCAGGCCCGTTCTCGCCGCCGTCCTCGATGTCCTCGTCGTCGTCGGTGCCGGCCTCGCCCTTGGCCACGGCGACGATCGTCGCGTCTCCCACGTTCATCAGCTGCACGCCCATGGTGTCCCGGCCGGTCGCCCTGATCTCGGCGACCCTGGTCCGGATGACGACCCCGTCGCTGGCTATCGCGTAGACCTCGTCGTCCTCCAGGGCGACGAGGGCGCCCACCAGCGAGCCGCGTTCCTCGACCAGCCTCATCGCACGGACTCCGAGGATGCCGCGGCCCTTGGGGGTCCACTCCGACACGGCGGTGCGCTTGGCGAAGCCGCCGTCGGTGACGGTGACGACGTACGAGTCCGGCTCGATGACGTCCATCGCCAGCAGCTCGTCACCCTCCCGGAACCGCATGCCGATGACCCCGGAGGTCGCTCGGCCCATCGGACGCAGCGTCTCGTCGTCGGCCGTGAAACGCACCGACATGCCACGACGGCTGACCATCAGCAGGTCGACGTCCTGGTCCACGAGCTGGGCGCTGATCAGCTCGTCGCCCTCGCGCAGGTTGATGGCGATGACCCCGCCGCTGCGGTTGGAGTCGAAGTCGGTCAGCCGGGTCTTCTTCACGATGCCGCCGCGGGTGGCCAGGACCAGGTACGGGACGTGCTCGTAGTCGCGGACGTCGAGCACCTGGGCGATCTGCTCGTCGGGGGCGAACGCGAGCAGGTTCGCGACGTGCTGGCCGCGTGCGTCGCGGTTCGTGTCGGGCAGCTCGTACGCCTTGGCGCGGTAGACCCGGCCCAGGTTCGTGAAGAACAGCAGGTAGTGGTGCGTGGTCGTGACGAAGAAGTGCTCCACGACGTCGTCGCCGCGCAGCTGTGCCCCGCGCACGCCCTTCCCGCCACGGCGTTGGGCCCGGTAGTTGTCGGTGCGGGTCCGCTTGGCATAGCCGCCGCGGGTGATCGTGACGACGACGTCCTCCTCGGCGATGAGGTCCTCGTCGGACATCTCACCCTCGGCCGCGATGACGCGGGTGCGGCGCTCGTCGCCGTGCTTCTCCACGACGGCCGACAGCTCCTCGGACACGATCGTGCGCTGCCGTTCGTCGCTGGCCAGGATCGCGGTCAGCTCCGCGATCTCGGCCTCGATCTCGGCCAGCGTGTCGATGATCCGCTGCCGCTCCAAGGCGGCCAGCCGTCGCAGCTGCATGTCAAGGATCGCGGTGGCCTGCACCTCGTCGATCTCGAGCAGCGTCATCAGCGCGCCCCGCGCCTCCTCCGCGGACGGGGACCTGCGGATCAGCGCGATGACCTCGTCGAGCTGGTCCAGTGCCTTGGCCAGACCGCGCAGGATGTGGGCGCGCTCCTCGGCCTTGCGCAGCCGGAACCTGGTGCGCCGCCTGATGACCTCGACCTGGTGGACCACGTAGTGGCGGACGAACTCGTCGAGGCGCAGCGTGCGCGGGACGCCGTCGACCAGCGCCAACATGTTGCAGCCGAACGTGTCCTGCAGCTGGGTGTGCTTGTAGAGGTTGTTGAGCACGACCTTGGCGACGGCATCGCGCTTGAGCACGATGACCAGGCGCTGACCCTTGCGCTCGTTGCCCTCGTCACGGACGTCGGCGATGCCCGCGACGCGGCCGTCCTTCACCAGGTCGGCGATCTTGAGGGCCAGGTTGTCCGGGTTGACCTGGTACGGCAGCTCGGACACCACCAGGCAGGTCCGGTTGTTGATCTCCTCGACCTCGACGACCGCGCGCATCGTCACCGAGCCGCGCCCGGTGCGATAGGCCTCCTCGAATCCGCGACGCCCCACGATCAGGCCACGGGTCGGGAAGTCCGGTCCCTTGATCCGCTCGAGCAGGGCGGTGAGCAGCTCCTCCGACGTGGCTGTCGGGTTGCTCAGCAGCCACTGCACACCGCTGGCGACCTCGCGCAGGTTGTGCGGCGGGATGCTCGTGGCCATGCCCACCGCGATGCCCGAGCTGCCGTTGACCAGCAGGTTGGGGAAGCGGCTGGGAAGCACGACGGGCTCCTGCGCGCGTCCGTCGTAGTTGGGCGTGAAGTCGACGGTGTCCTCGTCGATGTCGCGCATCATCTCCATCGCGAGCGGGTCCAGCCGGCACTCGGTGTAACGCATTGCAGCGGCAGGATCGTTGCCAGGAGAACCGAAGTTCCCGTTGCCGTCGATCAGGGGGTAGCGCAGCGACCACGGCTGGGCCAGGCGTACGAGCCCGTCGTAGATGGACGCGTCCCCGTGCGGGTGGTAGTCGCCCATCACGGCACCGACCACGCGCGCGCACTTGGAGTAGCCACGGTCGGGGCGGTAGTTCCCGTCGTACATCGCGTAGAGGATCCTGCGGTGCACGGGCTTGAGCCCGTCGCGCACGTCCGGCAGTGCCCGTCCGACGATCACGCTCATCGCGTAGTCGAGGTACGAGCGCTGCATCTCGACCTGGATGTCGACGAGCTCGATGCGGTCGTAGTCGTCGCCGCCGGTGGTCGGGGAGACGTCCTGCGGTGGCACCCCCGCCCCTCCGGACGCGTCGGTCACGGCCGTCGCCGACCCCTGGTCGGGCGTCGTCTCCGTGTCCTGCGGTCCTGGGGTCGAGGTGGTGTCGTCCGGCATGGTGGTGATCCTTTCGTCTTACGGGCCAACGGGTCTGCTTGCCTGTCGACCGGCTAGATGTCCAGGAACCTGACGTCCTTGGCGTTGCGCTGGATGAACGAACGACGCTGCTCGACGTCCTCTCCCATGAGGACCGAGAAGAGCTCGTCGGCGGCGGCCGCGTCGTCGAGGGTGACGCGTACGAGGACGCGGGCGTCGGGGTCCATCGTGGTCTCCCACAGCTCCTTGGCCGGCATCTCCCCGAGACCCTTGAACCGCTGGATCCCGTCCTCCTTCGGCGGCCGCTTGCCGGCCTCGGCACCGATCGCGATGAGGCCGTCGCGCTCCCGGTCGGAGTAGGCGTACTGCGCGGGCTCCTTGCCCGGCCACTTGATCTTGTAGAGCGGTGGCTGTGCGAAATAGACGTTGCCGGCTTCGACGAGCGGTCGCATGAAGCGGAACAGGAAGGTGAGCAGCAGGGTTCGGATGTGCTGACCGTCGACGTCGGCGTCGGCCATCAGGATTATCTTGTGGTAGCGCAGGCGCGCGATGTCGAAGTCGTCGTGGATTCCCGTGCCCAGCGCGGATATCAGGGCCTGAACCTCGTTGTTCTGCAACACCTTGTCGATGCGGGCCTTCTCGACGTTGAGGATCTTCCCGCGGATCGGCAGGATCGCCTGGTACTTCGAGTCCCGGCCGCCCTTGGCCGAGCCGCCGGCCGAGTCGCCCTCCACGATGTAGAGCTCGCAGCGGATCGGGTCGTTGGACTGGCAGTCGGCGAGCTTGCCCGGAAGGCCGCCGGACTCCAGCAGCCCCTTGCGCCCACGAGCCAGGTCCCTGGCCTTGCGGGCCGCCGTGCGAGCGCTGGCCGCGGAGACCGCCTTGCGCGCGATCTCCTTGCCCTCGGCTGGATTCTGCTCGAACCAGGCGCCCAGATATTCGTTGCACACCTTCTGCACGAACGCCTTCGCCTCGGTGTTGCCGAGCTTGGTCTTCGTCTGCCCCTCGAACTGCGGCTCGCCGAGCTTGATGGACACGATGGCGGTGAGTCCCTCCCGGCAGTCGTCACCGGTGAGGTTGCTCTCCTTCTCCTTGATGATTCCCCACTCACGGGCGAACTTGTTCACCAAGGTCGTGAGGGCGGAACGGAAACCCTCTTCGTGGGTGCCGCCCTCCTGGGTGTTGATGGTGTTCGCGAACGTGTAGACCGACTCGGAGAATCCCAGGTTCCACTGCATCGCGACCTCGAGCGAGAGCCGGCCCTCCTGATCCTCGGACTCGAAGTCGATGATGCTGCGGTGCGCGGCACCCTTGCTGGCGTTGAGGTGACGCACGAAATCGGTGATGCCGTCCTCGTAGGAGTAGACGACCTCGCGGATCTCGTCGTCGGCCGAGAGGCCGGCGCCCACGATGATCGGGTCGAGCGAGATGTCCTCGGCGCGTTCTTCGTCGTCGTCCGTGCCGACGACCGCGGCAGCTGGACGACGGACCCGCTCGTCGCGCAGGGACAACGTCAGCCCCTTGTTCAGGAACGCCATCTCCTGGAACCGCCGCGCCAGGGTGTCGAAGTCGAACGTGACGGTCTCGAAGATGTCACCGTCGGCCCAGAAGGTGATCGTGGTGCCGGTCTCCTCGGTCGCAGCCCCCTCGGCCAGCGGCGCGGTCGGGACGCCGTAGGCGTACGACTGCGTCCAGGTCGCGCCGTTGCGGAGCACCTCGACGTCCAGCGCCCGCGACAGCGCGTTGACCACGGACACCCCGACGCCGTGCAGACCACCGGAGACGGTGTAGCCGCCACCGCCGAACTTCCCGCCGGCGTGCAGGACAGTCAGCACGACCTCCAGCGCCGGGCGGTTCTCCCCGGGCATCACCCCGACAGGGATGCCGCGGCCGTTGTCATACACCCGGACGCCGCCGTCGGCGAGCAGGGTGACAGCGATGGTGTCGCAGAAGCCGGCCAGCGCCTCGTCGACGGAGTTGTCGACGACCTCGTAGACCAGGTGGTGCAGTCCCCGCTCACCGGTGGACCCGATGTACATCCCGGGCCGCTTGCGCACCGCGTCCAGACCTTCGAGTACCTGGATGTCACTCGCGTCATAGGACACAGGTGGTCTCACCTCTCGACTGCGTGCGCGTCCGGGACCACCGAACTGGCGGACCCGGTCTGGCCGCGACGGCTCCTGCTACCCGGCATCCGGCGGCCCTCGGCTGCAGGGCCAGGGACGTGCGAACGGCGTCCGGGAAAGGGGGCGGTGCAGCCGCGGAGAACTGCCCCTCAGTCTAGCGTGGGGGCACCGACAGCGGACGAATCCGACCGGGCCGATGTCCCCCTACGCGCCCGGACCTCTCAGATCGCTCCGAGCCGATCTGGCCAGTCGCGCGGCTGAGGTCCTCACCCGTACGTGTCGCGCGGACCGCGGCCCTTGACGCGCAGCGGACCGTGCTTCCAGCTCGGGGCGGAGGGTCCCAGGACCGTGACGTGGCGTACGACACCAGGGCCGACCTCCTGCTCGATCCGGGTGCTGAGGACCGTGGCCTGCAGCTTCATCACGCTGGCCCATGCGGAGGAGTCGGCCCGCAGCACCAGCCGGCCCTGGTCGGTGTCGAACGTCTCGGGCACCACGTGGCCGGCGATCTCGGCGCCCACGATGTCCGACCAGCGACCCACGACACCGGCCACCGCAGCCGGAGCGGTCCAGCCCCGGTCCTTGATCAGGCGCTGCACGGAGTCCGCGAGCAGGACCGGGTCGCGCCCGTCCGGACCCGGACCGCTGCGTGGGAGCGGGCCGCCGGGACGGCGCCCGGGCCGATCCGAGGAGACCCCGCGTTCCCGGGCCGCTGCGCGGGCTCGCGCCAGGGCCTCCCGGGCCGCGTCACTGCCACCACTGGCGGCCGGGGAACCGGAGGTGTCCTCACTCGTTCCCACGGCCGTCCTCCTGCCCCTCACTGACCTGACCCAGTGTCCCCTCCCGGACCGCCACCTGGGCACCGGCCAGCTCAGCGGGGACATCACCCAAGACAGCGGCCGTGACGAGCACCTGCTCGGCCGGGCCGACCAGCGCCGCGAGCCGGCGGCGGCGCTCGGAGTCCAGCTCGGCGAACACGTCGTCCAGCACGAGGACCGGCTCGCCACCGAGCTGCCCGTCCGCGCGCAGCAGCTCGTACGAGGCCAGCCGCAGCCCCAGTGCCAGCGACCACGACTCCCCGTGGCTGGCGTAGCCCTTGGCCGGCCCGTCGCCCAGCGAGAGCACCAGCTCGTCGCGGTGGGGACCCACCAGGGTCAGACCACGGTCGAGCTCCTCCCGACGGCGCCGGGACACCGCAGCCAGCATCGCCTCGGTCAGGACGGTCCGGTCCGTGGTGAGCGGCACGTCGTCTCCCAGGGAGCTCGCGTAGGTCGCCGACACGTCACCCGCCCCACCACTGACTTGCTCATAGGCGTTGCCCAGCAACGGGTTCAGCAGGTCGACGAGATGGATGCGCCCGGCCAGCAGCTCCGCGCCGAGGGTCGCGAGCTGGCCGTCCCACACCTCCAGCGTGCTCAGCATGTCCGACTGCGAACCGCCACGCCACGCCGCGAGCGAGCTCTTGAGAAGGGCGTTGCGCTGCTTGAGGACGCGGTCGTAGTCCGCCCGGACACCGGCGAAGCGCGGGGCTCTGGCCACGAGCAGCTCGTCGAGGAAGCGGCGCCGGTCCGACGGGTCACCCTTGACCAGCGCCAGGTCCTCCGGCGCGAACTGGACCGTCCGTACGACGCCGAGGATCTCGCGCGGGCGGGGCACCGGCGAGGAGTTGATCCGGGCGCGGTTCGCGCGCCCGGGGTTGATCTCCAGCTCGACCAGCGTGGTGCGCTCGGCTCGGTGCACCCGCGCTCGTACGACCGCCTGCGACGCGCCGCGACGAACCAGCGGCGCATCCGCTGCCACCCGGTGGCTACCGAGCGTGGCCAGATAGCCGACGGCCTCGACCAGGTTGGTCTTGCCCTGGCCGTTGGGTCCGACGAACGTCGTCACACCCGGGCCGAGCTCGAGTTCGGCGGTGCGGTAGCTGCGAAAGTCCGTCAGCGACAGTGACAGGACGTGCACGGCTCAGCCGGAAAGGCGCACGGGCATCAGCAGATAGCGGTACGACGGCGCCTCTGCCGGGTCGCCCGCGTCGGCCGTCAGCACCGCGGGCCGGGTCGCCGACGTGAAGGAGAGCCGGGTGCTTGCCGCCCCCACAGCACCGAGGCCGTCGAGCAGGTAGGTCGGGTTGAACGCGATCTCGACGCTCTCGCCGTCGACCGCGCACTCCACCGCCTCCGTGGCCTGCGCCTCGTCGCCGGCGCCGGCTCGCAGCAGCACCTCGTCGCCGGAGAAGGCAAGCCGGACCGGGGTGTTGCGCTCTGCCACCAGCGAGACACGCTTGACCGCCTCCGACAGTGCCGAGGTGTCCACGACCGCGACGGTGGCCGACTCGCTCGGCAGCAGCGCGCGGTACTTCGGGAACTCCCCGTCCAGCAGCCTGGTCGTCGTACGACGCCCGTCCCCCTCGAACCCCATCAGGCCCTCACCGGGACCGGCCAGGGAGATCAGGACCTTGTCGCAGCCGGCGAGGGACTTGGCGGTCTCGGCCAGCGTGCGGGCCGGGACCAGCGCGGCCGTGTCCAGACCGGAGTGCTCCGGCGACCAGCTCATCTCGCGCACGGCGAGTCGGTAGCGGTCGGTCGCAGCCAGCGTGCTCTCGTCACCGGCGATCTCCAGCCGGATGCCGGTCAGTGTCGGCAGGGTGTCATCACGTCCAGCGGCGATCGCCACCTGCGCGACTGCCTCGGCAAAGCTCGACCCGGTGGCGGACCCGCTGCTGCTGGGCATCTCCGGGAGCGCGGGGTAGTCCTCGACCGGAAGCGTCGGGAGGGTGAAAGTCGATCTCCCGCAACGGACTTCGACGCGGCTGCCGTCGGCTGACAGGAGCACGGACTGCGCCGGCAACGAGCGGGTGATGTCCGCCAGCAGTCGCCCTGACACCAGGACCCGTCCCGGCTCGTCGACGTCGGCCGGCACGAAGACCCGGCCGCTGACCTCGTAGTCGAAGCTGGACAGGGTCACGCCGTCATCGGCGACCTCGACGAGCAGGCCGGCGAGCATCGGCATCGAAGGGCGCGACGGCAGCGTGCGCGCGGTCCAGGCGACGGCATCGGCCAACACGTCACGCTCGAGCCGGAACTTCACGTCGGTCACTCCTTGGCGCTGGGTTGGTCCGGGTCATGCTCGCACGTACGGGCGACACCAGATGTTCAGGGGCGCAAGTCGTACCACGGTCGTGACGGTGTCGGCGACCGTGCTCGTCGGGTCGTGGCGGGACGCTTCTGACGTTTTCCCCAGATCGAGCCGGCCCGAAGGGCACGTCATGTCCCCGGGATGACTCTTCCAGTTCTTCGTAGTCGGTCCTGTTGACACTGGGGACAACACCCTGGCTGGCTGGTCAGGCGGCGCGTCGGCACCCCCAGGAGCTGTGCGGCCCCGGCCCCTCGGCTGTGGACGGCTGTGGACAACCGGCTCTCGCTTCGCCGGTCATCCCCGTACGTCCCCAGGCCGGTCCGGGTGCCCCGTTCTCTGTCCACAAGGTTATCCACAGATGTGGGCGGCGCTGGAAGGCCGCTGTCGGACGACCCTGGCCACCCGCCGTAACCGGGTCCCAACCCGTTCGGCCCAGTCCGGGGTGGGTGGTGCGGTTCGTTCGGCCCTCAAGCCTGCCGCGCGTGCCTATTGGCGCGTCTGGCATTCGGCTCGAGTTGCTCCGTGGGTGGTGCGGTTCGTTCGAGCCTCAAGCCTGCCGCGCGGTCGACTTGATGCGGCTCGTCAGGTCCGTCACCTGGTTGTACAGGCTGCGCCGCTCGGCCATCAGCTGGCGGATCTTGCGGTCCGCGTGCATGACCGTGGTGTGGTCGCGACCACCGAACGCCTGGCCGATCTTGGGAAGCGACAGGTCGGTGAGCTCGCGGCACAGGTACATCGCGATCTGGCGGGCCGTGACCAGGACCCGGGAGCGTGAGGAGCCGCAGAGGTCGTCGATCGTGACACCGAAGTACGACGCCGCCTGCACCATGATCAGCGACGCGGTGATCTCGGGGCCGGCCTGGTCGGTGATGAGGTCCTTGAGCACCACCTCGGCGAGGGCGAGGTCCACGGCCTGCCGGTTCAGGCTGGCGAACGCGGTCACCCGGATCAGGGCGCCCTCGAGCTCACGGATGTTGCTGGAGATCTTCGAGCCGATGAACTCGAGCACCTCCGGCGGCGCGGTGAGCCGCTCCTGGGCGGCCTTCTTGCGCAGGATCGCGATGCGGGTCTCGAGGTCGGGGGGCTGCACGTCGGTGATCAGGCCCCACTCGAACCGTGAGCGCATCCGGTCCTCGAAGTCCTGCAGCTGCTTGGGCGGCAGGTCGCTCGTGATGACGATCTGCTTGTTGGCGTTGTGCAGGGTGTTGAACGTGTGGAAAAACTCCTCCTGCGTCTGGACTTGTCCCGAAAGGAACTGGATGTCGTCCACGAGCAGGATGTCCACGTCGCGGTATCGGCGCTGGAAAACTGCTGCCTTGTCGTCACGGATCGAGTTGATGAACTCGTTCGTGAACTCCTCCGAGCTGACGTAGCGCACCCGGGTGCCGGTGTAGAGGCTCCGGGCGTAGTGCCCGATGGCGTGTAGCAGGTGGGTCTTGCCCAGCCCGGACTCGCCGTAGATGAACAGCGGGTTGTACGCCTTCGCCGGCTGTTCGGCGACCGCGACCGCGGCGGCGTGGGCGAAGCGGTTGCTCGAGCCGATGACGAACGTGTCGAACGTGTACTTCGGGTTCAGCCGGCTGGACTCGTCGGTGCTGGTGCCGGGCCCGCCGCTGCCGGGGCGACCGGACCGGTCCAGGTTCTCGCCGCGGGTGGTGGCGCGGCGCTCGGTCTGGTCCAGGGGCTCCACCGTGGGCGGGCCCAGCTCGCGGGCCGGGGCCAGCGGGCCCGGGGCCAGCGGGGCGTAGGTGGCGTCGGCGAGGTCGTCTGTCGCGTCGTCGTCCAGTGCCGGGGCGATCGAGGGGTCCACCGTGACGGCGATCCGGATGTCTCGTCCCATGGTCCGGGAGAGGGCGGCCACGACCACGGGTCGCAGGCTGCTCTCCAGCACGTCCTTGGTGAAGTCGTTGGGTGCGGCCACCACCGCGGTGTCCTCGATCATCGCCAGCGGCCGGGTCAACGAGACGAAGGCTCGCTGCTGCGCGGTCATGCCCTCGTCGCCGAGGGAGTCCAACGCCCGGGCCCAGATCTCGACGAGGTCCTCGCCACTGCCGTCCTTGATGTCTGTCACGGACACGTCCTCGTTGCTCAGGCGGTGGTGCGAACGCGGTGCCGAGGCCGCAGTCCACAAGTCGTCCACAGGTGTGAATGGCTCGGGCAGGTCAAGGACCAACTCACCTGGGGCGGCGGCGGTAGTGCTGAGTACCGCATGCCGTTCCGGGGTGAGGCCTGACGGTAGCGGTCCCGGACAGCACCTCGTCAACCGTTGTCCACAGGTTTCCGGCTGCTGTTGCACTCCCCCCGGCGTGTCGCACCAGGTCGAGCACTCCGGCGCCTGAGATGATGGCAGGTCGTTGTGGGAAGGATCACGGCGACCTCGCCCTGGGCGGGAACATGCGGTGACGGTTTGACCCCGCCGGGACCGGCTGCGTAACGTTGCGCTACCGCGTTCCCACGTGTGGTTTGTGCTGCCCGCACTCGCCCGCGCCCACGCAGTGGCCCCTGCCGAATATCGGCGCACCGCCTCGTCCCGCGACCGTTCGCGGGCACCGACGCGGACGCCGATGTCCGGTGGCGGCCGTACGGTCCGGACCGACCAGGCCCGAACTGCGCCGTGAACCGCCCGTACGACCCCAGCACCAGGAGCACACCGTGAGCAAGCGAACGTTCCAGCCGAACAACCGGCGCCGAGCCAAGACCCATGGCTTCCGGCTGCGTATGCGGACCCGAGCGGGGCGTTCGATCCTTTCCGCGCGGCGGCGCAAGGGCCGGGCCGAGCTCTCGGCCTGACGAGCCGGCCGACCGGCGAGCCGCCATGCCGCCAGCGTCCACTCGCCACTCCATGCTGCCCGCCCCCTCCCGGATCCGGCGCAGCCGTGAGTTCACCGAGACGATGAGCCACGGAGTACGAGCCGGCCGGGCCAGCCTGGTCGTCCACCTCGACGTTCCGGCCGACCCCTCGCAGCCGGCGGCAGGGCACGCTGCGCGGGCCGGGTTCGTCGTCAGCAAGGCGGTCGGCAACGCGGTGGCTCGCCACCTCGTGGCGCGCCGGCTGCGGGCGCTGGTCGCCGTACGACTGGACGGGCTGCCGGACGGATCACGCCTGGTGGTGCGGGCTCTTCCCGGCTCGGCCACCGCCTCGTCGGGGCAGCTGGCCCGCGACCTCGACAGCTCGTTGCAGAAGGCGGTGGCCAGGGCGCTGGAACGCAGCACCGCTCACCGGGAGCGCGGATCCGGACCGAACGAGGCAGGATCGATGGACGAGGGGAGGGTGCGGTGAGCCAGCGGACAGCCGTGCGGGACGTCGACTCGGCCGATGCGCCTGAGCCGGCGCCGAAGCAGCGGCCGCACTCGCTTCGTACCACCGTGTCCGCGGTGCTTCGGATCCCTGGCCTGGTCATCGTGCGGCTGTTGCTGCTGCTGCTCTGGCTGTACCAGAACCTCGTGAGCCCGATGCGGGGTCCGACCTGCCGCTACTACCCGTCGTGCTCGTCGTACGCCGTCGGTGCCCTTCGCCGGCACGGCGCCGCCAAGGGCACCGCGCTGGCTGTGGCGCGGGTGTGCCGCTGCCATCCGTGGACCGCCGGCGGGCTGGACCCGGTGCCGCCGGTGGGCCGCTGGCGCAACCCGCCGGAGCCTGTGAGCGCCGACCCGACAGACCCCAGCTCAGGGACTGCTAGCCCTGAACCCCGACCCGATCCGGAGCCCGCATCGTGACCTGGAACCCGATCACCTGGCTCGAATGG
>JANWJC010000053.1 GCA_025449595.1 Acidobacteriota bacterium | reverse complement strand
CGGCGTGCTGCGCCGCGACCGCAGCCGCCGCCACGAAGTTCGAGCCAGCCGAGCCGCCGGCCACCAGCACGTCGGCGCCCTCCGCGAGCGCCTGGCCCACGAGCAGCTCGAGCTGACGGATCTTGTTGCCGCCCAACGCGAAACCGGTCAGGTCGTCGCGCTTGACCAGCAGCGGTCCGGTCACGCCCAGCGCGGCGGCCAGGCGCGGGGCCGGCACGAGCGGGGTCGGCAGCACCGCGAGCGGGCTACGCGGGGCCGGCATCACACCCATGCCGCCCCCTCCTTCTCCCGAGCGGTACGGCCGTGCGCCACCACGAGATCGACCATCTCCCCGGCCGCTCCGGTGTCGACCGGCATGGCGTCGTACTCCTCGCCGGACATCAGCCCGGCGCCGACGACCGCCTCGCGCATGGAGGTGCCGGCCGCGCGGCCCTCGGTCAGGGCCGAGGCCAGCGCCGCTCGCGCGGCGTGCTTGCCGAGCCGACCGGTCAGGGCGGCCAGGGCGTGCTCGCTGCCGGTGTAGTCCCCGACGTTGGCCAGCATCCGGGCGGTGTCGACCTCCAGGCCCGCCACCAGCTCGACCGCCATCGACGTCGCGGTCGTGGTCAGCAGGCACACCTCGGGCAGCGCCACCCACTCCGCCTTCCAGCTGCGCCCGTCGCGCTCGTGCCCACCGACCATGCCCTCCAGCAGCACCCCAGCGCTGGCCCGGGTCAGCCGGGCGAGCGTGTCGAGGTGCTCGCTGCGTTCGGGATTTCGCTTGTGCGGCATGGTGATGCTGCCGACGACGCCGTCGGCGAGCGGCTCGCGGAGCTCACCGATCTCCGGGCGCGCCAGCTCGTACACCTCGTCACCGATCCGCGCCAGCGTGCCGGTGACCATGCCGAAGACGGCGCCCACCTCGGCGATACGGTCGCGGGCGGTCAGCCACGACGTCGTCGGCTCGCCCAGCCCGAGCTCGGCGCAGAACCGCCGGCGTACCGCGAGCCCGCTCGGGCCGAGCCCGGCCAACGTCCCGACTCCACCGCCGAGCTGGCCCACCAGCCAGCGCGGCGCGGTCTCCCGCATGCGGTCGAGGTGACGGCGTACCTCGTCGGCCCAGGACGCGACCTTCCACCCGAACGTGATCGGGGCGCCGGGCTGGGCGTGGGTACGTCCCACCATCACGGTGTCCCGGTGCGTGACGGCGAGGGTGAGCAGGCTGTCCTCGAGCTCGCGCAGGTCGGCCCACACCAGGGTGCCGATGTCCCGCAGTGCGAGCGAGGTCCAGGTGTCCGTCAGATCCTGGACGGTGGCCCCGACGTAGACGTGGCGGTGGACGTCGGCGGGCAGCACCTGCTCCAGCGCACGGATCAGGCCGAGCGTGGAGTGCCCGCTGAGCCGCGTCTGCTCGGCCACGAGGTCGATGTCGAGCAGCTCGACGCGGGCAGAGCGGGTTATCTGCTCGGCGGCGCTCGCCGGCACCAGCCCCTCGGCCGCCTGGGCCCGGGCCAGAGCAGCGAGCACGTCCAGCCAGCGCTGCAGCCGGGCCCGCTCCTCGAAGACGGCACGGGCCGCGGGCGTGCCCCACAGGTGCCCGTACATCGCAGAGTCGGTGATCCGGGCGCTCACCGACTCGCTACCTCGGCCACCAGGTGCAGAGCCTCGCGCACCTCACGGTACGACGCGCCCCACGGGACCACGATCATGGCGCCCTCGGTCTCGACGTGCTCCTCCAGCAGGCAGCACTTGGTGAGCACCACCTCTCCCTCGCCGACCTCGACGGCACGGGCCAGGGTCCTCGTGCACGTGTCGACCTGGGTCATGCGGTGCCCGGGGACGTCGGCGTAGAACTGGTCGTGGATCTGGCGGGAGCGGGCACAGCCGAGCATGGTCCAGTCCCGCACCGGGGGAATCTCGTCGAGGTAGTCGACGGTGGATCCGGGGACGTCCATGCCGCCACCGCGGCACTGCAGCAGGTAGTGCGCGGCGGGGGTCTTCGGCAGCAGGTCCGGCAGCTGCACGACGTGCCCGGTCACCACGACGTCGGGCACGTCCTCGGCGGTGTCCAGGACCCGCGCGACCTGGTCGAGCAGCTTGGCCGGCCACGGCGGCGCGACGTCGAGCACGTGCAGCACGATCGGGGTCGGGTCCAGCACGAAGCTGACGTGGCCGTACTTGCCCTCCACGACGACGCACCGCGCGCCGCCGGCGTCCGGCACCGCCTTGACCAGGTCGGTGGGCAGGGCGGTGTCAAGGTCGGGCCGGTGCACGTACGCCGTCTCGTCGGGGCCGGCCAGCAGCTCCACGTCGTCGACGTCGCAGAACAGCGGCACCGACGTGCTCTTGTGGATCTCCACGAGCGCGGCACGCCCGGCGTTGCGTACCACCATGTACTGAGTACGGCGGTAGACCTGCCGCGACATCAGCAGCGTGCGCAGCGGTTCGAGCTCGAGCGGCACGTCCACGTCGGTGACCGAGACGGCGCGGTAGCGGTCCGGGAAGCGGCTCATGCGCCGGCCCTGCGAGGTCCGGCTCCGTCGAACGTGTCGGCCCGCAGCCCGAGGCGCAGCGCCTCGAGCGAGAGCGCGTCGGCGGGCACCACGTTGGCCACGCTGACGTCCGGGCCGAAACGGCGCACCAGCCAGGTCTGCTGGTCCTTGCGCGGCGCCTCGAACACCACGTTGTCCACGCCGATCGCGGCGACGACCGCGTCCACGACGTGCGCGCGCACCTGGCCGTCGCGGTCGTACAGCCCGACCGTTCCGCTCTCGCGGCCCTCTGTCACCACCCAGGTGGCCCCGGCGGCGATGGCCTGCTTCGCCTCGTCAGCCCACTGCTCGGCGTGGACCTCCACGTCAGGGTCCTTCAGGCCCACCTCGGACAGCACCGTGAAGCGCTGCGCCGCCCTCGCCACGAGCTCGGCCCGTTCCTCGACGCTCATCCGTACGACGCCGCAGGAGACCTCCACGCACGGGAAGCCGACCGCCTCCGCCCAGTCGAGGTACGGGTCCACCGCGCCCTGGTGCCACGCGATCTCCAACAGTGTGCCGCCGGTGCAGGCCAGCACCCCGTGCTCGGCGAGCACCGTCAGCTTGGGTGCCAGCCCGGGGTCGAGGTACGCCGTGCCCCAGCCCAGCTTCCAGATGTCGACGTACGCGCCGCACACGTCGAGCACGGCCGCGGTCTCCGCGACCGGCAGGCCCTTGTCCAGGACGTGGGTGATGCCGCGTCGCCGCGGCTTGGCCGCACGCTCTGGCAAGGTGAGGAAAGTCGGCGCCGCGTTCACCATGATAGAAATCCTGGCAGGGTAGGACCGGCCCCGAGGAGGCAGTCGTGGACGACCTGCAAGCGCTGGCCGACGGGCTCCGGAACCTGCCGGGGGTGCGCGCGAAGGCCGAGATCGGGTTGGTCGCGGACGTCCTCGGCGACGGCGATTGGTACGCCGGCCCCGGCGACGACGGTGCCGTCCTGCCCGGTGGCGAGGGCTCGATCGTGGTCGGCGGCGAGGCCATGCTGCCGGCGTTCGTGGCCGCTGACCCCTACGGCGCCGGGGTGTCCGCGGTGCTCGCGAACGTCAACGACCTGGCCGCGATGGGCGCCCGCCCGGTGGCCCTGGTCGACACCGTTGTCGGGTCGACGCAGGTGGCCCGCGAGGTGCTGCGCGGGATGCGCTGGGCCGGCCGGCTCTACGACGTGCCCATCGTCGGTGGCCACCTCACCCGCACCGACGGCCCGCCCGCGGTCTCGGCCTTCGGCATCGGTAGGGCGGTACGAGTGCTGTCCGCCCTGCACACCGCGCCAGGGCAGTCGCTGGTGGTCGGCGCCTGCATCGAGGGCGTCATGCGGACCGACTTCCCGTTCTTCCCGTCCTTCGACGAGCGCGGGGACCGGCTGGCCAGGGACGTACGACTGCTGCCGCAGCTCGCCGAGTCGGGGCTGGCGGTCGCGGCCAAGGACGTGAGCATGGCCGGCCTTGTGGGTTCGTTGGCCATGCTGCTGGAGCCGAACCGGCTCGGCGTGGAACTGGACCTGGACGTGCTGCCGGCGCCGGCAGGGGTGCCGCTCGCGGACTGGCTTGGGTGCTTCCCGTGCTACGCGTTCGTCCTGACGAGCCCGGCGGACCGGGCGCCCGAGTGCGTCGCGGCGTTCCACGACCGAGGGCTCTCGGCCGCGGTCGTCGGCACGCTGGACGGCACCGGCCAGGTCCGGCTGCGCCAGGGCGCCAGCACCGCGGTGGTCTTCGAGCTCGCGACCGAGGGCATCACGTACCTGCGTCGCTGACGTCATCGCAGCTCGATCGTCATGTGCTGGTGAGCGGCACCCAGGTAGTCGTACGGCTCGCTGTCCGCGGTCCAGCCCAGGGCCTGGAAGAACCGTACGTTCGCCACCTGCACCGCGGCGCTCATCCGGGTGCCCCCGCGCTCCGCCGCTGTCGTCACGGCGAGGCGCACCAGCGGCCGTCCGAGCCCGACATGGCGCTGCCCGGGCAGGACTGCCAGCCGGTCGCCCTTCCAGGTCCCGCCGCCATGCGGCCACAGTCGTACGGTCCCTGCCGGTTCGTCTCCGACCAGGCCGAGCAGGTGCACCGTGTCCGGGTCGGCGTCGTGAGAGTCGACGTCGGAGTCGGCGAAAAGCCCTTGCTCCACAACGAAGACCTCGTGACGGATCTGGTGATGCGCAGCCAGCTCGGATGCGGCGGCCACCGGCCGGCAGGCCACCGGTGGAGTCGGCCGGGGGAGCAGGTGCGAGGTGTCGGCGTACGGCCGGCGACTAGACGATGTGAAGCGGGAGGGAAGGACGTCCGACACCGAGCCCACCTCCTGAGTGCTCGAAGGCGTGCAGCCCCGAGCAGGCTCCGCACCGCGCGCAGCCGGCCGCCACGGTCGCCGACGACATGCCGTGGCTGGCGAGGTACGGCGCCACCTCCAGGTAGACCGCTGCCATCAGTTCCGGCGCCGGCGGACGCTGGTCCGCCATGAGGCTGCCGGGCACCGGGCGCAGCGGGACGACGAACGGGTAGACGCCCATGTCGATGGCCCGCTTGCAGCCCTCGATGGTCAGGCGCGGGTCCTCGCCCATGCCCAGGATCACGTACGTCGACACCTGCCCGGAACCGAACGCCTTGACCGCGCGCTCCCAGGCGCCGAAATAGGCCTCGATGCCCCACCGCGCCTTGCCCGGGGCGACCCGCGCGAGCACCTCGGGATCGAAGCTCTCGACGTGGATCCCGACGGAGTCGATACCCATGTCCGCGACCCGGTCGATCACGTCGAGGTCGCTGGGTGGTTCGAACTGCACCTGCACCGGGAGCCCGGACGCCGCCTTGACCGCCTCGCCGCAGCGGCCGACGTACATCGCGCCGCGGTCCGGGGTGGCGGTGCTGCCGGTCGTGAGCGTCGCGTCCACGGCGCCGTCGAGGTCCCGAGCTGCCACCGACACCTCGGCCAGCATGGCCGGGGTCTTCTTCGCGATCGTGCGCCCGGCGGCGAGCGAGACCCCGATGCCGCAGAACTTGCACTGGTCGGAGTTGCCCCAGTAGGCGCAGGTCTGCAGCACCGTGCTGGCCATCGAGTCCAGGTGCATCAGCGCGATCTGCCAGTACGGGATCCCGTCCGCGGTGCTCAGGTCGTAGTACTTCGGGCGCGGGGCCAGCGAGGCGTCGGCGCGGCGCAGCGACCCCTCGTAGACCGCCCAGCTGCCATCGTCCTCGCCTCGCAGCGAGTACGGGGAGTCGGCGACGTAGCCCGCGGCCACCGGGACGGTGGTCTGCACCCCGTCGATGAAGAGCATGCCGGCATCGGCGGGACCGGCGCCGCCCTCGCGGGCGCCGATCGGGACGTCGATGCGCAGGCCGCGGCTCTGGATGGCGGTGACAAGGCCGGCGAGCTCCTCCGGGTCGAGGCGGCCGGTGGTGGCGCTGGTTGCTGCAACGGTCTCGGTAGTCACGTCTTAGCCCCTCGTCCTGGGGTCGCCAGCTCGGAGGCGGCGTACCCGTCTGCCATTCACTATCCGACACTCCCGTCGGGTAAGCAAGCCCCAAGGGTCGGCTCCCGTTCCGGGTGGGCGACGCTGGGTCATCGCCCGCCACGCAGCTGCGCCGCCAGCTCCTCCCGCTCGGCCCGGGTCGCCACCGTGGCCTCGGTGCCGGTGGCGCCATCCTCGGCCGCGAGCAGGACGCCGGTCTCGAGGTCGACCCGAAGGGTGACGACGTGGTGCAGGCAGCTCTCGTACCGCTCGTCGGGCTCGGTACCCACCAGCACCGCGGCTCCGTCCGTCGGGTCCGCCTCCAACCGTCGGTACGGGGCCAGGACGTTCCCTTCCGGGTCGCCGGACTCCTCGAGCACGACCCAGCCCGAGCCGGACCGGGCCGCCGCGAGCGCGGTGAGCCGCCGCTGGTTGGACTCCAAGGCCCGTACCTCCCGCAGTCGTTGCGCCAGCGCGGCCTGCCCGATCTGCAAGGGGTCGACCGAGCTGGCGTCCAGACCCTGCGCATTCGCCTCCTCGAGCACGAGGTCGGTCACCGAGTCCGCCGCCGCGAGCAGGGCTGCGGTCGTCGGGGTGAGCTCGCGCAACCGGTCCATCGTCGAGGCGAGCACGAGCACGACCCGCTCGTACAGCTCGGGCTGCATCGACAGGACCCCGAACAGCTGTCCTTGCGCCTGTTGCCAGCGCGCAGCGAGCACCTCAGGGACAACGGGCGCCGCGGACTCGGGTCGCTGGCTCGGCCCGGACGGCACCTCCGGCTCGGTCGACCGGTCGTCGGCCGGCGGATGAGCGGCGGTCCCGGTCATTGCGTTCCTTCCGTCCTGCGTTCACTATGGGTTCACTATGGTGAACACGTCATATCCGATACGACGCGCCGGGGTACCGGCGAAGGGAGCTGCTGCCATGACACCACTG
>JANWJC010000052.1 GCA_025449595.1 Acidobacteriota bacterium | reverse complement strand
GCCACGATCCGGGCGACGTACCTGCAGACCATCCGGGCGCTGTCCCGGGTGACCGAGGTCGGCGGCCAGACCGAGACCGGGCACGCGCGCCGGGTCAGCCGGCTGGCGGTGACTGTGGGCCGCGAGCTCGGCGTCTCCGAACGGGACCTGCTGGACCTTGAGTACGCCGCGCTCATGCACGACATCGGCCAGCTCTCGCTGCCCGACCCGATCCCCGGCGGGGCAACGACGATGGTCAGCCCCTCGGACCAGCGCGAGATCGCCGGGCTGGGTGCCGCGGTCATCCGCGAGGCGGGCGTGCTGGAACGGGTCGCCACGATCGTGGAGCGGCAGGCGGACCCGTACCGCCCCGCCGGCGGCACGGACGCGAGCCTGCCCCTGGAGAGCCGCATCATCAAGGCGGTCAACGCGTACGACGACCTCGTGGGCGCCTCCCTGGAGCACGATCGCAAGCAGCAGGCCATCGAGCGGCTGCAGCTCTCGACCACCCGCGACTTCGACCCTCGGGTCGTCGACGTGTTGTCTCGCATCGTGGATCGACAGTCGCTGTACGCGTACTGATCGGCAGCGTCCGCACCCGTTCGGCTCAAGGCTGCTCACGGGTCGGCCGATCCTTCCTGTTGTGAGCGTTCTGAGCGAGTCCGTGCAGACCCCCGTGCCGTCACAGGGGGCCGCAACGCCACCCGTCCTGCGTCCGGTCTCCGCCCCCGGCACCGTGCACGTCGTCGCCCGCAGCGACGCCCCGCAGTCGGTCGTCCCGTACCTGCGAGCCCTGGCCGAGTCCGGTGGCTCCGACCTGCACTGCAAGGTGGGATCCCCGCCACGGGTACGCATCGACGGGGTGCTCCGCAAGCTGCAGGTCGACTCGCTGCGGGTCGAGGACACCGAGAACTTCGTCCGCGAGGTGCTGCGTCCCGACCTGGTCGAGGCCTTCCACCGGACCAACGAGGCTGACTTCGCGTACTCCCTGGAGGGTGTGGGCCGCTTCCGGGTCAACGTCTTCCGGCAGCGTGGCAGCGCCGGGCTGGTCTTTCGCCGGGTCTCCATCGGGGCCATCCCACTGTCCGACCTCGGCCTGCCGGCCGTGATCGGACCGCTGTCCCTGGAGCCGCGCGGGCTCGTGCTGGTCACCGGCCCGACCGGGTCGGGCAAGACCACCACGCTGGCCGGCATGGTCGACCACATCAACGCCCACCGCGAGGTCCACATCGTCACGATCGAGGACCCGATCGAGGTCCTGCACGTCGACAAGCGCGGCATGGTGAACCAGCGCGAGGTGCGCGTGGACACCAGCGACTTCGGTACGGCCCTGCGGGCAGCGATGCGCCAGGACCCCGACGTGATTCTGGTCGGGGAGATGCGTGACCAGGAGACCGTGAAGGCCGCGCTGGCCGCAGCCGAGACGGGGCACTTCGTCATGTCGACCCTTCACACCGTCGACGCGCAGGAGACCATCGCCCGGATCATCGACTTCTTCCCACCGCACGAGCAGGCCCCGGTCCGCCTGTCGCTGGCCGGCGCGCTGCGCGGCATCATCTGCCAGCGCCTCGTACCACGCGCCGACGGCAAGGGCCGGTGCGTCTCCATGGAGGTCTGCATCAACACCGGACGGGTCAAGGAGGCGATCGAGGAGCCGGACAAGACCGGCACGATCACCTCGCTGATCGCAGAGGGGGGCTTCTACGGGATGCAGACCTTCGACCAGCACCTCATCGCGCTGTTCCGCGACGGGGTCATCACGATCGACGCCGCCACCGCGGCCTCCAGCAGCCCGCACGACATGCTCGTCGAGCTGCGTCGCCTCGGTCTGGTCGCCTGAGCCGGGCAACTCCCGGCACGTCACCCGGGCGGCTCGGCAGCGGTGCCCCGGCGCGACTAGTCTGTAGGGCCGCCTGCAGATCACGGAGCACACCATCACGTCCCACCAGGACCCGGAAGCGGGACTCGACGCGCTCCGAGGCCAGCAGCTGCTGCTGGAGCAGCGTTCCGTCGATGTCATGTACGCCCGTCTGGACGAGCTGCGCCTGGCAACCGGCAGATCACTGCGGGAGGTACGCGCCGCCGGAGCCAGCGGCACGCCGCAGGCCCGGTCCGAACGGGATGCCTTCGCCGTCCTCCACGAGACCCGGCTGGCCCAGCTCGAGGCCGCGGAGGACCGGCTGTGCTTCGGCCGGATCGATCTGGACACCGGCGAGCGCCACCACATCGGGCGCCTGGGCCTGTCAGACCTGGCCCAGCGCCAGCTGCTGGTGGACTGGCGGGCGCCCGCGGCCCGACCGTTCTACCAGGCGACCTCGGTCGACCGCGGGGGAGCGGTGCTGCGGCGCCACCTCTTCACCCATGGTCGAACCGTCACCCAGATCGAGGACGACGTGCTCGACCTCGAGGCGCTGTCGGACCCCGGCCGGGTCGCGCTCAGCGGCGAGGGCGTCCTGCTGGCGGCCCTCAACGCGAGCCGCACCGGGCGCATGGGCGACATCGTCTCGACGATCCAGTCCGAGCAGGACCGCATCATCCGTGCCGAGCTGCCCGGGGTGATGGTCGTGCAGGGCGGCCCCGGCACCGGCAAGACCGCCGTGGCGCTGCACCGCGCCGCGTACCTGCTCTACACCCACCGCGAGCGGCTGGAACGTTCCGGCGTCCTGCTCGTCGGGCCGAGCACGGTGTTCCTGCGCTACATCGGCCAGGTGCTGCCCTCGCTCGGGGAGACCGGGGTCGTCACCACGACGATCGGCGACCTGCTGCCGGGCATCCGAGCGACAGTGCACGACGACCCCGACGTCGCGGCCGTCAAGGGCTCACTGGACATGCTCGAGGTGCTCGCGGCGGCCGTCGCGGACCGGCAGCGCATCCCCACGACGCCGCTGCAGTTCCACGTGCGCGGGGTGGCGCTGCGGCTGCGGCCTCGTACCGTGCAGTCCGCTCGCGCTTCGGCCCTGGGCACCGGGCGCCCGCACAACGAGGCGCGTGAGCGGTTCCTCATGACGCTGCTGGACGACCTGGGACGCCAGCTGGCCCGCGGTCAGCACATCGAGTTCAGCACCGACAACCGCCCGGACCTGTTGGCGGACCTGCGCGACGACAGGGACGTACGGCGCGAGCTGAACCTGCTCTGGCTGCCCGTGACTCCCGCGCGGGCGCTGCACGACCTCTACGCCGACCCGGCCCGGCTGCGCGCGGCGACACCGGGCTGGGACCCTGACCGGCGCCAGCTGCTGCGCCGGAGCACGGACTCATCGTGGACCGTGGAGGACATCCCGCTGCTCGACGAGCTGGCGGACCTGCTCGGCGAGGACGACTCCCCGTCACGAGAGGCCGGCCAGGCGGCGTCGGCGCGGCGGCGAGCAGACGTCGAGCACGCCCGCAGCGTGCTGGGGATGGCCTCGACCGCGCCCGGGATGTTCACCGCGGAGTCGCTGGCCGACCGGTGGACGGAGTCGGGGCCGGACCTGACCGTCGCGGAACGGGCCGAGGCGGACCGGACGTGGACGTACGGGCACGTCATCATCGACGAGGCCCAGGAGCTCTCGCCGATGGCGTGGCGGGCCATGATGCGACGCTGCCCGGGTCGCTCCATGACGATCGTCGGCGACCTGGCCCAGACCGGGTCGGCCCAGTCCGGGCTGGAGCCGGGGGCCCGCTCGTGGGGAGACGTGCTGGACCCGTACGTGCGCGGGCGTTGGCGGCTGGAGGAGCTCACCGTCACCTACCGGACCCCGGAACAGATCATGGACCTGGCTGCGGACGTGCTGGCTGCCTCGGGCTCGTCGCTGGTGGCGCCGCGTTCGGTACGGGCCAGCGAGTGGGACCCCACTTCGCACCTGGTGCCGCAGGTGGACGGCGAGTCGTTGGCACCGGTCGTCGCCGGCGAGCTCGAGCTGCTCGACGGCGGGCGGATCGCGGTGGTCGTGCCGCGGGCAGCCCGTCACCCGGAGCTGTCCGCGCGGCGGGTCGCGGCGTCGCTGGCGCTGGCCCTGCCCGGGGTGCAGATCGGTGTCGGCTCCGACGCCCTCGATGCCGCGGTGGCCGTGCTCGACGTCGACGACGTCAAGGGACTGGAGTTCGACGCCGTGGTGCTCTGCGAGCCGGCTGACCTGCTGGACCCGCGTGGTGGCGGCTGGGGCGACCTGTACGTCGCCCTGACCCGTCCGACCCAGCGGCTGCGCGTTGTCCACTCCCGCCCGCTGCCGGAGTCGCTGCACCGGCTCAAGGCCGTGGGCTGACGTCTGGCGCAGCCCGACGTACCCTCGCTGGGTGAACCCCGTGCCCCTCCCCTCCGGCGACCTCGGATGAGCGGCCCGGGCTGGTACGCGGACCCGCTGGCACGCGCGGAGCTGCGCTGGTACGACGGCTCCGGCTGGCGCGAGCAGGTCCGTACCGCCGACGCCAACGGGAGCGACCCGCTCGATCCGGAGGGGGTCCCGCTGTCGGCGCTGCCGACCTGGGAGCCCGAGCCTCTGCTACCGACCCGGCCACCAGCCGGCAGCCCACGGACGGCGGCGCCGCGCGGGCTGGGACGCGGGACCACGTTGGCGCTCATCGGGGTCGTCGTCGCATTCCTGGTCCTCGGGGTCGTCGGGATCTCCGCGCTGCTGGTGCTGGTCAGGAACACCGGAGCCCTGACCACCTCGGACATCGAGCAGCAGATCGGGGCCCAGCTCGGCGAGCAGCGCGAGTCGTCGGTGTCGGTGAGCTGCCCGCCGGTCATCTACCTCGGGGACTCCGGCGGCAACATCCAGTGCACCGCGACCGACATCCAGACCGGGGCACAGGTCCGGATCCAGGTGACGATCAAGCGGGCGAAGGTCACGGACTGGACGGTGCTCGACGCGGCGGAGCCGTACCGACCGCCGGTGCCCGCGTCCGCCGCGTACGGCCTGGCCTGACTGCCGTAGCCTCGCCCACCATGGACAGCCCGCAGCCCTACGCCGAGGTCGACCTCGACACGTTCGCCCAGGCTCACCTGGCCGCCGCCTTCGTCCTCGACGTGCGCGAGCCGCAGGAGTACCGGACGGCGCGGGTGCCGGGTGCGGTCCTGATGCCGCTGCGTACGGTGCCTGACCACCTCGACCAGATCCCGCGGACCGACCCGGTCTACGTCGTGTGCGCGGTCGGTTCGCGCAGCGCCCGTGCGACCGAGTGGCTGCGGGCCCAGGGCATCGACGCGATCAACGTCGCGGGTGGCACGCAGGCCTGGCTCGACTCTGGACGGACGTACGAGCAGGGCTGATCGCACCTGGTACGCGCACTGGGCTGTGCAGATTGTCCGACGTGTCACGCATCGGTTGAGCACATGGTGCTCCCGTGGTCGGCTGGGTACCCGATCAGCGCGCCGTGCCTGATGGGCGGGGGCCGTCGTGCTCGGGTAGGAGGTCGACGTGTTCGAGGACGGGCAGCTGTACGCGCCAGTGGTGATGACCGGTGACGGCGACGTGGTCGTCGAGCTGGCGGCCGACCACCCAGGTGTGAACGATCCGGAGTACCGCGCTCGACGCAACCAGATCGCGGCCCTGGCGCTGGACTGGACCCCGGGTGCGCCGATCCCGCAGGCGGCGTACACCGACGAGGAGCACGAGGTCTGGCGGGTGGTCAGCGCCGAGCTGGCCCGCAAGCACGTCCGCCTCGCGTGCCGGGCGGCCCGCGAGGGCGGCGCCCGGCTGACGCTGCCCTCGGACCGGATCCCCCAGCTCGACGAGGTCAGTGCGATGCTGCGCCCGCTGACCGGGTTCAGCTACCAACCGGCCGCCGGCCTGGTCCCCTTACGGGAGTTCTACGGAGCGCTTGCCGACCGGGCGTTCTGGTCCACCCAGTACATCCGGCACCACTCCGTGCCGCTCTACACCCCCGAGCCCGACGTGGTGCACGAGGTCATCGGGCACGCCACGACGCTCGCCAGCGCTGACTATGCCGCGCTGTACGCGGCTGCCGGCCAGGCTGCCCGCCGGGTCGAATCCGACGCGGCCCTGGAGTTCGTGAGCCGGGTGTTCTGGTTCTCCCTGGAGTTCGGGGTGGTCCGCGAGCCGGACGGGCCCAAGGCGTACGGCGCCGGCCTGTTGTCCTCGTACGGCGAGATCGAGGAGTTCGTCGAGGCGGACCTGCGGCCCGTGTCGATCGCTCAGATGGGCACGCAGGGCTACGACATCGGGCACTACCAGCCGGTCCTTTTCGCCGCGGACTCCTGGGCACAGGTCTGCGACGTCGTCGGCGGTTTCTTCGACACGGTCACCGACGACACCGTCGCGCGGCTGACCCGTACCCCCGTCGCAGGTTGAGCGACTCGACCCGCGACGACCTCGTCAGACCCAGCGGGCACCGGTCGGGGGCTCGGCGTTGACCATCGCCGCGGCGCCGGTGGTGAAGTACCGCCACAGGTCCGCGCGCAGTGCGGGGTCCAGGTCGTGCCGCGGGCCCGTGACGTCGAGGGCGTGAGCCATGGCCGCGAGCCAGCGGTCCCGGGCCGCCTCGTCGATGACGAACGGGGCGTGCCGCAGCCGCAGCCGCGGGTGACCGCGCTCCTGGGAGTACGTCTGCGGACCACCCCAGTACTGCTCGAGGAACATCCGGAAGCGGCGTTCGGCCGGTCCGAGGTCGGCCTCGGGGTACAGCGACCGCAGCTCGGCATCGGCTGACACGCCGACGTAGAACTCGTGCAGCAGGTCGGCGAAGAAGGCCGCGCCGCCCATCCGTTCGTACGGTGACAGCTGCTCCGGGACTGAGGGCCCGGCGGGATCGGTTGACGGCACCCGAGCATCCTCTCCCGCTACGACAAGGCTCAGATCCGGGGGGTCCGTGGCGTCGCCGGCGGGTCCGGGTGCGCCGCCGCTGCCGGCGAGGCGATCATCGGGAGCCGGATCCCGGCCCGGTCGAACGTGAGCTTGAGCCGCTCCAGGATGTCGCGGCCGGCCTGCGCCTGCTGACCCGGCGCGGCCTTGGCGGTGACCCGTACCAACACCCCGTCCGCGCTGACGCTCTCGACGCCGACGTACGTGGGGGTCCCGAACAGCACCCCGTCGTACGCGGGGTCACCGTCCATGTCCTTGCCCACCTGCTCGATGAGCCGCCGGACGGCATCGAGGTCGGCGTCGTATGCCACCGAGAAGTCCACCACCGCCATGGTCCACCCCTGCGAACGGTTGCCCACCCGCAGGATCTCACCGTTGCGCACGTACCAGACGATCCCCGACGAGTCGCGCACGCGCGTGATCCGCAGCCCGACCTCCTCGACCGTCCCGGTGGCGGGCCCGAGGTCGACGATGTCCCCGACACCGAACTGGTCCTCAGTCACCAGGAAGATGCCGGACAGGAAGTCCTTCACCAGTGTCTGCGCCCCGAACCCGAGGGCGACACCCACGACGCCGGCACTGGCGAGCAGCGGCGCGATGTTGATCCCCAGCTGTGCCATCAGCAACAGCAGTGCCGTCGTGAACACGACGACTGTTGTCGTGCTGCGCAGCAGCTGTCCCATGGACTCCGCCCGCTGCTCGCGGCGCTGACCCATGAGCACGGCGGTGAGCTCCGCAGTGTGGTCGGTGCTTCGGGCGTCCGAGGGCCGGTCCTGGTGTGCGCGCTTCGTGGCGGTCGCAGTGACTCTGCTGATCAGCCGAAAGATCACCCACCGCACGACGACGGCACTGACCAGGATCACGAGCAGGTCGACGCCGTTGTCGGAGAACCAGGAGGCGACGTTGTTCCACCAGGCATGGCTGGTGACAGCCGGTCCCGCGGCGGCCACGACATGCATCACGCCAGAAACCCTAGGCGATCCCGGACGCAGACCTTCCCACCAGATCGCGACCTTCGTCACGTCATGTGCAGGCCGGTCCATCTCGCGGTGAATGCCAGCATGTCGGCCGAGAGGTCCACGGTGCGGGTCAGCGAGCGGGCGCCGTGCCCGACGTCGCCCTCCGCCCGGATCAGCACGGGCCGGTCCGAGCTGGTGGCGTGCTGCAGCGCGGCCGCGAGCTTGCGGGCGTGCATCGGGTCGACCCGGCTGTCGCTGTCGAACACCGTGAACAGCACGGCCGGGTACGCGACCCCGTCACGCACGTGGTGGTACGGCGAGTACGCCAGCAGCCAGTCGAGCTGCTCGGGCTCGGACGCGGACCCGTACTCGACGTTCCAGGTCGCCCCGAGACCGAACAGCTCGTAGCGCACAATGTCCAGCAGCGGTGCGCTGCACACGACCGCGGCGAACAGGTCCGGTCGCTGGGTGAGGGCGGCCCCCACGAGCAGCCCGCCGTTGCTGCCGCCGTTGATCGAGAGCTGGTCACGGGTGG
>JANWJC010000051.1 GCA_025449595.1 Acidobacteriota bacterium | reverse complement strand
GGGTCGGTCACGATCCGGCGCCAGGCCCGCACCGAGCGGGCCAGCTCCCGCCCCACCGGCGCCGGGATCGGAGTGCCATCCAGCAGGCACAGGTTGTCCGCTTCCCGCCGCAACGTCGACAGATCGATCACGAGGTGGCCCTCCAACACCCGCACCGGTGGCTCCAACGACGACCCCGGACTGGGCTCGGGGACTGCCCCGGTCGCATCACCAGAATCGCCGCCCGCGCCGCCGCCAGAGGCACCGTCGGCCGTGTCGCTCGGGGTTAGCCGGCCCAGGACGAGGGTCTTGAGCACGTCGGCTCGGCACGCCCCGATCCGGGCATCGGCCTCCCCGGCCCGGGCCGCGGCGGTGCCACCGCGTTCGGCCTGCAACAGCTTGGCCTGTCGGGTCAGCTCGGTGTGCAGGGCTTGCACGCTGGCACTGTCATCGCGATCGACCAGCACCCCCATCCCGTCGGTGTCCCGGCTCACTGTCACGTCCCGGGCCGCCTTCGCCGCACCATGCCGGTCGGCTTCCCCCTGCGGGTCGACCACACAGATCGCCGCCGCGACCGCCGCCCGGAACTGTGACGCCGTCTGTCGCCGCGCCGCCGCAGCGACCCGGTGCTGCACCGCCAGCAACTTCTCCTCCCGCGTGACCCGCTGCCCCGCTGGGACGGTGTCGGGGTCATCGACCACGGTGCTGGTCGCGAACACCAGCACCCGCACATGGGCCTCGGAGATCAGGCCCAGGGCCAGGTCCGCCCGCGACCGGGCGAACGGGCCGGCCAGCAACCGCGCCGTCTCGATGTCCCGCCGGGCGATCCCGGGGCCGACCCGGGTCGCGACCTGGATCTCCTCCACCAGGTGCTGCTCGGCACGGTAGGCCGCGACCTCATCGGGCGGGCACAACCCCGCGATCACCGCATGCCGCGCCGACGCCAACCGTGCCACCAGCCGGTCGATGCACCGCAACTGCGTGATCCCATCGCGCGGGTCCCCGTACCGGTCCGGCTCACCCAACGAACCCGGCTCCGCCGTCGCGATCGCCAACAGCTCCCGATCCGTGACACCGGCGTCGCCGTCCGCGGCCAAGGCCAGCCAGCCCGACTCCACCGCCCGGAACGCCGCGTCCGTCGTGTCCGCAGCATCCGCACCGTCGGCGCCGTCGTATGCCGCACCCTCGTCGCAGGCACCACCGTCACCGTGCACGGACAGATACCGGTCCCGCTCCGGCACCGACATCGCGACCCACTGCGCAGCCAATTCCGCCGCGTCGGCTGCGGCGAAAGCGAGCCCCGCCTCCCATTCCGCATCACTGATGACCCCCGGCTCCAGCGCGCGCGCTCTCACCTTTCGGCGACGGCGATCCGGTCGAGAAGTCATACCCAGAACCTAGCCAGCACCTCCGACAGTGCTACCCTCCAACGACCCCCAAACAGCCCAAAATCCCCTTTATTCGCAGCCTGTTCGCGTGATGTACGTCACAACCCGGGCCTAGCCTGACCCGGTCGGCCACCTGCACCGGTACCACGCGCAGCAATGGCCCAGACCGTCCCAGACACTTCCGTGCAGTCAACCCCTTGTCACGCACCACACGTGAACGACGCAGGTTCGGGCCAGGCGGTCGGGTCAGCGGATGATGCGGACCGGGTCGCCGTCCATCGACGCTGCCCACGTGGTGGTGTCGGCCTGGGCGGCGGTAGTCGTCAGCTTGATCTTGATCCAGCACTTGGACTGGTCCGAGTCTGCGTTGCAGACGTAGTTGGAAGGAATGGGCACCTGGATGCTCTGCCATCGCCCGCCGTTGGTGGCCGAAGTCGTGGTGACCGTGCAGTTGCTCAGCAGTGAGCCTGGAGATGCCCCACCCGTCGGACCGATCCCGACACAGCCGGACCACGGGGCGCCAGCAGTCAGGTTGGAGTTGTCGGGCTGCAGCACGACGGCGGACACCGGTGCTGTCGCGTCGCCCATGTCGAAGAACCGCAGTGTCAACGTGTGGGCGGCGGCGCCAGACCCGAGGCGTACCAGGAAGAACTCCGACACTCCGGCATTGACATTGTTGAACATGGACTCCTTGCCGTTGGCAAAGATCGACACGTTCGAGTTGCCGCTGTCCAGCGAGGCCCGCAGCCCGAACCGGTTCTGCCCACCGCCCCCGACGGTCTGCACCTGGATGGAGTAGTCCCCGGGCGTCACGTACATTCCGTTGGGGTTGCCGGTGCACAGGTTCGCCCACCGGTGGAACACCTCGGCCAAGGACGAGTCATAGCTGGGGCTCTTGAAATTGAGCAGGGTTGCCAGATCGAGCGCCTTTCCCAGCGTCGGGTTGGGGTTGGCGTACGTGGACGGCGAGGCATACTGGTCGCCCCAGCCGTTCCATGAGCGCTGGCACAGCGTGGTGCCGTCGAGCGGGTTGATCGAGGTGGCGGCCGGTGCCCGGACCGTGACGATCGTCTTGACCGCGGACAGATCGCCGTCGTAGTAGTTCATCTGCGTGTCTCCGGTGCAGTACGCACTGGTGCCGGTGGCATAACGCTTCGCGCCGTCGGTGACGTAGGTGTTCGAGACGGCCGACGCCCCGGCGAGGTTGTCGGTGCAGTTGTCCCCGGTCGCGACCCACGCGATGTCGTAGCCCTGCAGATTCAGGATCCCAGCCGTCGTGACTCGGACGGTGTAGATGTAGCCGTTCGGGTCGTACTCGGTGTTGGTTCCCGGGTTCCCGGCGGTGCTGTTGGGAATCGAGCAGCCGTCGATGCCCTTGCCGTCATCAGGCTGTGTGCACCAGAGATCCGCGTACGCGTCGCCGCGGGCCTTGTTCACGTAGGTACCAGCGATGTTCACCCAGTACGTGCCCGCTCCGGAGCAGTTCGCGGACGCGACCGGCGCCTGCCCCGTCTGGCTGTCCGAGGGCATGTCCTCGCGGCCCAGGATGTTGCAGGGGCTTCCCATCGGGGTCGGGCCGGAGAAGTCCGCGGTGGCGGTACGGGTCACCGTCGTGCCGTTGATCCCGATCGCCTGGCCGAACGTGAACGTCATCGGGCCGCTGACCGTGACCTTCAGCTGGGTCGGGCGAATTCCGAGCACCGAGGTCACCGTGACCGGGCCCGAAAGCCCGACCCTGACGTTCTGCAGTGCCACCGCCTGCGCGACGGACTGGGCGGTTGCGAGGTTCCCTGGCAGGTACACGGCGCCGGCCAGAGCACCCGCGTCAGCTGCCTTCTGCAGCTGCGCGGCGACGACCTGCTCCCGGCCGAGGTCGACGGCTATGGCCGCGCAACCCATGAACACCACGAGCAGCATGGCCACCAGGATCACGACCGCACCAGCTTCCTCCTTGTCGGCGCGGACCACCCGGCGCAGCCGGGACTCGAGCGCACGCACGACGGGGGTCACTTGCACGGTCCAGGGACCAACGGGATGGGCTCGAACTTGAACGTCGCGGTGTCGGACAGGTTCAGCGTGGCTCCACCGGTCAGGAACGAGCCGGTGATGAAGTTGTGAAGCACCTGCACGTAGATCCCGACGTACTGCCCGTTCGGGTCGCCGGGGCAGGCGTTGATGCTCGAGGCGGCCCAGGTTCCGCCGATCAGCGAGAAGCCACCGACGACCTTGTTGCCCGTGCTCGGGTCGATCCACGTCCGGGTCGGGTCGTAGAAGTAGCGCACACAGTTCACGTTGCAGGCGCCGTTCGGATTCGCTGAAGTCGGAAGGGAGTTCCCGCCAACCGGCTGGCCGTTCGCCCCTGCCTGGTAGACCCAGATCCCCTTGATCGACGCCTTCGGGATGCCGGTCAGCGACGCCGCAACCGACTTCACCGCATCCGGGACCAGCCCGGTGATGTTCGCCCCGGTGCCCGTGATCGGGTCGTTGTATCCGGCGGCACGGGGTTCGGCCGACGCCGTGCGTCCACCGTCCCTGGCCGCGCTGGTGACGGCGATCTTGTCGCGCATGACGAGGGAGAACTCGATGATGCCGAACACGAGTGTGAACAGCAGCATCGACACCAGGGCGAACTCGACGGCGGCGGCGCCCCGGTCGCCGTTCAGGCGGCGTGATGGTCGGGGAAGCAGGGCATGACGGCGTACGAGAGCGTGCTGCAGCGCAGAGATGGTGCGCAAGGTCGCCCCCCGGCGTCGGTGGTCATCCACCGGGGGTGCCTGTGCACCACGTCCGGTCGACTGGTCCGGCTGATCATGCCAGGGCGGATGCAGTTTCCACACGGCATGGAGCGCTGACCTGGGGTCGGCCGTTCGGTTGATCCTTTTGCGTGATGTCGGATCTTCTCTGCGTGAGGGGCTGGGCCGATCGGGTCCCGCGTGGCGACGCTACGCGGTCAGCGCCCCACCTCAGCCGGCTTCGGACTCCACGCGCTCCTTGAGCCCGCGCAGCGCGGTGTCCACGATCACCTTCTCGGCCTTGCGCTTGATCAGCCCGATCATCGGGATGCTGCTGTCGACGGACAGCTGGTACACGACCGCGGTCGTGCCATCCCCGTTGTCGGACAGGCGGTACGAGCCGTCCATCGCCTTGAGCAGGCTGCCGGACGTGAGGGTCCAGGACACGAAGAGCAGGTCGTCGGCCCAGTCGTACTCGAGCTCGTACGTGTCCTTGATGGGTCCGGAGTCCACGACGAAGCGAGCGTCCGCCGGGCGACCGTCCTCGTACTCGGTGAGCACCTCGACGCTCTTCACGCCGTCGCTCCACTGCGGGTAGGCCGGCAGGTCCGCGACGACCGCCATGATCTGGGCCGGCGCGGCGCTGATGACGATGCTGGACTCGGTGCGGTCGGCCATGGTTGCGACCCTACCGCTCGACAATGGTGGGAGACGGCTCACCACGACAGGGCGAACGGCGTTCTGGTACCACGGAAGTGGCCCACGTTGATGCACTCGGTCCGCCCGATGCGCAGGCGCGTGGCAGCGGGCTGATGGACGTGGCCGAACAGCGCCAACCGCGGCTGCACGTCCTGCACGTACTCCAGCAGCGCCCGGCTGCCGACCTCGAAACGGCGCGCCACCACGTCGTACGTCAGCTCCGGCACGCTGGGCGGGATGTGCGAGCACAGCACGTCGACCGGCCCGAGTGCTGCGACCTTCGCGGCGTACGACTGCTCGTCGAGCTCGTACGGGGTCCGCATCGGGCTGACCAGCCCGCCGCCGACGAAGCCGAACCGGATCCCGTCGAGGTCCACCCACTGCCCGTCCAGGACCTGCTGCCCGGGCTGCAGGTAGTCCGCCCAGTACCTGGGCAGGTCGACGTTGCCGTACGTGAGGTACGACGGCACCGGCATCGCCGCGAACAGCCGCTGATACTGGGCCCGGACCTTGGCCTCGGTCAGCGTCGCCCGGTCCTGGCCGGTGCTGGCGGTGAGGTCGTCCCAGAGCCCACGCGACAGGGCACTTGCCTGCGCGTAGTGACGCGCGGTGCGGAGCCGGACGTACTCGGCGGCGTTCGCGGCACCGAACAGGTCGGCGAAGATGCCCTGCGAGAGGTCGTCGTAGTCGAGGAACAGCACGAGATCGCCCAGGCACACCAACGCATCCGCGCCGTCGCGTGCCCTGGCCAGCGCATTCGACGCCCCGTGGACGTCGCTGACGACATGGACCCGCACGCCGACGAGCCTAGGAGCGGCGCCGCCACTCAGTGAGCCCGAGGGCTCAGCGTACGAAGATCGCTCCAAGGACGGCGCTGAGACCGACCAGCACCAGCGTGAGCGCCACCATGCCGCCGGCCAGGACCGTCCACTTGCCGCCGGGGACCCGGTCCCATGCCGGCAGCGCGGTGCGCTTGGCCTCGCTGGACTCGAGCTCGGCGATGAGCGCACTGGCCAGCAGCTCAATGTCCGGGTTGCCGTCCTGGCCCTTCGGGGCCTCGGCCACGAGCAGCGCGGACCGCTCCACCAGCGCGGCGGGGTCCGGCGTGGCGCCCTCCGGTGCGGTGCCGTCCGGCAGGGACTGGTGCGGGCCTGCCGCGGCCGGCGCAGGTAGCGGAGCCCCACGGCGATGACGGCCGCCTCGCACCGGCGCGGGCGCAGGCAACGCGTCGAGCGCGGCTCCGTCGGCGCTGTCGAGCTCGGGCGTCGCGGTCACCGGCTCGGGGACAGGCTCAGGCGGCGGTGGGCGCAGGTCGAGGTGGCACAGCGAGCACCACGGCGCACCATGCGGGAGCGCGGCGTTGCACTGGGGGCAGCGGGCAAGGTTCGTCACCCGGCAGGTATCGGCAGCAGATGGCCCCACCTTGATCCCCCGTACGACGTCTGCTCAGCCGAGGTCCGTCAGGGCCTCTCGGCCCAGGGCGCCGGCGGCCCGGCCCTGCTCCAGCTCGTCCTTCCACGCCCAGACCGAACGCTTCCAGAGCCGGGCCCGCTCGGTCCGCAGCCGCGCGGCGTACCGGGCCCCGCCGGTGGTCGTGACGTCCACGGGCCCGGACGCGGGGTCGGCCCGCAGGTAGTAGTGGACCAGGACGCCATCGCGGAACTGCTCGAGCCACAGCTCGCAGGACCCGACAAGAGCGCCCTTCACGTTCCAGCGCAACCCGTCCGGGCCGCGGTCCATGAAGATCGTCAGGTCGAGATCGGGCCACCACTGCCGCCACCGCGCCGGGTCGGCGACATCGGTCACCAGCAGCGAGCGGTCGGCAGCCACGAACGTCTCGTCCACCAGATCGATCGTCGGCACGGCGTCATCCTGCCGGAGAGCCGCAACTCCCGTCCGGCCGTGGCGGCCCCGAGGGCCGCGTCGCCCGTACGGCCCAGCCGGATGTCGTCGCGGGTCGGGTCGGCGGCAGGATGCGCTCATGACTCCAGCGACGGCGACCACCGTGGTGGACGTCCGCGGGCTCACTGTCAGGTTCGGATCGGTCCCTGCCGTGGCGGACCTGGACCTGCGGGTCCCCGCGGGCGGCTCGGTCGCGCTGATCGGGCGAAACGGTGCCGGCAAGTCCACGACCCTGCGCGTCCTGGCCGGGGTGCTGCCCCCGACCGCCGGGCGCGTGATCGTCGCCGGGGCCGACGCGGTACGGAGCCCGATGGACGCGCGGGCCGCTGTCGGCTACTGCCCCGACGTCGGTGGCCTGATCCCGCGGGCCACCCCGTGGGAGCACCTGCAGCTCGCAGCCCAGCTGCGCTCGCTGGACGAGGGCTGGAAGTCCCGCGCCGAGGACCTGCTGAACCGTTTCGATCTCACCTCGGCTGCGGACCGCATCACCGCCGGGTTCTCCCACGGCATGAGCCGGCGGATGTCCGTGCTGCTGGCGGCGTTCCACGAGCCGGCGGTCCTGCTGCTGGACGAGCCGTTCGACGGGGTGGATCCGCTCGGCGTGGACGCGACGATGGAGGAGGTCGCGCGCGCCCGGATGCGCGGCGCCGCGGTGCTGATCTCCACCCACCTGCTCTCGCTCGCGGTGCAGGCGTGCGACGAGGCGGTCGTGCTGCAGCGCGGCACCATGGTTGCCGCCGCGCCGGCGGCCGAGCTGGCCGGCACGGACGGCGCCGCCCGCTACCGCGAGCTGCTGGCGTGAGCGGGCAGTCCCGCGCCCTGCTCGCGCTGCGGTGGCGCATGGTGCGCCGGCCCGGCGTACGCGTCGGGATGCTGCTCCTGCTGCTGCTCGCCCTCGCCGTGCTGGTCCTAGGGGCGCTGGCCGCCGCCGCAGTCCCCCTCGACCTCGCCGTGCTTGCCGGCACGCCCGGCGCGGCTGAGCTCGGGAACATGGCGGACCCCACCGGTGAGGTCGCCGTGCTGCTGCCCACGGCGATGCTGGCCTTCCTGGCCACCTCGATGATCGGGCCGATCGCCGCGGGCGGGTCCTACGAGCTGCTTCCCGCGTCCCAGCTCGTGGCTTTCCCGGTGCGTCCCAGGACCGCCGTCCGGCTCTCGCTCCTGCTCACCCCGTTGAACATCGCCTGGTACCTGCAGCTCGTGCTGTTGACGTGGGCGACGGCGTACGCGATCCGGGGACCGTACGCGCCGGGTCTGCCCCTGCTGGTGCTGTTCAGCTACGTCCTGGCATGCACGGGGATCGGGCAGTCGCTCGCCTGGCTGGTGGTCGGCTTCCGCAAGCGCGTCGCGGGCCGGGTCGTAACGCGGCTGGTCATGGTCGCGCTGGTCGTCGCGGTCGTCGTGATCGCGCGCGAGGACCTGGTGCCCGGCCTGCTGGACAGCAGCCCGACGGTGAAGGTGCTGGGCGCCATGCTGGGCGCGGCGGTCGGCCAGCCAGGGGTCTGGGTGGGACGCACCGTGATCATGGTGCTGGCCGCCGCTGCCGGTTATGCGCTCACCGTCCGCGCCGCGGGCTGGGCCCTTCGCCGACCCGGTGACCGTGGCTCCGACGCCCACGCCTCGGCCCCGCTGACCCGCCGCGAGCTGCGAAGGACCCCGTACGCACAGCTGCTCTCGATCGACCGGGCGAGCATATGGCGCTCTGCGCCGTTGCGCCGCGGGCTGTTCGTCCTCGGCGGGCTTCCCGCGGCCGCCGGGCTCATCGCGGGGCTGTCGTGGCAGTCGATCGCGCTGCTTCCGCCCCTGGTGGCCAGCGGAGCCGCATTGCTGTTCGGTGTCAACGTCTTCTGCCTCGACGGCCCCGGCTCGGTGTGGATCGCCACGCTCCCCGGATATCCCTCGCTGGCCCTTCGGGCAAAGCGTCGGATGGTGCTCGAGGTCTCCGGTGCTGCGGTCCTCGTCGTCGTCGTACTGTGCGGTCTGCGCGCCGGCAGGGCCCCGACCGTCACCGAGCTTGTGTGCGTGCTCGGCAGCTCGGTGGGATGTGTCGCCCTGGTGAGCGCCATCAGCATGCGGCTGTCCGTGACGCGCCCCCACCGAGCCGACCTGCAGGGCCCTCGGGACACGCCCGCGCCACCAGGATCGATGGCGCTCTATTCGCTGCGGCTCGCCACCCTCACGACCTTGCTCGGTGTGCTCTTCTCGTTGGCGTCGTACAGTAATTCGATCGTTGCTCCGGTCCTCATCACGGTCGGAACGGTGTTGTTCGCGACGTGGTCGATGCGCCGCACGGAGCGGGAGTGGAGCCGGCCGGAGACCCGTGCCAGGGTCGTCAGCACCGTGTCAGCAGGCTGAAACCGCACGGTCTCCCCCTCGTCCACCGAACGGTTCGGATGGGATCGTCGTTCGTCTGAACAATGTCCACGCTCTGTATTCATCGATAACCCAACGCTACTCTCGCCGCAGGTGCTGTCGGAGGGACAAGTCAGCACCTGCCGGGGGGACGCCACGGACTACGTCGCGCTATGACAGGCGACCGGACCCGCGTCCGGCAGTACGCACGGTCGCACGACCGGTCGTTCGCTCGTCCGCCGTCCGACGACGGTGGGCACTCCCCCGGGCCACCGGGTCCGCCACGCGGCGGACCTTCGACCGAGGGACAGTCATGGGTCGTCGTACCTTGTTGCTCATCGCGGCGCTCGTCGTCGCGGTGCTGGGCACCGCCGCAGTCTTCGTCTACGCACAGAATGCGAAGACCGAAGGCACCACGGCGCAGCAGCTGGTCACCGTGCTGGTGGCCAAGTCGAACATCGCGGTGGGGACGACCGGCTCGGCCGCCTCGGCCAACGGGGCGTTCACCGCAACCGCAGTTCGTGCCACGGACGTGGTTCCCGGCGCCCTGTCCGACGCCACCCCGATCGCGGGTCTCGTCGCGACGATCCCGGTGTTCCCGGGGCAGCAGATCATCAGCGCGCAGTGGGGCGCCACGGCGCTGACCAGCGGGCTCACCGTGGCACCGGGACAGGTCGCGGTATCCGTACAGCTGGGCGACCCGCAGCGCGTCGCCGGCTTCCTGTCACCGGGATCGGAGATCGCGGTCATCGCCAGCGGCCTCGACGCGAACCAGAAGCCGTTCACCCGCACCCTGTTGTCCAAGGTCGCGGTCATCGGCGTGGGTCCGACGACGGTGGTGTCCAAGACGACCACCGATGCGACGAGCAACGTCAACACCGAGCAGATCTCGACCGCGATCCTGACCCTCAGCCTCAGCCAGACCGACGCCGAGAAGCTCGTCTTCGCCCAGGGCACCGGCGGTGGTCAGCTCTACTTCGCGCTGATGACCAAGGACTCCAAGGTGGTACCCAACGCACCGGGAATCACCGCGGGAAACCTGTTCAAGTGACATAAGAGCGTTAGTGACCCAGAGGCTTTGGTGACACAGAGCCTCATGACCACACCCGCCAACGCGACCTAGGACAGCAGATCCCATGACAGTCATCGTCGAGTTCGACCCCAACGGCGCCGAAGCGATCCGCAGCGCCCTGGGGCCGGACGCGGCCGTCCTCCCCGGGCTCGACGCCCTGCATGCGCACCTCGACGTCAACGTGTTCGAGGACTGTGTGGTGCTCGGCCCGACGGTGGACCAGATCGACGCGGACCAGCTCGCGGAGACGATGCGCGTGAACCGCCCCAGCCTCGGGGTGGTGCTGGTGCGACGCCGGATCGACACGGCGGTGCTGTCCGACGCGCTGCGTTCGGGGATTCGCGAGGTCGTGCAGGAACGTGACCTGTCCGGGCTCGCGGTCGCCGTGCGTCGCACCCGGGAGATTGCGGATCGCTTGCGCGTGCAGGTGGCCGGCACCGAGGGTGACCTGCGCCCGACCCGGCGCGGCCGGATCGTCACCGTGTTCTCAGCCAAGGGCGGCTGCGGCAAGACCACGCTCGCGACGAACCTCGCCGCAGCGCTGGCCACCTCGGGCCGCGGCACCGTCGCCCTGGTCGACCTCGACCTCGCGTTCGGCGACGTCGGGATCGCGTTGCAGCTGTTCCCGACGCACACGATCGCCGATGCGGTGCCCCTCGGTGAGGACCTCGACGGGCCGGCCCTGCTGGCCCTGCTGACCTCGCACCGCTCCGGTCTGCAGGCGCTGGTCGCCCCGCTCGAACCCAGCGGCGGAGACCTGATCACCCCCGAGCTCGTCGTGCAGATCCTCGACCTGCTGGCCCAGGAGTTCGACTACATCGTGGTCGACACCCCGCCTGCCCTGGACGACCACGTCCTCGCAGCGTTCGACAAGTCCGACGTGGTGGCCCTGCTTGCCACGCTGGACATCCCGGCACTGAAGAACCTCAAGCTCACGCTCGAGACGCTGGAGATGATCTCCTTCCCGCGCGACCGACTCTCGGTCGTCCTGAACCGGGCGGACTCCAAGGTCGGCCTCGCGATCGGCGAGGTCGAGAAGACGCTCAAGGCGCCGATCGTGGCGCAGATCCCGTCGAGCCGGGACGTCCCGGCCTCGACGAACCGCGGTGTCGCACTTGTCACCGACGACCCGAAAAGTCCCGTGTCGATCGCGATCCGCGACTTCATGGACAAGTTCGTGCTGGCGCCGGTCAGCGAGGACGACATACCCACTCAGATGCGCACGGACCGACGCGGCGGCCGCCGCTGGAGGAAGTAGAGATGAGCCTTTCCGATCGTCTCGCCCAAGCTCGCCGCCAGCGCGGCGACGCCCCGGTGGACACCACCCCCCAGACCGGTCCGGTGAGGCGCCGGCACGCGGCCGATCCGCTCGCCGACCTCAAGCGCACGGTGCACGCCTCCCTGCTGGAGAGCCTCGGTCCGCAGCTGTACGACAGCCGGCTCACCGAGGACGAGCTGGCCGGCAAGGTTCGCAACGCCCTGCAGGAGGTGCTGTCGCACGAGGAGACCCCGCTCACCGTCACCGACCGGGCCCGGCTCGCGCAGGAGATCGCCGACGACATCCTCGGCTTCGGCCCGCTCGAGCCGTACCTGCGTGACCCGGAGGTCACCGAAGTCATGGTGAACGGCGCCTCCACGATCTTCATCGAGCGCGCCGGCAAGATCCAACCGGTCGACGGCCGGTTCGCCGACGACTCGCACCTGCGCCGCACCATCGACAAGATCGTTGGGCGGGTGGGCCGGCGGGTCGACGAGTCCTCACCGATGGTCGATGCCCGGCTGCAGGACGGCAGCCGCGTCAACGCCGTCATCCCGCCCCTGGCGGTGGACGGGCCGACGCTGACGATCCGCAAGTTCGCCACCGACCCGTACGAAGCCGAGGACCTCATCACCTTCGGGACGATGACGACCGCGGTGGCCGATTTCTTGTCCAGCTGCGTCCGGGCGCGACTCAACGTGCTCGTCTCCGGCGGTACGGGTGCCGGCAAGACCACCACGCTCAACGTGCTCTCCTCGTTCATCCCCGACCAGGAGCGGATCATCACGATCGAGGACGCGGCCGAGCTGCAGCTGCACCAGGAGCACGTCATCCGACTGGAGTCCCGCCCGCCCAACATCGAGGGCAAGGGCGAGGTCACGATCCGCGACCTGGTCCGAAACGCATTGCGGATGCGCCCGGACCGCATCGTCGTCGGCGAGGTCCGCGACTCCGCTGCCCTGGACATGCTGCAGGCCATGAACACCGGCCACGACGGCTCGATATGCACCGCCCACTCCAACAGTCCACGCGACACGCTCTCCCGTGTGGAGACCATGGTGCTGATGGCCGGGGCGGACCTGCCGCTGCGAGCCATCCGTGAGCAGATGGCCGGAGCCGTGGACCTCATCGTGCACCAGAGCCGGTTCCGTGACGGCTCCCGCCGCATCACCCACGTCACCGAGGTCGTCGGCATGGAGGGCGACGTCATCACGCTGCAGGACCTGTTCCTGTTCGACCACCAGGCCGGTTACGACGACAACGGGACCCCGCGCGGGCACCTTCGTTCCACCGGGCTGCGACCGAAGTTCCTGGACAAGTTCGCAGCTGCCGGGGTCGAGTCCGACACCAGCCAGTTCGCGTTCGAGAAGTTCGGGGCCTGACCATGGCAGCGACCTCTCACCGGCGGGCCCGCCGCGCTGCCACCGTCCTGGGCGTGACGACCTTGACGGTGCTGGCGGCCGCCTCGCCCGCCTTCGCGGCCGACTACGGCCCGCAACCGGTGCCGCCGTCGAGCCCCTCGGTGACCAGCCAGGGCTGGTTCCTCCCGGCCGCCCTCGTCGCGGTCGGGCTCGGACTGTTGGTCCTGCTGATCGTGGCGTTCCTGTCGGCCGACCGTGACGCTGCCACCAGCGGGCGGGTCGGACGCCGGCTGGGCAGGTACTCGCTGACCTCACGGGGCAAGCACGACGCGAGCGCTCCGGAAGCCGGCGCCCTCGGGGGCAGCCAGGTGGCCCGGTCGGCCGTCGACCTGGCCGGTCGGCTCGAGCAGAAGCGCGACCTTGACACCAACCACGGCAGCAAGCTGGAAGCCGCCGGCGTCCCGCTGCGACCGGCTGAGTGGCTGGT
>JANWJC010000050.1 GCA_025449595.1 Acidobacteriota bacterium | reverse complement strand
TGCCGACGGTAGTCTGGACGTTCGACCCCTTGGTACGTCGGAACGCGCGACTGAACCTGGTCAAGCTCGGTGGCACGGTGTCGTCGTACCTGCCGGACTTCTACGGCCAGATGACGGACGCGCTCAACGTCGGCGACCCCAGCGACCGGCTGCTCCTGACGTGGGACCTGGCCTCCGACCGGGTGGCCCGGGCGTTGTCCGGCCAGTCCTCATCCCCGTCGGCGACCGATCTGCTCGACGACGGTGCGGCGCTCGGGCTGGCGTTGGAGAACTGGGGCATACCGGTTGCGACAGAACAGGTTTCTGCTATCACACTGGTGGCGGTGCCCGAGGACATCATCGAGCTGCGACGCACCGACCCGACCGAGGCGACAGCCTGGCGCGTGGCGATGCGCAACGCGCTGCAGCCGCTGCTGGGCGCTGGTGCCGTCGTGACAGGCCTGACCGTTGAGGGCGACTACGTGGTGGAGGTCCCATGAGGCTGGACTCGGTCGAGGTCATCCGGTGTCACCTGCCGCTGGTGCGCCCGTTCCGTACCTCGTTCGGCACGGAGTACGAGAAGGACGTGCTGCTGCTCAAGGTCACGACCGCGGACGGTGTGGTCGGGTGGGGGGAGTGCGCCGCGGACCGCGCCCCGCTCTACAGCCACGAGTTCAACGACGCCGCGATCATCGTGCTGCGTGACCACCTCGTGCCGCGCCTGATGCGCGCCGGCGAGCTCACGGCGGAGGACGTGCCGGGGCTGCTGCGTCCCGTGCGTGGCCACCCGATGGCGCGGGCGGCGCTGGAGATGGCGGTCCTGGACGCCCAGTTGCGAACCGCGGGCGTCTCCCTCGGCTCGTACCTCGGCTCCACCCGCGACCGCATCGACTGCGGGGTCTCGGTGGGGATCCCCGACGACGACGAGCTCGCGACGCTGATGGCCGAGGTCGAGGGTTACGTCGATGCCGGCTACCGCCGCATCAAGCTGAAGATCCAGCCCGGCTGGGACATCGTCCCGACGACGAAGGTGCGCGAGCGCTGGCCCGACATCCCGTTGCAGGTGGACGCGAATCAGGCGTACGGCCGCGACGCGATCGAGCACCTCGCGCAGCTCGACGCGCTCGACCTGCTGCTCATCGAGCAGCCGTTGCACGAGGACGACCTGCGCGGCCACCAGCTGCTCGCCGAGCGGATGGTGACCGCGGTGTGCCTCGACGAGTCGGTGATCTCGGTGGCGACCGCGGACTCGGCGATCGAGTACGGCGCCTGCGAGATCGTCAACATCAAGGCCGGGCGGGTGTCGGGCTACCTCGAGGCCAAGGCGATCCACGACATGTGCCTGGGCCGCGGCATCCCGGTGTGGTGCGGTGGGATGGTCGAGACGGGTCTGGGCCGGGCGGCTAACATCGCGCTGGCCTCGCTCCCCGGGTTCGTCCTGCCCGGCGACACCAGCGCCTCGGACCGGTTCTTCACCCGCGACGTGACCGAGCCGTTCGTGCTGCGCGACGGCCAGATCGCGGTCCCCACCGGCCCAGGCCTCGGCGTCGAACCCATCCCGGACGTCCTCGACGACATCACAGTCTGGCGCTCCCCCCTCACCTGACCCCGTCGCCCTCGCCCAACCGAACGGCGAACCGGGCGGGTCAGGCCTCCGCTGCGACCGGGGCGACGGCGGTGATGCGGGCCACGGTGAAGGTACGGACCTCGGCCGTGCGCAGGTCGTACGCGGTCAGGAAGCCGCCGTCCAGGCGCAGCGGCTCGACGACGCGCTCGGTCGTCGTACCCGTGGGGTCCGCGTAGCCGATCCAGACGCGGCTCCCGCCCTCGAGCGCGGCGTGCAGCGCGTCGAGGGTCTCACCGGTCGTGGAGCGGCCCAGCCGACCGGAGCCATCGCCCTCGAACAACGCCTCGGGCCGGTGCGCGGCGGCGTGCTCCCCGGCGCGCAGCGCGCGCACGGATGCCGCGATCAGCGCGGTGCTCGGCGGCGGCGGGTCCGCGCTGAGGTGCGGTGGTCGGGGCCGCGGCGGGGTACGCCTGCTCTGTGGGCGCCGGATGACCACCGTGCCGTCCGGGGTTTCCGCGCTCGGGGCCAGCCCGGCCTCGCGCAGCCCGGCCAGCACCTCGTCCGGTGCGGCCTGCGAGGCCAGAACGGTGTCGGCCAGGCGGCTCAGCCGCAGCCCCGCCAGCCGCCGGTCGACGAGCATCGCGGCGACCATCGCGGGGTCGTCACAACGGACGTACGCCGACGCCACGCCGACGCGGACCGCTCCGTGGCGCCGGGCGACATCTGTCACCAGGTACGAGAGTGGTTGCGGCACAGTGGTTCTCGAGTGTCGCCCCAGCGTTGCCAGCACGTCGGTTGCGCTGTACCCGGCATCCAGCGCGCGTCGGATGGACGCCTCCCCGAACCGGTACACAGTCGCGCCGCCCGTGGACTCGACGTCGGCCAGCAGCGCGAGCTCCGCAGCAAGTCCGGGCTCGAGCGGGCCGGGGGCCACCGCGGTGAGGTCGGCCTGCAGCAGCACGTGGTCAAGCGGTGTCGGCAGCAACGGGCTGAGCGCCGCGACCACCGGCTCGGGCACCGAGGCACGACCCGGCATCCGGGCCGAGGCCCTCGCCTCTGCCGACGAGTCGTCGGACACCGGCGCATCCAGCAGCGCCCGGCCGTGGCTGGCGAGCGCCCCGAGCCCGGTGACGCCGAGCTGCTCGGCCTCCGGCAACGTCGCGGCAGACACCAGCAACCGCAACGGTGTTTGGCGCCGAGGACGGCGCCATTGCTGCAGCGCGGCCAGGTCGGCCGGGTCCGGGAAGACCCCGGGCCGTTGTGCCGCAAGTGCTTCAAGGGTGGCTCGCCGCGCGTCGGGAGCCCCGGGGCGGTCCAGGTCGCGAGACAGGACGTTGGTACGCACCCCCGCCGCGTCGCGCCCGTTCGTCAGTGCCGCGGTCCGCGTCGTGGCCAGCCAGGCGACCGCCAGCAGCGCCCACTGCTCGCCGGTGGGTCGCGTCAGCCACACGTCGTACTCCGGTGTCGGGCACCACGTTTCCGCGACCTCGCCGTCCGCCGCGAGCAGCCCGGCCGCGTACGCCGTCTCCACCACGACAGCGGTCTGCGCCTCGTCGAGGTCAAGAGCGGTGGCGGTACGCGCCAGCTCGCGAACGCCCAGCCCGCCGGCCCGCAGCACCGGCGGCGGCGCCAGGGACCAGGCCTGCAGCAGGTCGTCGACGGCTCGTACGAAGCGGTACGCCTGCTGCCCGGCCGTCGCGTCCACCAGCGTGGGGTCCCGCTCGGCGCGCCCGGCGACCGGCGGTGGACCGGGTTGCACGTCGGGCAGCAGCACGCCGCCGCGCAACGCGAGTGCCACCTCCCGGGGCAGCACCACGGTGCTCTCGTCCAGGGGCTCGAGCAGGTGACGGGCCAGCAGCCACTCCACCGCGGTCACCGCCGTGTCGATGGTGACGACGCGGTCGGCGTTGTCGAGCCGGCCCACCGGGCGCTGCCACGTCAGCTTCTCGATCGCCTCGACGGCCTCCGGCGGTGCGTCGGCGAGCGTGCGCTGGACCAGGTCCGGGTCCTTCGCGTACGCCGCGACCCCTCGCCGACCTGGCGCCATCGCCGGCCCCAGCCCGGCCGGGTAGTCCCCGAACGCCTGACGAACCATCCGGACCAGGTGCAGCTCGTCGTCGGGCCCCCACAGCAGCGCCTCGGCGCGCAGCCGGGCCAGCGTGGTCTTCAGATACGCGGTCGACATCCCCGGCAGCCCGCGCGTCAGGTCCCGCCGGCGGGCCGGCTCGGGCAGGGCCGCGAGCGCCTCGAGGACCTGCAGCGTGCCGATGTCGAGCCGGTCCAGGGCTCGGGTGACCGAGGCGTTGGTGGTGGCGCGGGTCGCCAGGACGCCGAGGTCGGCAGGCACCGGATGGACCAGGTCGGGGCGGGCCAGCAGCAGCGCCGCAAGCTGGTCGTCGTCCCGGCGCCGCAGGTCGTCGGCCAGCGACCGCGCCGATCCGGCGGCGGACGGCTTGACAGGGCCCGATCCCGATCCCGACGCCACGACCGGCTCGCTGGCGCTGTCGGGGCTCCCCGGGCTGGCGCGTTCGGTCCCGGACATCCGCACCACGTTACGCGGGCACCGAGGCACGGAGCGAACCGCGCGGTCCGCAGAAATTCCGGTGCGGCCCGGGTCGCTCGTGCGGGATAGGCTGGTGTGCTCGTCTCCGTGGTCCCTCGGTGACGGCAGCAGGTACGCCCGTACGAGATCGAGGTTCGCTGTGCCCACCGGCAAGGTCAAGTGGTTCGACACCGAGAAGGGCTTCGGCTTCCTCGCCACCGATGAGGGTGGCGAGGTGTTCGTGCACGCGTCGGCACTGCCCGCGGGTGCCACGACCCTCAAGCCCGGTACCCGGGTGGAGTTCGGCGTGGCCGACGGCAAGCGCGGGCCCTCGGCGCTGTCGATCCGGGTGCTCGAGCCGGCGCCGAGCGTGGTCAAGGCCAAGCGCAAGCCCGCCGACGACCTCGCCCCGCTCATCGAGGACCTGATCAAGCTGCTCGACGGGCTGTCGAACAACCTGCGCCGAGGCCGCTACCCGGACGACGCGTCGTCGGCGAAGGTCGCTGCCGTGCTGCGAGCCGTCGCCGACGACCTCGACGTCTGATCCCTGCCCGTGAGTTCGGCCCACTCAGGGCGCGAGAGGATGCACCCATGACGACAGCCGTGCTCGACCAGGTGTGCGCCGATGCCGTCGATCTGGCGCGTGCCGCCGTGGTCGACGAGGCCCCCGAGGGCCAGGTCGGCGACTGGCTGGAGGCTCTCCCTGACGGCGATCGCGTCGTCACGCACTACTTCAGCTCGCTGTCGAAGGCGTACGTCGACTGGCGATGGGCTGTCACCGTGGCCCGGGGTCCGCGGTCGCGGACACCGACGGTCGACGAGATCGTGCTGCTGCCCGGGAACGAGTCGCTGCTGGCGCCGCCGTGGGTGCCGTACGACCAGCGCGTCGCGCCCGGTGACCTCGGCGTCGGCGACCTGCACCCGACCGCTCCGGACGACGTACGGCTGGTTCCCGGTTACAGCGGCGAGGACGCGCTGGAGCCCGCCGACGAGCTCGACGGCTCGGCCCCCTTGCGCCCGGAACAGTGGGAGCTGGGCCTGGGCCGCATCCGGGTGCTGTCCGCGCTGGGCCGTACCGAGGCTGCCGACCGCTGGAACGACGGCGAGTACGGCCCCGAGTCGGCCATGGCCAAGGCAGCGCCGGGTCACTGCACGTCCTGCGGGTTCTTGGTCCCCGTGGGCGGCGCCCTTGGGCAGCAGTTCGGCTTGTGCGCCAACGAGATGTCGCCCGCCGACGGTCGCGTCGTGGACCTCGGCTACGGCTGTGGCGCGCACTCGGAGACCCCGATCATCGACGGCACCTCGGTCCTGGTATCCGACGGCATCCCGGACGACCTCGTGTACGACGGACTCACCCCCGGTCACGAGCCGCCGGCCGAACCCCACGTGTTCGTGATCGAATCCCCGGAGCAGTCCGAGTCGGAGCAGTCCGGGTCCGAGCAGGCGGAGTCGGGCGAGGACGAGGACGAGTCCGCGGTCCCGGACGAGGTACGGGTTCAGCCCGACGAGGCGCCGACAGCTGCCTGGTAGGCGTTGCGGCGGCGGATCACGAACGCCAACCCGGCCAGGCCGAGCAGGAAGCCCGAGACCGCGACCCAGATCCACCAGCCCCTGCCCGCCTCCTGCAGGCGGCTGTGCAGCAGCAGCCCGACAATCAGCAGGACCGCCCAGATCGCAGTACCCACCGCCACCGCAGCGACTCCGTCGACGTCGAGCGGCTCAAGTGCATGCCCCGGCTCGGGAGGGCCGGCCGTCGGCTCCGGAGTGCTCACAGAGCCCACGGTACCGTCGCCGAGCCAGCTCGATCCGCGACAGATGGGTGCAGGCCAAAGGCTCCCATTTCCTGGCTCCTAGGGTGAGGGCGTGAATCCCCGGACCCGGCGCCTGGTGACGCTGGGCGTACTCCTGGGTCTGGTGGCTCTCGTCCTGGTCGCCGCCGTGGTGCAACAGGTCCAGCAGCACTGAGTCCGGGACGGCTGTCCGACGGATCAGGCAGGATCGCATGATGAGTCCGACACCGGAGCACGTCATCGCCAGCATCAACGACACGTCCCTGCGCCCCGAGGAATACCTGCGCCATCTGGGTAGTGATGGGGCCCGGCTGCGCGCGGTCGCGACCGACCTGACCGCCCCGGTCCCGTCGTGCCCTGAGTGGACGGTGTCCGACCTCGTCGCGCACGTCGCAGCGGTCTACTCGCACAAGACTGCCGCGATGACCAGCGGCAAACATCCGGCGGACGGGCAGTGGGCCACCGCGCCGCCGGACGGCCTCGATGTGCTGTCCTGGTACGACACCGAGCTCGCCTCGATCGAGCGCGAGCTGTCCGCGCGGGCGTCGGGGGAACCGTCGTGGACCTGGTGGCCACCGGACCAGTCGGTCGGGTTCTGGCAGCGCCGGATGGCTCAGGAGACGCTCGTGCACCGCTGGGACGCCGAGCTCGCAGCCGGGTCGACCACCGCGCTGGACCCCGAGCTGGCAACGGACGGTATCGATGAGATCCTCGGCTGGCTCGGTTGGGAGTTCGACGAGCCGGCACCGGGCGCGGCGGGTCAGACCGTCCTCGTCCGTACCCCTGGGTTGGCCTGGACCGTGACGCTCGACCCGATGAGCGCTGTCGTTGCCGCCGCGTCCGGTGCAGCCGAGCCCGGCGGCGCCGTCATCGAAGGTTCGCCAGAGCAGCTGCTGCTGCACCTGTGGGGTCGAGCTCCGCAGGATGCCGTCACCCAGACCGGCGACCAGACGGCGTTGCGCCTCTTCGCGGAACGACTGGCACAGGTGTGAGCTAGCCGACAGTCCCGCTACGACAGGGCTGACACCACGTGGTCGATGCAGGTGGTGAGCCGGCGTACGTCATCGGG
>JANWJC010000049.1 GCA_025449595.1 Acidobacteriota bacterium | reverse complement strand
TGGCGCCCAGCTCAACCCGACCTGGCCATCCCCGGGGGTCGCCGTCAGCACGGTCGGGAACCCCGGCAGACCCGCCGGCGCCTCGCTCGTGCTCGCCGCTGATGCCGGACCGGTCCCGGCGGCGGGCGGCGCGGTCACCGTGAACGTGTACGCCGTCCCGTTGGTCAACCCCGAGACCGTGACCGGGCTACCCGCCCCGGACCCAACAACCCCACCGGGACTCGAGGTCACCGTGTATCCGGTCACCGGGGACCCACCGGTCGCCCCCGGGGTGAACGCCACCACCGCGCTCCCATCCCCGGCAGTCGCGGATACGGCAAGTGGCGCACCTGGAACCGTTGGTGCCGGAGCAGCAACGGTGGAGACCACTGAGCAGTCGTCGTACAACAGGCTGCCGGTGTTGGTTGTCTCGTTCGTGGCATAGATCTGCGGGATCATCCGTTCCCCGGAGTTCACCGCTGCACTGCTGACCTTGACCTGCGTCCACGTACCCGTCGGCAGGCCGTTGACCGTCGTCGTCGACAGGTGGATGTTGGCACCATAGTTCTGGGTGTACTCGAGGAACCGGAGCTGAAGATTCAGGTTCGAACCGGTGGGCTGGACAAAGCACGATGCCGTGTACGTGGTACCAGCCACCGAGTTGCTGACGACCGAGTTCTGGGTCATTCCGACGAGAGTGGGTGACGTCGACGTGGCGGCAACCTTGAGTGCGTAACTCCCTCCGTGGGTCGGGGCGCTGACTCGCGAGAACGTGCCGACGATGAACGGGACCCAGCCGCCATTCCCATTCTCAAAGCCGGCGTCCGGCAGGAGCTCCGGCGAGGTGGCGATAGGAGTTGTCGAGGCGATCGCACCGTACGGTCCTACCCCGACGGCATTGAGCGCAGCCACCTGGAAGTCGTAGCTCACTCCACCCGACAGTCCAGTCACGGTCGTAGTGGTGGACGTGGAGACACCGTCGGCCACGGTTTGCCAGGCGCCGGAACCCGATCGGGCGTACTGAACGACATAGTCCGTGACGGCAGCCCCGCCATTCGATGCCGGCGGGCTCCAGCTCAGAGCGACCTGGTTGGTGCCGGGGACCGCCGTCAAGCCGGACGGCGCACCCGGAACAGTCGCCGGAACGGGAGTCACCGAGCTCGATGCCGCCGATGGCGGGCTCGTACCGACAGCGTTCGTCGCGGTCACCGCGAACGTGTACGCAGTCCCGTTGGTCAACCCGGTCACCGTGATCGGGCTCGCAGGGCCGGTGGCCGTGACACCACCAGGGTTCGACGTGACGGTGTAGGACGTGGCCGCGGGCCAGGTGCCGGGGGCGGGAGCAAAGCTGATGACCGCGCCGCTGTCTGCGGCCGTGGCTGTACCGATGGTCGGTGCCGCAGGAGCGGACGGCGGGCCTGTGGGCGTGAGATTGAAGGGATCGGGGTCGGTGGTCGTTCCGGCGACGATGTCGGGGGTCGAGCTGTCGCCGGCGTGCCCTAGCAGGGGAGAGAGGCCCAACAAACGTTGCGTTGCGGCAAGCAGGCCGAAGTGATTCATGTAGCCCGTGTAGGTATGGCTGGGTACGTATCGACCGACGATCCAGGTCGGGACCTGACACGACGTGGCCAGCGGGCTGATGGCGGGGTCCGCACAGTTCTCCCCGACCCCGCCGTCGCCGGCCATGCCGCTCCCGATCCCCTCGTCATAGGTGACCATGACGATCAGGTTGCCGCTCTGGTAGTCGGGGCTGGCCTGGATCATGGTCATGACGTTGGACAGGTAGTTGTCGGAGTTCGCGATCTGGCTGGTGCCTCCGGCGACCGTGACGCCGTTGACCGAGACCGGGTCGTGACCGTTCTCGATGTCGTTGGGCACGATGAAGGAGAACTCCGGCAGACTCCCGTTCATCAGGTCGCTGTAGAGAGCCCCCTGCCCGCCCTGCCAGTTGCCGGAAGGGACGACCTGAGTCGCGCAGGCGATGCCGTTGAAATAGACAGAGGGGTTGTGCCGGACCACGTACTTTCGGTAGGTAGCGCCCCCCGTCGTGGCGTACGTGGAGTCGTCGGCCTTCTCGCAGTTCGTCACCATGTCGTCCGCGTAGGTCTTCCACCCCGCGGGACCGACCTGCTGCTCGATCTGAGAGAAGATCGACGGCACGGTACTTGCGAAGTGGCCGCCGCCGAACGCGCAGGATGCAGATGTGCTGTCGGGTGCGCAGTCGGAGAGCCCGAAGCGAGCCGCCGCGTCGGGGCCGGAGTTGATGGCAGCATTCAGTCCGGAGACCTGTGCGAAGTAGTTGCTCTCCGAGCCGTGCGTCGTGCTGTGCATGGACGTACGGCTGAACGTGCCGCACTGCTGGGAGAGGACGGTGTTCTGGAAGGGCGCGTCCGGTGAGGCCTGGACGTTCGTCGTGGACTCGTTCTCGAGGTCCAGCATGATGACCTTCTTGGGGCCGGCAGCCGGCTGGGCGACCTGCGGCCCCTGACAGTAGGTGCCCGCCGGTAGGGCGTCAGCTGTGGCCATGAGCTTCAGCTGTACTGAGGCCGGGGCCCATTCGGCCGAGACCACCAGGGCGGCACTCACGGTCAGTGCCAGCACCATTGCTAAGAGTTGCGGCCTCGCTACCCAGCGCACAGATTCACCCTCCCGGGTCCGGAGCCTAGCCGTTCAGCTACGAGGGAATCGGTGGAAACCCATGGATCCGCGTGTCACCCGACTTGCTGACCGCCCCGGCTCTGCTCGATCGAGTCGAGGGATGGATCGGCCATCCGAGTTGCCACCGGCCGTGGCAGGCGGCGGGAGTACCGCCCGGCGACCGGCGGTCTGCATGACTCGGGCCCCGGACTCAACGTGGGCACTGTCACCGCGGCGGCCGGGGGCTGGAGCGCCACTTCAGAGCGGGCGCCAGGCTGCCGAACCTTCTCCAGGACGCATTGAACCTCTGGGGAGCACAACGTGAAGCAGCTCGGCGACATCCTGCTCGATGGCGGGCTTGTCACGCCTGAGCAGCTCGGCGTCGCCGTCGTCGAGCAGAAGCGGCTCGGCCGAAGCCTGGGGCGGGTGCTCGTCGACCAGGGAGTGCTCACCGAAGGGCAGCTTGTCGCCGCCCTCGCCGCGCAGATCGGGATGCGGTTCGTCGACCTCGGCGAGATCCAGGTGGACGGCTCCGCGCTCGCACGGGTCCCGGGCCACGTCGCCCGTCGGCACACGGCGATCCCGATCGGGTACGAGGACGGCAAGCTGCTGATCGCGATGGCCGACCCGGCCAACGTGTTCGCGATCGACGACCTCAAGTCGGCCGCGGGAGGCGGCCGCGGCGATGTCGACATCAAGCCGGTCGTCGCGACACGCAACGACGTCCTTGCCGCGATCGACCGCTACTACCGAGCCGATGACGCGCTGGACGACCTGAGCTCGGAGATCGGCAGCCTCGACGACGAAGACGAGGACCTGTCGAACGTACGAGCGGCCGTTGACGACGCACCGATCGTCAAGTTCGTGAACCTGTTGATAACGCAGGCGATTCAGGACCGTGCCTCGGACATCCACCTGGAGCCGACCGAGCACGACCTGCGGGTGCGCTACCGCATCGACGGTGTGCTGCACGAGACGATGCGCTCGCCGCGCAGCATCCAGTCCGGCGTCATAAGCCGACTGAAGATCATGGCGGACATCGACATCGCGGAGAAGCGCATCCCCCAGGACGGCCGCCTCAGCGTCACCACCGCCGGCAAGAAGATCGACCTGCGGGTCGCGACGCTGCCGACCGTGTGGGGCGAGAAGGTCGTCATGCGGATCCTGGACAACTCCACCGCGAAGATGGACCTGGCCGACCTCGGCTTCAGCGACTACAACTACGGCGTCTTCTCCAAGAGCTTCGTCAAGCCGTACGGCATGATCCTGGTGACCGGACCGACCGGGTCCGGCAAGTCCACGACCCTGTACGCGACGCTCAATGTGCTGAACAAGCCCGAGGTCAACATCATCACGGTCGAGGACCCGGTCGAGTATCGCCTCGCCGGTATCAACCAGGTGCAGGTGAACAACCGGGCGGGTCTGAGCTTCGCCTCTGCCCTGCGTTCGATCCTGCGCTCGGACCCCGACATCGTCCTCATCGGTGAGATCCGCGACCACGAAACCGCGCAGATCGCCATCGAGGCATCGCTGACCGGCCACCTGGTCCTCTCGACCCTGCACACCAACGACGCGCCCAGCTCGATCACCCGGCTCACCGAGATGGGCATCGAGCCGTTCCTCGTCGGTTCCGCAGTGGACTGCGTCCTGGCCCAGCGGCTCGCGCGCAAGCTGTGCGAGAGGTGCAAGGAGCCGTACCAGCTCACCGAAGAAGAGATGGTGGCGTTGAACTTTCCCGGGTGGCAGGCGGGGGAGCAGATCCCCGTGCTGCACCGGCCCATCGGATGTTCGAACTGTGCCAAGACCGGCTACAAGGGCCGCCTCGCGCTGCACGAGGTCATGGCGGTGACCGAGGACATCGAGCGGCTGACCGTGCAGCGCGCCTCCGTGACAGCCATCGCCGACTCGGCACTGAGCGTCGGGATGCGGATGCTGCGCGAGGACGGCCTGCGCAAGGTCGCACTCGGCGTGACAAGCGTGGACGAGATCTTCCGCGTCGTGGTGGCCTGATCCGTACGCCGTCTCCCGCGCCGCTTCCCCCCGTTGATCATGGGCTTGAGTGCGTTTCCTCCGGTTGATCATGGGCTTGGGTGCGCTTGCAGGGCCACAACCGACACCAACCCCATGATCAACGGCGCACCGGGTGCCCTTCCCGAGTTTAGGGAGCTGGCGAACCTGATCCACCGAAGGGCTGAACCACTCAAGCACTGCGCCGAACGGGCCGATGGGCTCAGAGGGACACCACCAGTGCGGTGGGACCGCACGACCTGACCCACCTGGGGAGAGCACGTGGAGACCACGCCGTACACCGGTCCTGCGACACCGGCCGCATTTCCGGTGCCGACTGCTTTCCCGCCGACTGGCATCGTCTACCCGCCCGGTATGGAGCCGCCCGCCGCACCGGAGCCGGAGGACGCCAGCTCGGCGCAGTCCGCCGACGAGGTCGACCAGCCGCAGCCGTCCGAAGACGCGGCGCCCGATATCGACGAGCCGAGCGGGGAGCAGCCGCAGTCGTGGGCACCGCCGGTCGGTGCGCCCGTCGAAGTGACGGAGGCAGTATCAGTCACCGAGGCGACGCTGGTCGCGGAGCCCGAGGCGGCGCAGGAGGTGGAGCCAGTTCAGGTCGATGAGCCCGCCGCGGTCGTCGAGCCGGTTCAGGCCATGGAGCCGCAGTCGTGGCAGGAGAGCGACGTGGACGCGGCACCGAGCCAGGACGCGTCGTCGGATGCCGGCGCCCCGTACGAGGCGCCTTCCGATCCCGCTGACTCCGAGGAAGCTTTGGCCACGCTCGGCGAGCCAGCAGCAGTTGCCGCAGTTGACAACGTGGTCGCTGAGACCCCAACCGACGTCTCCCTGGAAGCGGAACCAGCCCCAGACAACGCGGCACCGGAATCGGTCGACCCGGTCCCGGCCGACGCGCCGGAGGACTACACGCAGGAACGCGTGCCCGGCATCGTTGCCGGCGGGCTCTCGTTCGCCGAGCCCGAGGCGCCGGTGGCAGTTCCCGTGCTCGACCCGCTTCTGGGC
>JANWJC010000048.1 GCA_025449595.1 Acidobacteriota bacterium | reverse complement strand
TCCTCCTGCGGCGTCGATCTCCTCGCCGAGATGCCGGTTCTCCCGAGCGCTGAACCGGAGCTTGTCGAGGTGCGAGCGCCACACCAACCCTCGGACGAAAACCCCTCGCCCGGCCGCGGCCGCGAGAACCTGTCCCACCTGGGCCCCGGAACCCGCCTGCTCGTCCATCCGTTCGTCCGGGTCACCGCGCCAGTCGGTGAACATCACGACGTCCCCCGCGCGGGTGGCTCTGATACAGGCCAGCAGCTCCTCGAAGTAGGCGACCCCGTGGACCAGAGTTCGCAGATCGTTGCCATCCGACCAGGACGATGCGTTGGCGTGTCTCCGGTCGATGAGCGTGTCCGGGTTGTCTCGTTCCTCAGTCGACAGGAACCATGCGGCCAGTGGGGCTGTCATGGGTAAGACTTAGCACGCCTGGCCGGTCGGCTACGAGCCTGTGCCCGTGCTGTCACACTGAGGGCGTTCTGGCTGCGCCGTCTCGCGTAGTAGCAGAGGGCCGACCACCCAGAGCCCGACCAGGCCTGCCGCGCAGAGTCCCACCAGCCAGGGACCGACCGACGTGCCCGGCACGGCGATCGAGGCCACGACTGAGACGGCGCCCACAACGGCGAGCAGCAACAGGTACAGGCCTACCAAAGCGGCGTAGTGGCTCACGTTGATGATCGTCGGTCGCACATGCCGACGAAAAGACCACCGATGCAACAGGACCGGCGTCATGAGGCAAGCCAGCGAGAGAGTCGCTAGAACGACAGTGGCAGAGAAAACGAGGTGCATGCCTGGACTCAGGCTGCCGTATCTGGTCTGGAACGGGATGGCGAGCAGGAAGCCGAATAGAAGCTGAACGCCGGTCTGCCCGACTCGAAGCTCCTGAAGAAGCTCCCCGAACTGCCGATCCATCTGGGCGCGGCCGTCGTTGCGAACCTCAGTCACCACGGGCACCGATTCGGGATCTGGCACGTTCGCCACCGTCGGAGGCCCCACATTCGGGGTCGCACCGCGCATTCAACTCTCCGATCGCCACGGCGGCCGCCGTCTCGGAGGGCTGCGCGCGCAAGTGCAGCGAGAGGCTCCCTAAGGCCGCGGCCGAGTTTGGACAGCTCGTCATCGAGGGCGACCGACCAGAGGTCAACCGCGTTGTTGTGGCCTTCCTCAGCGATACCCCCTTGCCGACACCACGAGGCCTGTGACCAGATAGCCCTTGTCCGTCCGCCCGGCGGTGAAGCGCTGGACGAGAATGCGGACGTCGTCCAGGAGAGGGTCTCGGACCCTTGAGAGTGGGAGACCGTGCTCCGGCGCTTGTGGTACAGGCGTTCCGGACGGAGTCCATGGGGGCATCCTACCCGGGCTTCCAGCAGCTGCGGCGTTGACCGATGTCATGGAGCACTACCGTTCCCGGTCTTGGGGATCGACTACAATAACGGCAGAAAGTTCATCAACTACGAGCTGTTCCGGTATTGCCAGGACCATGCCCTGAAGTTCACCCGGTCGCGGTCGGGGAACAAGAACGACGGGGCGCGTGTGGAGCAGAAGAACTGGGCCACGGTCCGCCAGCTGGTTGGCTACCTGCCTTACGATACACGGGCAGAACTGCTGCTGCTGAACAGGATATGGGTGTTGCAGTCCCAGCTCGGCAACCACATCTACCCGCAGCAGAAGCTGATCAGCAAGGTCCGCCACGGCGCGAAGATCACCGTGAAGTACGACACTGCGGCGACCCCGTATGCCTGCTTGATGGCCCATCCGGGCGTGCGGGCGCTGCCCATGCGGGGACTGGCCCGAGCTCACGAGCAGTTGATGCCCGCCGTGCCACGCCCGATCCAGACCCTGCGCCGAGCTGCTGACCTGGCCACGGCCAAGGCCCTGCCCACCCGCGAGCCCACGGTCCCGAGCCCGGATCAGGCGGACCTTTCACGTGAGGCGACGAAACGAATCTCGCGGCGGTGTCGGACAACGCGTCGATACCGATGGCGATGTCGACCGCCCAGCTCCAGGACAATCTTGCCCGGATCGTGCACGGCACGCGCCGCCTGCCCGGGCTGCTCCACGGGACAGGCCGGTTCGTGATCTCATGCGCGGCCGCTACCGAGATCAACTGTGTAGCGAGCAGAACTGGCCGCCACGATCTACCAGTCAGTACCGGAAGGAACGGCCGATCGGTCTGCGCCTGACAAACTCTACTGACGCCACTTGAGCTTAGGAGTCGCTTCTGGCGATGTGTCGGGACATCGAGATTCGTGATTCGAAGCTACCGCGGCGCCATCGGGAGATCCGGGCGTTGGATCCCGAGATCCAGACGTTGGCGCATGAACGATGGTCCGCGACCACCGACGAGATTTCGCTGCCATAACCCAGGGACCCTTGTGAAGCACGGTGCACTCCTGTGTGAAACGCCGTGGGCTGCCCTCTCAACCGTCGGCTCACACTAGAGTATGGCCACCCGAGCGGCGGCGCCACTTTCGGGCTCAGGGACGAACCGAGCCGACCACTGCGGGCCGCCGGCGTGCTGGGCTGGCGAAGAGGATCGTGGCGCTGCATCAGGCATCCAAGGGCACCTACGGCGCGCCTCGGCTCACCGCTGATCTGGCAACGGGTCGCGTGACCCTCACTTGGCTGTGGTTCTACGGTGCAGGCGATGCCAGATGCGCAGGGGGAACAGACCGATCAGCGGCGTCCTGGCGCCGATGTCGGCGTTCTCCCGTCGGTTGAAAGCGGTTGCGTAGCGCACCGCCTCATTGGTGGTCTGGTACTGCTTGGAGCCGCTGAGGCCGCAGCCACGCTGTTGTGGCGGGAACGGTGTCAGGCCCGCGACGTCCACGTATCCTGGCGCGAGTTCGCCCTGATCGGTGCCATCGGCGTTCCACTGCTCCTGCTCGCCACGACAGCCGCGGGCCAGCTCACGTTCTGACCAGTCCGCCAGGTCTTTCACCCGGTGATCATCCACTTCGCGGGGCCATTCGGCGGGCGATGATCGGTAACCGAACATGGTGGCACGCAGACCTTGGCGTCGGCTCAGTCGCCGCGCACCTGGGCAGCCGCTCGCCCAGGACACTCTTCGAAATCGTCGACAGGGCCTGACTGGTTCGACGGTTCTAGCGGATGGACTCCGGCGGAGCCTCGAGGTGCTCCCCCACGGTCGCGAGCGAAGCGCGGCGACGCGCACTGGCATGGCCAGGTGGGCATTGAGTTCCCCCGGTCCAGCACGATTCGATGCCCATGAACGTTTCGGGCGTCGGTAGCGAGGGCCTGATCTGCGAAGATGCGAATGTCGGCGACCGATGCCAGCATTGATCCAACACATCAGTGGCCCGACACCCGGAGGCACCTCATGGCAACGTGGTTGATCCTGCTCATCGCCGCGCTAGTAGCTGCAGTCATCGGATTTGGCACCGCCGCGAAGTGGCTGTTCATCGTCGCCATCGTGCTGCTCGTCGTCGGGCTCATTGGTATCGGCCGGGGACGCAAGACGCGAGTGTGACGCCGCGTGAATGGGCTGCTGGCTCGGGCGGCACGCCATCACGCAGCCGTGATCGTGGGAACCGGCGCAGTACGGCACCACACATCGAGGCCCAGTTCCGGGTCGGCGTCAGCGGTGAGTGGTCGAGAGCGGCAGCCTGATGTCAGCGTATACTCGGCGCAGCGCGCGCTCCGGTTCAGATGGCAGCCCACGAGCGCGCTACATGAGTGCCCTGAGAGGGCTTATCGTGCTTGGTCGTCTGGCCAGTCAGGACGCAGATGCTGCCTATCGCGTGGACATCGTGTTCGAACCTCTGATCACGACCGTCGCGGTGTCGGGAGCCCTTGAGACAAGTTGTTGCGCGTCCCTGGTTTCTGCGGTAGAGGCCGCCTGCCAGATGCAGCCAGCGTGCGTCAGGGTGGACGTGACAGCACTGGACCCGACGAGTGACGCTGTACGGGTTGCGCTCGCCCGCGCTCACGCCATAGCCAAGGACGTCAACGTCCACTTCGATGTGGTCGGTGCCGAGTGGTCATCGCGATCCTCCCGGCGTGTGACCGGCCAAGGGTGAGGGACCGGCGCCGTTCCGTCGGGGCCGTTCCATCGGGGCCGTTCCATCGGGCGACCGAGAGCCCGCATGGATCGCGCCGGTGGATGACCCCGGGTCGGGCGCCAACCGGTACTATCCCTCCGGGACTCGTACCAGGAGGGTGCCGCCGTGACCGGTCGGCTACCGGTCGTTGCAGATCAGTTGACGAGGCGACGTGACTTCTCCCATCGATCGGGTGGTCGACAGCCTCGACGACGGCCCAGAGGGCAGCGACCTCGCGCAGATCGAGCTGTCCCCTGACGAACAGCTCGCCGCCGATTTTGCCGAGATCGCTCGCGACATCCAGCGCGAGCCGACGCTGGCCAGCACCCTGCCGCGAATCGTCGAGCTCGCCGTGTCCACGGTCCCGGGATGCCAGCACGCTGCGATCACAATCAACCGTCGGGGCAAGTTCGAGACGATCGCCAGCACGAGCGATGTGGCGCGAACCGTCGATTCGTTGCAGTACGAGACGGGCGAGGGCCCGTGCGTCGACAGCATGCGCGCGCAAGAGACGTTCCGCACCGGTGACCTCGGCGCTGAGCCGCGCTGGCCCAAGTTCGGCCCGCTCGTGACGCGGCTCACGGGTATTCACAGCATGCTGTCGTTCCGACTGTTCGCCGAAGAGGACACGTTGGGAGCTCTGAACCTCTCATCTTGTGAGGCGGACGCCTTCGGGGACGAGTCGTTGCCGACGGCCGCAGTGTTCGCCACACACGCCGCGTTGGCGTTCGCCCGGGCCCAGGCGCAGGACCAGGTCCAGGAGTTGGAACAAGCCCTGGCCACCAATCGGGAGATTGCCATGGCTATGGGAATCCTGATGAGTCAGCACCAGCTGACCGAACAGGATGCGTTCGCTGTCCTTCGCGTCGTGAGTCAGAACCTCAACCGGAAGCTTCGCGAGATCGCCTCGGAGGTCGTACGCACCGGAGCGGTCCCCGACAGCAACTGAGAGTAGTTCGGTTCGGGAGGGAATCTTCAAAGACCAGATCCCGCGGCCTGATGGCTCGTCATTGCCGCGCGGTCCAGAATGGATTGGCGGGGTCGAGCGGCGTATCGTCCATCCGGAGTGGATGGTAGTCCGAAGCCTGCCAGCGTATGTTGGAGTTCTGCGCGCCCTCGTCTCCGCTGCGCCGGTGGTTGTGGGATTCGTTCCACCGACCCGACCCGGGAGTGGATCAACTTCAACGCTGGCCGGGGGCCGGGTGCCACCTGAAGGTGTGGAACCCCACGGATGACGCTACCGTCAGGATAGGGGTCTTCGGGAGGCATCGTGATGAAGAGTCCGTCGGACGTGGTGGATGCCGTCGCCGGCGCTGCGGAGAGCAAGCCGATCAGCGCGTTGGCGCGGGCAGGGCTCATGGCTCGTGGGCTGATCTGGCTGATCATGGGGGTGCTGGCGGTGGCGCTGGGAATCGGCCATTCCTCTCAGCACGTCGATCAGCGGGGCGCGTTGAGTCAACTGGCGTCCGAACCCTTCGGCACGGTCCTTGTTGTACTGCTTGCTATCGGCTTCGCTGCCTACGCGGTGTGGCGATTGAGTGAAGCGGCCTTCGGGGTGACCGGTGAACCCCCGGGCAAGAAGGGTCCGCGACTCCAGTCACTTGCCCGCGGCATCGCGTACTTGGTCCTGTTCTTCAGCGCGGTGTCGATACTGCTCGGCTCCCGGACCCCGCAGTCCTCCCAGCAACGCAGCCTCACCGCGCAGGTGATGAGCCACCCGGGCGGTCGCGTCGTCATCGCAGCCATCGGCGTGGTCATCGTTGCTGTGGGTCTTTGGATGGTTCTTGACGGATGGACCGCGAAGTTCATGAAGTACTTCAAATCGCTGCCTTCACGACTGCGCACCACGGCCAGAAGGCTGGGCCAGACCGGCACGGTCGGGCGCGGGCTGGTGTTCGCACTCGTCGGGGTGCTCTTCGTGTCAGCGGCGTGGACTGCCTCACCGGGGAAGGCCGGTGGCATCGACACCGCGATCCGCACCACACTGGAGCAGCCGTATGGCAGATGGTTGGTCGTGGTGGCAGGGCTCGCACTCATGGCATTTGGCGTCTACGGGCTGTTCGAGGCGCGGTACCGACGTGTCTAACGCCTCGGTGGACGGCACCCACACCGTGTCGCCCTCCTACCCACCGCTGGATCGGCGTACCGTCGCGCTGCGTCTGGTCGGTGGCGGACTGCTTCTGGCACTCGCGTTGTGCCTGATCGGCGAGATCATCGTCAAACTGCTGACACCCTCGGCGCTCACCGACTGGGAACACCACGTGAGCTCGTGGTTCTTCGCCCACCGAAATCCGACGCTGAACACACTGACGCACATCGGAAGCTACCTGGCAGAGACCGTAACCTGCATCGCGCTTCTGATCTTGCTGTTTCTGGTGTTCCGGTGGTGGCTGGGCCGCTGGCGGGAGTCGTTCACCCTGCTTGCCGCAATCGCGGGGGAACTTCTGATCTTCCTGATCGTGACCGCAGTGGTCAACCGCCCGCGGCCCCTTGTGCCGCACCTGGACGCTGCCCCGCCGACCTCCAGCTTCCCCTCCGGACACACCGCTGCGGCCGTCGCCCTGTACGGGTGCGTCGCGATCATCGTGCTGCGCAACCTGACGGTGCGATGGCTGGCGGGCCTGATAGCGATCTTGTGCGCCGTCGTCCCGTTCATCGTGGCCGCGTCCCGGCTCTACCGCGGCATGCACTACCCCACAGACGTCCTGTTCGGAGCCATCGGCGGCGGGATCTGGCTTGTCATCGCCGTCACCACGTTGCTCCCGAAGCTGCGCACCGACACCTCGCTCGAACCTGGGCTCCGACCACAGCCACCCTCGAAGCAGGTGCAGGCACGACATGCCCGGTAAGGGTCCCCGGCTCAGTGCTCCATCTGCACCGGCCGATCTCCTACGGCCGACGTATGGCCTCGTGTTCCTCACGGGAGGCGTTGCCTTCGCAGTGCTCAGCCTCTGGATCACACGGCAAGGAGCGACCGTTCCCGAGATCGACAGTCGCCTGCACTCCTGGGTGCTCAGCCATCGCAGCTCCACAACTACAGACCTGGCGCTCGGCGTGACCTGGGGCGGGGCCACGACGGTCGTCCTGCCGGCGCTCTTCGCCGTCGGCGTGCTCGCGGCAAGACGAGGCACTGACCTGGCGCACCGATTCGGGACCGGAATCCTGCTGTGCGCGGTCGGCAGCCTGGGCGTCTACGTGGGTCTGGACTTCAACCACCTGATCGGGCGCGCCCGCCCCGCGGTCACCGACTGGGCCGGACCGGCCGGCGGCCCCGCGTTCCCCTCCGGCCACACGACAACCGCAGCACTCTTCGCTGCGTTGTGCGGCGGGGTTCTCGCGGCGCGGCTCGGGCCGGGCCGGGCACGCAGAGCGACATTGACGGGTGCCGTGGTGTACGCCGCAGCCGTGGGCTGGTCACGAGTCTGGCTCGGGGTTCACTGGCCCACCGACGTCGTCGGCGGCTGGATCTTCGGACTGACCTGGTCGGCCGGAGCCGCTGCCATCATCCTGTTGGTACGCATACACATCGGGGCTCGGCAACCCGGCAAAGCCATCGAGCCGCACGACCGCCGAGGGGACCCCGAAGTCCGGTAGCAGCTCATCGATCTCGAGCCGGCCGCGAGGCCGCGGCTCACGCTGGGTGATCGAGGTGCACCTGTTCTCCGTGCGCG
>JANWJC010000047.1 GCA_025449595.1 Acidobacteriota bacterium | reverse complement strand
GTACGCGCCTGCACTCCGGAACCCGGCGCCTGGACCGTGCTCGGGGGCGACCGGATCGGCCTGGGTCCGGTGGTACCGCTGCCCGAGGACACGACGCTGGCACCGGGCGTCGTGGCCGCCGACAAGACGCGGGTACGGGTTGGAACCGCTTCCAGTGCAGTAGTTCTCGGCCAGGTACGCCCTCCCGGCAAGCGAGCGATGCCGGCGTCGGACTGGGCCCGTGGCATACGCCTGCCGGCCGATGCGCGGCTCACATGAGCCGTCACGGGAGCGCCGGGCACCCGTCACCGTCGGAGGTCAGCCCATGAGCCGGCCCCCGTCGCAGGGACGTCCGGTGCAGTGGCGCCCCGACCGGCGACGCACCGACCCCTCGCGGCTGGCCGCGTACGACGTGCTGCGGGCCGTCGACGAGCAGGACGCGTACGCGAACCTCGCGGCCGCGCAGATCCTGCGAGAGGCCGATCTCGACGCGAGAGACGCCGGTTTCGCGACCGAGCTTGCGTACGGCACCCTGCGCCAGCGCCGCTGGCTCGACGCAGTTCTCGCCGCCTGCGTGGATCGCCCGCTTGCGGACGTGGACCCGCCGCTGCTGGATGTGCTGCGGCTGGGGGCGTACCAGCTGCTCGTCCTGGGAACCGCTCCGCACGCCGCCGTCGGTGAGACGGTTCAGCTGGCACGGCTCGTCGGCGGCGAGTCCCGCTCGCGGTTCGCGAATGCCGTGCTGCGCAAGGTCAGCGAGCACGATGCCGACGGCTGGGTCGACCTCGTCGCCCCGAGCTCAGTCACCGACCCCGTGGCACACCTTGCGACCGTCCGGTCCCACCCCGACTGGGTCGTACGAGCTCTGCACGAGGCGCTGCAGGCCGACGGGATGCCAGAAATTGGTGCGCTGGAAGAGCTTTTAATTGCTGACAACGAACCCGGTGCGGTCACCCTCGTCGCCCGGCCAGGTCGAGCCACCGTCGAGGAGCTCCTCGAAGTGCCCGGCACAGAACCGGGCCGGTGGTCGCCGTACGCCGTCCTGCTGGATCGCGGAGCGCCCGGATCCATCGCGGCGGTTCGTCAGGGGCGCGCCGCGGTGCAGGACGAGGGCAGCCAGCTCGTCGCTGTCGCGCTGTCGCGCGTTCCCGTCGAGGGTGGGGAGCGGGCGTGGCTCGACATGTGTGCCGGCCCCGGTGGCAAGGCTGCACTGCTCGCGGGCCTTGCCGGTGACCGCGGCGTGACGCTGCTGGCCGCGGATCGCTCCCGACACCGCGCCGAGCTGGTCCGCCAAGCCCTGACCGGGCCCACCCACCAGGCCAGACCCGTCGCCACAGACGACCCCGACCGAACCGGGCATGCGGGGATCGTCGTGGCGGACGGGACCGCAGGTCCGTGGGCGGCGGGATCCTTCGACCGGGTCCTGCTCGATGCTCCGTGCAGCGGCCTCGGCGTGCTGCGACGACGGGCGGAGTCGCGCTGGCGCCGGCAGCCCTCCGACGTCGTCGAGCTCGCGGCCCTGCAGAACCGTCTGCTGGCGGCGGCCATCGATGCGGTACGCGTCGGCGGCGTCGTCGGCTACGCGACGTGCACCCCCCACCTGGCCGAGACCACCGCCGTCGTCGACGGGGCGGTGGCGCAGGGGAGGGTGGAGCGACTGGAAGTGGCCCCCCTGCTCCCAGAGCTGCGCGATCTCGGCCCCGGCCCGGACCTGCGCCTGTGGCCCCACCTGCACAACACCGACGGCATGTACCTCGCCCTGCTCCGTCGTACTTCTTGATGGATGAAGTCTTGCGCCTAGGGCACCGCGGGGCACCTTCATAGCGAAAACGAGTGGTGCCGTAGCGTGCCGCGGCATGGGCGTCCAGATCTCCCCGAGCATCCTGTCGGCTGACTTCGCCGAGCTGGCGGTGGAGTGCGAGCGGGTGGCGGGGTACGCGGACTGGTTGCACGTGGACGTGATGGACAACCATTTCGTGCCCAACCTGACCCTCGGCCTGCCGGTCGTTGCGGCGTTGCTGCGCCGGGTGTCCACGCCGATCGACTGCCACCTCATGATCGACGACCCGGACCGGTGGGCGCCTCAGTACGCGGAGGCCGGCGTCGGCTCGGTCACGTTCCACGTGGAGGCGGCGGCGAACCCGAAGGCACTGGCCCGCTCGCTGCGCGCCGCTGGCTCGCGCGCCGGCGCGGCGCTCAAGCCGGCGACGGACGTCGACTCGTACGCCGACCTGCTGCGCGAGCTCGACATGCTGCTGATCATGACGGTCGAGCCAGGCTTCGGCGGGCAGGGTTTCCTCGACTCGATGCTGCCCAAGGTACGGCGGGCCCGGGCGTTGGTCGGCGACCTGCAGCTGTGGATCCAGGTCGACGGCGGGATCGGCGAGGGCACGATCGAGGCGTGCGCCGAGGCCGGCGCCGACGTGTTCGTCGCGGGATCGGCCGTGTACGGGGCCGCCGACCCGGCGCAGGCGTGCCGCCGGATGCGAGCACAGGCTGAGCAGGCCACTGCGAAGTCGTGGTGGTGCGGGACCTGACCTCGCGACCGCGTCGGAACCGCACCTGACCCCGCGACCGCGTCGGTACGGGACCCGGCCTCACGGTCCTGCGGCTGGTCGTTGGAGCGGGGCTGACCGTACGAGCTGCGGCCCGGCCGCGGTGCGGGCGAGGCATGATCCGCGGTGGGTTAGGCTACGAGTCGTACGAGCGAAGCACGTGTTCGCGCGTCCCGGGGTCGGTGCAATTCCGAACCGGCGGTGTCAGCCCGCGACCCGGTGGCCTTCATGGCATCGGTTGATCCGGTCAGCCGCGTGTGCTCCGACGAGCCACGCAGCCATCCGGAGCCGACGGTGAAAGTCCGGATGGGAGGCGACGCGCGACAGCAACGACGCTGCTCGACGTTCGGCGCGGACCAGGTCGCGCCGTCACGTCTGCGCTGTCCTCCGCTGTCGCAGGGTCACTCATCTCCGGGCGAGCAGCACCCGACAGCGGAGAGACATGGCCCTGAGCACGCAAGAGATCGCCGCGATGCGGCGCGCGCTGGAACTGGCAGCCTCACCCGATGCGCCCCGAAGCCCCAACCCGCGGGTCGGAGCCGTCCTGCTGAGCCCCGACGGCACCGTCCTCGCCGAGGGATATCACCGCGGCGCCGGTACGGCCCACGCCGAGGTCGTCGCCCTCGCGCGCGCCGGTGCCGCCGCCCGCGGTGCCACCGTCGTCGTCACGCTCGAACCGTGCAACCACATCGGTCGTAGCGGTTCGTGCGCGCAGGCGCTGCTCGCGGCCGGAGTGCGCCGGGTCGTCTTCGCCCAGACCGACCCGAACCCGATCGCGACCGGGGGCGCCGACACCCTGCGGTCGGCAGGTGTCGACGTCGAGAGCGGGTACGAGGCCGCAGAAGCACTGGCACTGAACGAGTTCTGGACGTTCTCGATGAAGCACGGCCGGCCGTTCGTGACGTGGAAGGCGGCCGCCACCCTTGACGGGCGGGTCGCTGCCGCCGATGGCACCAGCCGCTGGATCACCTCGGCCGCGGCTCGCGCCGAGGTTCACGCGCTTCGCGCCGAGGTCGACGCCATCATGGTCGGCACCGGCACGGTGGTGGCTGACGATCCGCAGCTGACCGTCCGCGACGACATGGGTGCGACCGCCCGCGTACGCCAGCCGTTGCGAGTCATCATCGGCGAGCGTGAGATCCCGCCCGGCTCGCGCGTACTGGACAACGCCGCGCCGACGCTGCAGCTGCGTACCCACGATCCTGTCGAGGTGTTGTCGGTCCTGCAGGCTCGGGAGATCAGCAGCGTGATCCTCGAGGGCGGACCGACGCTGGCTGCGGCCTTCGTGCGGGCCGGCCTCGTCGACCGCGTCGTCTGGTACGTCGCACCAGCGGTCCTGGGCGCCGGACCCTCGGCCCTCGCGGACGCGGGCATGTCCGGCATCGGAGATGCGTTGCGTCTGCAGGTGACCGACGTCGCGCTGGTGGGCACCGACGTCAGGATCGATGCGCGCGTACCGCGGCTGGAGACGAGCTGATGTTCACCGGGATCGTGGAAGAGCTCGGCGAGGTCGTCGCGATCGAGGCGCTGGCCGACGAAGCCGCACGACTGAGGATACGGGGGCCGCTCGTCACGGGTGATGCGAAGCACGGGGACTCGATAGCTGTCGATGGCGTGTGCTTGACCGTGGTGACGACCGACAGCGGCGAGTTCACTGCCGACGTCATGCGGGAGACGCTGCGACGCTCGTCGCTCGGCTCGTTGACACCTGGGGCGCCGGTAAACCTCGAGCGGCCCATGACCTTGTCCGCCCGGCTCGGTGGCCACCTGGTGCAAGGACACGTCGATGCGGTGGGGGAGATGCTGGAGCGGACACCGTCCGAGCACTGGGAGCTGGTGCGGATCTCCCTGCCCGCTGTCGTCGCGAGGTACGTCGTGGACAAGGGCTCGGTCACCGTCGACGGCGTGTCCTTGACGGTGGTCGAGGTTGCGGCGGACTGGTTCAGCGTCTCCTTGATCCCGACGACGTTGGCCATGACGACGTTGGGACACAAGACGATCGGGGATCTGGTGAACCTCGAGGTCGACGTCGTGGCGAAGTACGTTGAACGCCTGTTGCAGTGGAGGACATCATGAGTGCCATGCCGAATTCGCCGACAGCACCGGTGCGGCTCGACCCGGTGGAGGCTGCTGTAGCGGCGATGCGGGAGGGCCGGGCCGTCGTAGTCGTCGATGACGAAAACCGTGAGAACGAGGGCGATCTGATCTTCCCGGCACAGCGTGCGACGGCCGAGCTGGTGGGGTTCATGATCCGCTACACCTCCGGCTACATCTGCGTCGCCATGGAAGGCCCGGACCTGGACCGGTTGGGCCTGCCCCCGATGACGGCGATCAACGAGGACCGCAAGGGCACGGCGTTCGCGGTCACGGTCGATGCCCGGGACGTCGCGTCGACCGGGATCTCCGCGCAGGACCGGTCGCGCACCATCAAGGTCCTCGCCGACTCCGCGACGGATCCGTGGGAGCTCACCCGTCCGGGGCACGTCGTGCCCCTGCGGGCGATGCCCGGCGGTGTCCTGCGCCGGCCGGGCCACACCGAGGCGGCTGTGGACCTGGCCCGACTGTCGGGCTGGTCGTCGGCGGGCGCCCTGTGCGAGCTGGTCAACGACGACGGGTCCATGATGCGGGCCCCGGAGTGTCGAGCTTTCGCGGATGCCCACGGGCTGGTCATGATCTCCATCGCCGACCTCATCGAGTTCCGGCGCCGGCACGAGACGCAGGTCCGCCGGATCGCGACGACCCGTTTGCCGAGCGAGTTCGGCGAGTTCACCGCGGTGGGGTATCGAGCGACGCTCGAAGGCGCCGACCATGTGGCGCTGGTCTTCGGCGAGATCGGTGAGGGCGAAGAGTTGTTGGTACGGGTCCACTCCGAGTGCCTGACCGGCGACGTGTTCGGTTCGCTGCGCTGCGACTGCGGCCCGCAGCTGCACGCAGCGATGCGCCGCGTCGCAGCCGAGGGTCGCGGCGTCGTGCTGTACATGCGTGGCCACGAAGGTCGGGGGATCGGACTGATGCACAAGCTGCAGGCGTACGCCCTGCAGGACGACGGCGCCGACACCGTCGACGCGAACCTCGAGCTGGGGCTCCCTGCCGACGCACGCGACTACGGAACGGGTGCGCAGATCCTTGCCGACCTGGGCGTCCGAAGCATGCGCCTGCTCACGAACAACCCGGCCAAGCGCGCCGGCCTTGAGGGCTACGGGCTATCCATCATCGACAGCGTCCCGCTGGAGATCTCTCCGAACGACCACAACGTGGCATACCTGCGCACCAAGCGGGATCGGATGGGGCACGACCTGCCCAGCGATCTCAGCGTCCCCGCGGAGAGGCTCTCGACGTGAGCGGACAGGGCGCACCTCAGCTCGATAACGGCGCTGTCACAGGGCTTCGGGTTGCCGTCGTCGCATCGCAGTGGCACGAGCAGGTGATGGGCGGTCTGCTCGGCGGTGCTCGCCGGGCACTCGACGAGGTCGACGTCACCTACGCCGTGCACCGCGTCCCGGGGGCGTTCGAGCTGCCACTGGTCGCCCAGGAGCTCGCCCGTGCCGAGCATGACGCGGTCGTCGCCCTCGGGGTCGTCATCCGTGGTGGCACACCGCATTTCGAGTACGTCTGCCGTGCCGCCACCGACGGCCTCACCCAGGTGGCGCTGCAGACCGGCGTACCGATCGGCTTCGGGCTCCTCACCACCGACGACGAGGCCCAGGCCCTGGACCGGGCGGGGCTGCCGGGCAGCCGCGAGGACAAGGGTCGAGAGGCGGTCGAGGCCGCGTTGGCGATGGCTGTCACCCTCCGGGCGCTGCGACGCGGCGGATCCGTAGGGTTCGGGCCGTGAAGACCTTCGAGCAGCTGCATGGTGAGCTCGCGGACAAGTGGGCCCGACAGGACCCGACCTCGGGCACGGTGACGCTGCTCGCCGGCGGCGTCCACGCCGTAGGCAAGAAGGTCGTCGAGGAGGCGGCCGAGGCGTGGATGGCGGCCGAGCACGAAGGCACCGACCGCACCGCACTGGAGATCTCGCAGCTGCTTTACCACGCCGCCGCGCTGATGATCGCCGCCGACGTACCTCTCGAAGCGGTCCAGCGACATCTCTGATACGACCCGCGTGCCTGCCGACCCGCATCGCCGTCGCGACCCGGATGAACGTGTACCGGAGAGTCGGGGAGAATGTTGCCCGTCGTCATGCCGCGCGATGCCCATCCGAGCACGTAACCTCAGGAGATCACCGTGCTGCGCGTCGCCGTACCGAACAAGGGCCAGCTGGCGGAGCCGTCCCGTGAGATGTTGCGAGAGGCGGGCTATCCCGCCGCGCACGGGGCGCGCGAGCTGGTCGTGCAGGACCCCGACAACGACTGCGAGTTCTTCTTCCTGCGCCCTCGCGACATCGCGACGTACGTCGCCTCCGGCCAGCTCGACATCGGGATCACCGGACTTGACCTGCTGCTCGATGCGCGGTCCGACGCGAAGTCGTTGCTGGAGCTGGGGTTCGGGCCGTCGACGTTCTGCCTCGCAGTCCCCATCGGCGGTCCGCAGGACGTCGCCGGACTTGAAGGGCTGCGGATCGCAACCTCGTACGAAGGCCTGCTCACGACGTACCTGACCGACCACGGGGTCGACGCGACCGTGGTCAAGCTCGATGGTGCGGTGGAGAACGCCGTACGGCTCGGGGTTGCTGACGCCGTTGCCGACGTCGTGGCGACCGGGACCACTCTGAAGCAGGCCGGGCTCGTGGTCATCGGTGAGCCGATCCTGGTCAGTCAGGCCCTGCTGATCCGTCGCAGCGATGCGCCGACATCCGGTGCGGTCGACACCTTCGTCCGTCGGCTCAACGGTGTCATCGTCGCCCGCGCCTACGTCCTTGTGGACTACGACATCAGGGCGGACACCGTCGAGACCGCCGTCGCCATCACCCCGGGGATCGAGAGCCCCACCGTGTCGCCGCTGCACGACAAGGGCTGGGTCGCCGTCCGGGCGATGGTCGCGCGTCGCGAGGTTCACCGAGTCATGGACGACCTGTACGACCTCGGTGCCCGCGGCATCCTCGTCACCGACATCCACGCCTGTCGCCTATGAACGGTGCGGATCGCCGGTTCGCCGGCATGACGGTGCCTGACCCGGCGTTCGGGGGGGACGACGGCACCGCACAGCCGGCTCTCGCGGCGGTGCTGGCGCGGTACGCGGCTGGCCAGGCGTCGGCGCACGACGTGGTCGCCGAGCTCGCCGGATCGCGGCTGCTCGTGCCCGTCGTGGCGGTGCTCGATGAGGCCGAGACCTCTTCGGACGGGCATCGCCAGGAGAAGGACAGTCATATGGCGACGGTGACGCTGCTCAACTCCGACGGGCGCCGCGGGCTGCTTGCGTTCACGAGCGTGCAGGCGCTGCAGGCCTGGCAGACAACCGCTCGGCCGGTGGCCGCGCCGGCCCGACGAGTCGCGCAGGCAGCTCGAGAGGAGAGTGCGGACGCGGTACTGATCGACGTCGCCGGACCCGTCCCGTTCCCACTGGAGGGTGCGGCGCTTCAGGCGGTGGCGGCCGGAGAGGTGTGGCTGGCGGCGCACCGGGACCCTGAGGTCGCCGCCGCAGTGGGTCGCGCCGTGTCCGACGCAGGTGTCGGCCTGTCGTACCGGATCGACGATGGCAGCGAGCTGGGAGCGGCGCTGCTCGTGGCGGTCGAGGGAGCCGCCGACCCCGACGCCGTACGACGACGCCTCGCTGCCAGCCTCGCCGCGGACCCTTCCCTGCAGCAGCGCTGCCCCGCCGGTATCGCCCTCAGCGTCACCTGACCGACCCCCGTCAAGGGATGAAGTCCCCTACGGACTCGCTGCGCTCGTAACGGGCCCAGCGCGACACGCTAGAGGCACCGAATCGCACCAATCCGGCCCGAGCCGGTCGCCGTGCGTGACCGCGTGTCACTGGTGGCATTCGACCGCTGGGCGCGCCATAGTGCAGAACCAACATCGCTCACGACGACGTCCACCCGCGCCAGGAGAGGGTCACCATGTTGGGTCGCAGATTCCTTGCAGAGTTCATCGGTACGTTCATGCTCGTCACTCTCGCCGTCGGCGCCGCCATAACCGGCATCGGTGCGAAGACCATCCCGGGCAGCGGCATCCTCGGAGTCGCGATCGCGTTCGGGTTCGTGCAGATCTTCGTGGCATACGGATTCGGGCCGGTGAGCGGTGCCCACATCAACCCCGCTGTGACGCTCGGGATGCTGGTGGCGCGCAAGATCGACGCCGCGACGGCAGGAGTGCACTGGGTCGCCCAGTTCGCTGGCGCGATCGTCGGGGCTGGCCTGCTCAAGCTCTTCGTCTCGAAGTGGGGCGTCACGGACCAGACCGGAGCACTGGGTACGAACAACTACGGCGTCGACGTCTCTGCGACCGGGGCCTTCGTGCTTGAGGTGGTGCTGACCATGGTCTTCGTACTCACGATCCTGCTGGTCACTGATCGGGCCGCCGTCGCAGGCGCGGCCGGCCTGGCGATCGGTGTGGCCCTGACGGCTGTCCACCTCATCGCGATCCCGCTGGACGGCACGTCGGTCAACCCGGCTCGGTCTCTGGGCCCGGCGCTCTTCGAGGGTGGCGACGCGCTCTCGCACGTGTGGCTGTTCATCGTGGCCCCCCTCATCGGTGGCCTGCTCGCCGCCCTGCTCTACCCGTTCTCCCGGCTCCCCGAACGCCCGATGAGTGAGGACCCCAGCACCGCCTGACGCCGCTCCCGCCCGGAAGGGGAGCGGGGCGCGGCGTCGGCGATTGGCTACGCGGGCCCCGCTGCCGGTACTCTTGTCCGTGGACCGGTCCGCCCTTCGGGGTGGGCCGCACAAGCGGAGCCCCTCGCTCCCACCCACCGGCCGGCCCTCGCGGGATCACCACAGGTCGTCGGGTCGACCCGTCCGGGACTAGACGTACCTGTCGGTGCGTTGTGTCCTAGGACGTGCGAGGCCTCTGCGCGTGTGCGCCGAGGCCTCGACTCATGTCGGGCCGCGTCCGCAGCCCACGTCCACAACCACGTTCTGAGGAGTGCCCATCAGCGCCGAGCCCCGCATCAACGAGCGGATCAGAGTCCCCGAGGTACGCCTCGTCGGGCCCAACGGTGAACAGGTCGGAGTCGTACGCATCGAGGATGCGCTGCGTCTGGCCGCAGAGTCCGACCTCGACCTGGTCGAAGTCGCACCGATGTCCAAACCGCCCGTGTGCAAGCTCATGGACTTCGGCAAGTTCAAGTACGAGTCCGCTCTGAAGGCCCGTGAGGCCCGCAAGAACCAGGTCAACACGGTCATCAAGGAGATGAAGCTCCGCCCGAAGATCGACCCGCACGACTACGAGACGAAGAAGGGCCACGTCGTCCGGTTCCTGAAGGCCGGCGACAAGGTCAAGATCACGATCATGTTCCGTGGCCGCGAGCAGAGCCGTCCCGAGCTCGGATTCCGGTTGCTCAAGCGGCTCGCGGACGACGTGGCCGACCTGGGATGGGTGGAGTACTCGCCCAAGCAGGACGGCCGCAACATGATCATGGTGCTCGGCCCGCACAAGAAGAAGGCGGAGGCCATGGCCGAGGCCAAGGCCGGCCGGGAGGCGGAGAAGCAGGCGCGTCGCGGCGAGCGCCCGGGGGACTCGCCCAGCGAGCCGGCGATGGACGCGGCAGCACCAGCAACGCCCGAGCCGGCCCTGGCTCAGGAGGGCCCCGGCACCGACCAGGCCCCCCTGGCAGCGGTCGAGGCCACCACCCAGGCCTGACCCACCGACGTACGACCGCACGACCGACCACGTTCGAACACCTGAGGAGAGAGCGGCGCCATGCCGAAGCAGAAGACCCACAGCGGCACGAAGAAGCGCTTCAAGGTGACCGGCTCGGGCAAGATCCTTCACGAGCGCGCCAACAAGCGCCACATGCTCGAGCACAAGTCCAGCCGGCGCAAGCGTCGGCTCACCGGCACGACCGAGCTCGCCCCCAGCGAGCGCAAGCGCGTCCGGCGCCTGCTCGCTCGCTGAGCACCGTCCACCCCGACGAGATCGCCGGGCCGAACGGCCCAGCACGACCAGGAGATGAACTGACATGGCACGGGTGAAGCGGGCGGTCAACGCCCACAAGAAGCGTCGCGAGATCCTCGAGCAGGCCAGCGGTTACCGCGGACAGCGCTCACGGCTGTACCGCAAGGCCAAGGAGCAGGTCATCCATTCGATGACGTACTCCTTCAACGACCGGCGCAAGCGCAAGGGCGACTTCCGCCAGCTCTGGATCCAGCGCATCAACGCCGGCGCCCGGGCGAACGGCATGACGTACAACCGGTTCATCCAGGGCCTTAAGGCAGCCGACGTCGCCGTCGACCGTCGCATGCTCGCCGAGCTGGCGGTCAACGACCCGGCCGCCTTCGCAGTGCTCGTGCAGACGGCCGCGAAGGCGCTGCCGGCTGACGTCAACGCACCGGTCTCCGCAGCCTGACACACCGCGTCGCGACCCCGTCATGGGCCGGACGCGCTGACGCACCTGCGCACCGACGACGCGACGTGTCGAGCTCAGCGGCTCGTCCCCGGGTGCCCGACACAGAACGGGGTACGCCCGCGTGGTCACCGAGCTGACGAGTGTGCGGGCGCCCCGCGTGAAGGCGGTGGTACGCCTCACCAAGCGCGCGTTCCGCGAGCGCGAGGGACGGTTCCTTGCCGAGGGGCCGCAGGCGTGCCGCGAGGCTGCCGCAGTGAGCGGCGCGCTGCTCGAGCTGTACGTCACCGCTGACGCCGCCACCCGCCACCGCGACGTCATCGACGCCGCTGTCGCATCGGGTGCCGAGGTCGTCCGCGCCTCCGGTGAGGTGGTCGCCGCGCTGTCCGGGACCGTCACCCCACAGGGCATGGTGGGGGTCTGCTCCCTGCCGCGGACCACGTACCCCGACCTGCTGACCGGCTCGCCCCGACTGATCGCAGTCCTGGCCCAGGTGCGGGACCCCGGCAACGCGGGCACCGTGATCCGCACCGCCGACGCGGCCGGCGCCGACGCCGTGGTGCTCACCGATGCCAGCGTGGACGTCTACAACCCCAAGACAGTACGCGCCACGGCCGGCTCGCTCTGGCACCTGCCCGTCGCCACCGGTGCGGACATCACCGCGCTGGTTGATGCATTGCACAGCAACGGATTCCGGGTCCTCGCCGCCGACGGAGCAGGCGAGCGCGACCTCGACGCGCTCATCGATGACGGCTCCCTGCAGGCTCCCACCGCATGGGTGTTCGGGAACGAGGCGTGGGGTCTTCCGGCGAGCATCACCGCGCTTGCCGACGAGGTCGTCCGGGTCCCGATCCACGGCCATGCGGAGAGCCTGAACCTGGCCACGGCGGCAGCCGTGTGCCTGTACGCATCCGCCCGGGCCCAGCGCACGACCTGACCGCCCCGACGACACCGGCCAGGGGGACCTAAGTCCCTTGTGTGAAGCTCGAAAAGACATTGTGACGCAATGAGTGTGACGCAGCGAACAGTCTCCCGAGGCAGGTCGGGACGACACCGCGAGGCAGCATGGACGCGGCAGACCTGCCGCCCAGGGCCGGGGACCGTGAGACACGACACAACTTAGGGTCCCCTTACTTGGCGGGATGATGAGGCAGGATGGTTGCCGTCGGAACCGCTCGCAGG
>JANWJC010000046.1 GCA_025449595.1 Acidobacteriota bacterium | reverse complement strand
GCCTGCGACACCTACGCCGATGTGATTCGAGAGCACGGGGTCGAGGACGTGCGGTTCGTGGCCACGTCGGCGTCCCGCGACGCGCAGAATCGCGACGAGTTCGTCGCCGGCGTCGTGCGCCGGCTCGGCGTCGAGCCGGAGGTGATCAGTGGGGCGGAGGAAGCCCGTCTCTCGTTCACCGGTGCGACGCGCGGACTGATGGGTGTCCAGGAGCCATACCTCGTGGCCGACATCGGTGGCGGCTCGACCGAGCTGGTGCTCGGATTCGATGAGCCGATCGGCGTGGTGGCGGCACGCAGCGTCGACATCGGGTGCGTACGCATGACCGAGCGCCACTTCCAGGACGTTGACCAGGCTGCCGCGCCGACACCGGGCCGGGTCGCTGCCGCGACCTCCGACATCGACGCGGCGCTGCGCTCCGGGCTCGTGGTCGTGCCGGACGGGACGGTGCCGACGCTGATCGGGCTCGCCGGCTCGGTGACCACTGTCGCGGCGATCGCGCTGGGCCTGCAGGCGTACGACCCGCAGGCGATCCACGGCTCCCGGATCAGCGCCGACACCGTCCGGAGCATCTCGGACCGGCTGCTGGGCATGGACCGGGCGACGAGGGCCGCGATCGCGGTGATGCACCCCGGCCGGGTGGACGTCATCGGGGCGGGCGCGTTGATCTTGCGGCGTATCCTTGACCTGACCGGGCTGGACGAGGTCGTCGTGTCCGAACACGACATCCTCGACGGGATCGCCTGGTCGATGTGAACCCGGGCCGCGCGCCCCTCGGACCTTGAAGGAACTCAATGACCCTGCACGACGTCCCACTTGTCATGCTGGACGGACGCCGCACCACGTTCGGTGAGTTCGCCGGGCGCGCGGTGCTCGTGGTGAACGTGGCGAGCAAGTGCGGGTTCACGCCGCAGTACGCCGGGCTCGAGGCGCTGGCCGAGGGATACGCCGACCGTGGCCTGACGGTGCTGGGAGTGCCCTGCAACCAGTTCGGCGCCCAGGAGCCGGGCTCCAACGAGCAGATCGAGCAGTTCTGCTCGTTGACGTACGGAGTCACTTTCCCCATGACCGACAAGGTCGACGTGAACGGCGAGGACAGGGACCCACTGTTCGCCGAGCTGGTGCGCCAACCCGACCAGCGGGGCCGGGTCGGTGACGTGACCTGGAACTTCGAGAAGTGGCTGGTCTCGCCAGAAGGCGATGTCGTGGGTCGATTCGCGCCCAAGACCGAGCCCGACGACGTCGCCCTGGTCCGCGCGATCGAGGCGGTCATCCCAGGATGAGCGGGGCCGGCCGGGCGCTGCGCGTCACCGCGTCCGTGGCTGCTGTCGTGGTGCTCCTCGTCAGCAGCTTCGGGTGGTGGGCGACCAACCACTACATCGGTCAGATCCAGCACGTCGACGTGTTCTCCGGCATCGCCGCCAAGGACGTGCCGACGGTCGATCCCCGCGCCGGCGACTCGCTGAACATCTTGCTGGTGGGCAGCGACAGTCGCGCCGGGCTCACTCGCCAGCAGACCGAGATCCTGCACCTCGGGCAGGCGCAGTACGGCCTCAACACCGACACGATGATGATCATCCATATCGGCAAGGACACCAGTCACATCACGGTCGTCGGCATGCCGCGGGACTCCCTCGTGACGATCCCTGACTGCGTGGACGTCAGCACCGGGAAGATCGACCCCGCGCACCAGGACCGCATCAACGCCGCGTTCGGCGAGGGCGGCGGGACGTGCATGGTCAAGACCGTCGAGAAGGCGACGAACATCCACATCGACCACTACGTCGAGGTCAGCTTCACCGCGTTCCTCGGTATGGTCAACGCCGTCGGCGGTGTCCCGGTGTGCCTGTCGGCACCGCTCAAGGACGACCCGAGATACACCAGCCTGAACCTACCGGCGGGCCGGTCTGTTCTTACCGGCACGATGGCCCTGAACTTTGTGCGCTCCCGGCACGTCGACGACGACTTCGGCCGGATCCGCCGCCAGCAGCAGTTCATCTCCTCGATGCTGCACAAGGCGCTGGGCCTGGGCGTCCTGCTCAACCCCCTCAAGCTCAACGACTTCATCAGCGCGGCGCTGACAAACACCAAGGTCGACAGCGGACTGGACCGGGACACGATCCTGTCGTTGGCGGGGCGGCTGCAGGGCATCAACCTGGACAAGATCGAGTTTCCGAAAATTCCGATCGCGAGTGCCGACTACACCATTCCGGGCACCAGCAGAAGTGGATACGTCACCTGGGACCCGGTCGGGTCGCACAAGCTTTTCGACGAGATCCGCGCCGATCTGCCCATCACCGCAGAAGCGGCCGGGAAGGTCACCCTCCCGACGATCCCGGCGAGCTCGATCACGGTCCAGGTTCTCAACGGCACGTCGACCAAGGGTCTGGGAAAGACCGCGAGTGCAGCCCTGGGCCACCTCGGCTTCAACATCGCGGGTCCGGCGCAGAGCGCGAAGCGAACCGTCAGCAAGACGGTGATCCGCTATGACTCGGTCTACAGCTCCTCGATCCTGACACTGGCGGCGGCGTTGCCGTTCGCGACCTTGCAGCCGGTCACCGGGCTCGGGTCGACGATGCAGGTCATCGTCGGACCGGGCTACGTGGCGCCGACCAAGCCGCCGGTGGTGCCGGTGACGCAGAACGCCATCCAGGCCAACGTCGCCGCGAACGTGATCTGCCCCGCCTGATCCGCCCCGCCCGATCGCCCCGCCCGATCGGCTCGGCGGGGGAGGGCGGAGCTGTTCATGATCAGTAGGCATCTCGTGAGGTTCGAGACGGCCATGTCGTGCGTCCCACGCACGACGGCACTGGAAGCTACCTCACGATTCGCCTACTGATCATGAGATGCCCGGCACCAGTACCGTTCGAACCGCCTCACCGCGGCGGGCTAGGTTGGATGCATGAGTCAGACACCTGCCCGGATCCTGATCGTCGGAGGTGGGTTCGTCGGCCTCTATACGGCGTTGCGGCTGCAGCGAAAGCTGCAGCCGGGCGAGGCGCACGTCACGATCGTGGACCCGCACTCGTACATGACGTATCACCCGTTCCTGCCCGAGGCCGGCGCCGGCTCGATCCAGCCCCGGCACACCGTGGTGCCCCTGCGCCAGACGTTGCGTGCCACCGAGATCGTGACCGCGTGGGTCACCGGGATCGACCACGCGCGACGGGTCGCGACCCTGCAGCCGCTGGCAGGGGAGGCGTACCCGCTGCACTACGACGTCCTGGTCGTGGCTCTCGGCTCGGTGCCGCGGAGGCTACCGATCCCGGGGCTGGCGGACTGGGCCATGAGCTTCAAGAACGTGGAGGAGGCCATCGCCCTGCGCAACCGGATCCTGGAGTGCCTCGACATCGCCGAGGGCGCGAGCGATCCTGCGGTCCGGGAGCGCAACCTCACGTTCGTCTTCATCGGCGCCGGGTTTGCTGGCGTCGAGGCGATGGCCGAGGTCGAGGACCTGGCGCGGTACGCCACGAGGTACCTGCACCACGTGGTCCCCGAGGACCTGCGGTTCGTCATGGTCGAGGCCAGCGATCGGATCCTGCCTGAGGTCGGCGCGGACATGGGTCGCTGGACCTTGGAGGAGCTGCGCGGGCGTGGGATCGAAGTGCTGGTGAACACCCGGCTCGAGTCCTGCGTGGACGGCTTCGTGCAGCTCTCCGACGGGCGCCGGATGCTCTCGGACACCGTGGTGTGGACGGCCGGGGTGAAGCCGAACCCGGTGCTCGCGGCGACCGACCTGCCGTTGGACGACAACGGTCGACTGAAGGCCCGCGCGGACATGTCCGTCGAGGGTCGCGACGATGCCTGGGGTGCCGGTGACTGCGCCGCGGTGCCCGACCTGACCGACCCGGGACGGTTTTGCGCCCCGACCGCGCAGCACGCGGTACGACAGGGCCGCCTGCTCGGGGACAACATCGTGGCCGCGCTGCGCGGGCAGGCACCGCATGACTACCGGCACAAGAACGCGGGCTCGGTGGCGTCGCTGGGCCTCTACAAGGGAGTCGCCCAGGTGATGGGCGTCAAGGTCAAGGGCTTCCCTGCCTGGTTCATCCACCGGACCTATCACATGAGCAAGGTGCCGACGACCCGTCGCAAGGCGGAGGTCATCACTGACTGGAGCCTGGCGTTCTTGTTCAAGCGTGACGTGACGAGCCTGTGGTCCATGCACGGTCCGAACAGCGCGGCGTACCACCCGGTCGGCGCGCAGCGCACCACCGACGCGGCCCCGCCACCGCAGCGCACCACCGGATGAGCCCGCTCGCTGCGGTAGTTTCAGCAGGCTGCTGATCGCATTGCTGCCCCCGTAGCCCAACTGGCAGAGGCGCGCTGCTTAAACCAGCGTCAGTGCGGGTTCGACCCCCGCCGGGGGCACCAGCGATCGAGGCGAGAGCAGCGCGCGCTCGCTCGCGTTGCCGAGCCGATTGAGATTGTCGGACGAGAGGGCAGCGGCGCCCGATCGTGCAGTGGGGTTCGAATGCTGCCCTCTCGGGAGCACCTATCGTCACCGGGTGCTGACCCGTACGAGTGATGTTGCTCGTGCGGCGGCGGGTTAGGTTGTCCGTATCAGACGCTCCGACTCGCGGGGTGCCCGATGCAGGAGGACCCCGGATGCCCCCCATGCAGTCCCGCAACCCCGTGCTTCGCCACGCGACCGAGCAGGCCAAGTCCGACGCCGGAGCCGGCGAGGGTGCACTCGCCGCCGAGGGTCGCGCCGCGTACGACGCCGCGACGCACGGCTCGCCCGCCAGCGCCGCGCCGGCTGCTCCGGTGACCGCCGCCCCGAGCAGCTCCGGCGCCCCGAGCAGTTCCGCAGCGCCGAGCAACGCCAGCGCCGAGCAGCTGCAGGAGATGTACGACAAGTCCGGGCCCTATGCCGGCGCCGTGCGCGGCGGCGAGGTCGCGATGACGTTGAACGACGTCATCGTCAAGACCGGGATCTGCTTCGTCTTCCTGCTGGCCGGGGCTGTCGTCGGCTGGCAGACGGCGTTCAGCGCACCGTGGCTGTTCCTTGTCGCGATGCTCGTCGGTTTCGGGCTGGGCCTGGCCAACGCGTTCAAGAAGCGGGTCAGCCCGCCGCTGGTGCTGGCGTACGCCCTCGTCCAGGGCGTCTTCCTCGGCGCGATCTCGAACTGGTTCAACACGTACTTCGCGGTGGAGAAGGGCCTGCAGCAGAACCTGGCGCTGCAGGCGGTGATCGGCACGCTCGTCGCGTTCGGCGTCATGCTGGCGCTCTACACCAGCAAGATCATCAAGGTGAACGGCACGTTCACGAAGATGATGATGGTCGCGATCGGGTCGTACCTCGTCATCGCGGTGCTCTCGCTGGTGTCCGCGCTGTTCGGGTTCGGCGGTGGCTGGGGCTTCTACGGTGCCGGCCCGCTCGGCATCGTGCTGTGCCTGGTGGGGGTGGCACTGGCGGCCTTCAGCCTGTGCCTGGACTTCGAGTCGATCGCACAGGCGGTCCGCTACGGCGTGCCGGAGCGGGAGTCCTGGCGGATGGCGTTCGGCCTGCTCGCCACGTTGATCTGGCTGTACCTGGAGATCCTGCGCCTGCTGGCCATCATCTCGAGCAACCGCTAGCCGCGGGGGACGGCACCCCACTGGGCCGGGGCGCCCGTCCAGCTAGCCGAGGTTGCGTTGGGCTCGGGCGAGGTCGGACTCGTGCACGATGGCGGTGGCGAAACCGTGCGAGAGGCCATGCTCGTCCTGCAGCCAGGTGACCTTCTCGTCGAACCGGGACAACGCCGGCCCGTCCTGCAGGTCTCGCAGCCACTCCTTGAGGTCTCGGCCGGTGGCGGCGGGGAGGCGTTCGACCAGCTGCTGGTGGGTCTCTTCGGAGTGACGGAGCATGGATGCTTCTCCTTCGTACGGGGACCGTGCCCCACGGTATCCCGGCTTGCCCGAGCATTGGCAGGGCTTCGGCGATGATTTCCGGGCAGCCGGCGTGATCGGTGAGCGACCCACGCCAGGACCCGGCCGAGATGATTTCCGCGGCGGCTAGCGTGACCGGGTGAGCGACCCCCGCCAGGACGCGGCCGAGCAGACCGAGCGCCTGGTCGACCGGCTTCGCCACCTGGCACTGACGCGGATGCAGGCGCCGTACCAGCCGGAGGCGACACGGGTCGAGGCCGCGCGTGTGCTCACCCAGCGACTGGCCGACGCGGCAGCGGCCCTGGAGCAGCCGGTGGCACCGACCTGGCGGGACGTACCCCAGGTGGCTGCCGCCGCAGCCGGCGACCTGCTGGCGATCTGTGCCCACGACGCGCTGGCCGCGGCGGCCCCGCTGGATGACGGGACGGTGGTGCCCCTTCGCGATGGTGGATCGACCACCGTTGCGGACCTGCTCGGCGCGT
>JANWJC010000045.1 GCA_025449595.1 Acidobacteriota bacterium | reverse complement strand
GACGACCTGGCGGCGCACGTCGTCCGTGAGCTGATGGCCAAGGTGGGCTCCGTCGAACCGGCGGACGTCGACGACGTGGTGCTCGGCTGCGCCAACCAGGCGGGCGAGGACAACCGCAACGTGGCGCGCATGGCGTCCCTGCTTGCCGGGCTGCCGGTGCAGGTGCCAGGCACCACGATCAACCGGCTCTGCGCCTCGGGGCTGGACGCGGTGGCGTACGCGGCCCGCGCGATCATCGCCGGCGACGGCGACGTGTTCGTCGCGGGCGGTGTGGAGAGCATGAGCCGCGCCCCGTTCGTACAGCCCAAGGCGCAGGCCGCGTACGCCCGCACCGCGCAGATCCACGACACGACGATCGGCTGGCGCTTCGTCAACCCGGTGATGGAGCAGCGGTACGGCACCGACTCGATGCCGCAGACTGCGCAGAACGTCGCCGACGAGCTCGGGGTGAGCCGCGAGGACCAGGACGCCTTCGCGGTGCGCTCCCAGGCGCGGGCAGCGGCCGCGCAGGACTCCGGCCGGCTGGCCCGCGAGATCGTGGCAGTGCCTGTGCCGCAGCGCAAGGGCGACCCGACGATCGTGGCGCGCGACGAGCACCCTCGGCAGACCACAGCCGAGGCGTTGTCCCGGTTGCGACCGCTGATTCCCGGTGGCTCGGTCACCGCCGGCAACTCCTCCGGCGTCAACGACGGCGCCGCCGCGCTGTTCGTGGTTTCCGGCGCAGCTCTGGAGCGATATGGCCTGGTGCCGTTGGCGCGCATCGTGTCGACGGTCAACGTGGGTGTCGAACCGCGTGTCATGGGAATCGGCCCGATCCCGGCGGTGCAGCGGCTGATGCGCAGAACCGGTGTCGAGCTCGAGGACGTGGGGACCATCGAGCTCAACGAGGCCTTCGCCTCTCAGTCCCTGGCGGTCCTTCGTGGTCTTGGCCTCGCCGACGACGCCGCCCACGTCAACCCGCACGGCGGCGCCATCGCGCTGGGGCACCCGCTGGGGATGAGCGGTGCCCGGCTGGTCCTCGCGGCAGCCATCACCATGTCCGACGAGGGGCTGGACCATGCCGTCGCGACGATGTGCGTCGGGGTCGGTCAGGGCGCCGCGATGCTGCTGTCACGGCCCTGATCCGAGTTGGATCAGCCGGTGAGGTTCTGCAGCCGTACCTGTCCGCGCGCGATGAGGCGGTCCTGGTCGTCGGTCGTCTCGACGATCCAGACCTGCTGGGAGCGGCCGCGATGAACAGGTAGGGCACGCGAGGACATCCGCCCGGAGGACACCGCCCGGAAGAAGTCCGTCGTGTTGGACACCCCGACGACCCGCCCGCGTTCGCCGAACCACAGGCCGGCGCCGACGCTGGCGAGGGTCTCCACGACGCTGCAGTGGATCCCGCCGTGCAGGATCCCGTGCGGCTGGTGCATCGCGGCGGTCACGTCCCAGTGTGCCGTCACCTCGTCGCCGTCGGCCGTGTCGAACCGGATGCCGAGGCTCTCGGTGAACGGTCCCATGACCTCGATGTCCAGCAACAGATCCTCCTTGCCACAGTGTGTTCGAGGTGTTGTCGACCCTCGCTGCGGCCCTCGTCCGAGCCCGTCCGTTGCTGCGCAGCCTACGCCGCAGCCGGTCATCGTTAGACTGCCGCGAAATCCTCAGGAGGTCGTGGTGACGGTGCATGCACCCGTCGCCGACCATGAGCGGCTGCTGCCGTACGTCCCGCGACTGACTGTCGACTGGCTCCGTCACACGCCTGATGACCTCGTCAAGGAGGTCGTCGGAACCCTCGCCTTCGTCGACATCTCCGGCTTCACCCGGCTCACCGAACGGCTGGCCCGCCACGGCAACGTCGGTGCGGAGGAGATGAGCGACCTTCTCAACGCCACGTTCGCGAGCCTGCTGGAGGTGGCGTACGAGGACGGGGCCGGCCTCGTGAAGTGGGGCGGTGACGCGGTTCTCCTGCTCTTCGTCGGGGACGGCCACGCGGTCCGGGCCACCCGTGCCGCTCACCGGATGCGGGCCCGCATGCGCGAGGTGGGGGACCTCTCGACCACGGCCGGTCGCCTCACGCTGCGCATGTCCGTCGGAATCCACAGCGGGGTGTTCCACTTCTTCCTCGTCGGCGACCCGACGATCCATCGCGAGCTTCTCGTCAGCGGCCCGGCGGCGACGTGCACCGCCGAGGTCGAGGGGCTCGCGAAGGCCGGCGAGATCGCGCTGAGCGCCCAGACCGCTGCCCTGCTCGATCCCTCGGCGGTGGGCGGTGCCCGACAAGGCGCGTTCCTGCTCAGGGCCGCGCCTCTCGGTGGTGAGGAGCCCATCCGCAGTCGTGCCTCGGCCCTGGGCCTGGACATCGCGGGGACGATCCCGCCGCCGATCCGCGCGCAGCTGCTCGCCTCCCCCGGTGAGGCGGAGCATCGGCAGATCGCCGTGGGGTTCGTGCAGTTCTCCGGCACCGACGCCGTCCTGGAGCAGCAGGGCCCGGACATGCTGGCCGCGGCGCTCGACGAGGTGATCCGCAACGTGCAGGACGCCGCAGCGCATCACGACGTCACGTTCTTCGAGACCGACATCGACCGCGACGGCGGGAAGATCATGCTGACCGCCGGGGCGCCACGCAGCAGCGACCACAACGAGGAGCGGCTGCTGCGCGCGGCGCGGATGGTGTTGGACCGCATCGGGGTGCTCTCGTTGCGGATCGGGCTCAACTGCGGTCCGGTATTCGCCGGCGACTTCGGCCCACAGTTCCGCCGGACCTTCTCTGTGAAGGGTGACGCGGTCAACCTTGCCGCGCGGGTGATGGCCAAGGCGCGCCCCGGACAGCTGCTGGCCACCAGCGCCGTCGTGGAACGCTCCCGGACCATCTTCGAGACGGACCTGTTGCCGCCGTTCCTGGTCAAGGGCAAAGCACATCCGGTGCAGGCGCTGAGCATCGGCCCGCAGCAGGGAGAACGCAGCGACCCGACCGGACGGGTCCCGCTCGTCGGTCGGGAAGCCGAGATGACCATGCTCCGTAACGCGCTTGCCGCCGCCGTCGAAGGTCGGGGCCAGGTGGTGCAGATCGTGGGGGAGCCGGGGATCGGGAAATCCCGCCTCGTCGCCGAGCTGCGCGAGGGCGCCGGTGCCATCAGGACGCTGCTCGCCACCTGCGACGAGTACGAGACCTCGACGGCGTACTTCCCGTTCCGGTCGTTGTTGCTCGGCGTGCTCGGCCTGCCGGCGCAGAGCCCGGAGCAGACCGTCCTGGATGCCCTACGGACCCGCGCGGAGCAGGACGCCCCCGAGCTCGTCGCCTGGTTGCCGCTGGTGGCCACGGCGCTGGACGTCGAGATGGCTGCCACCACGCAGACCGCATCCCTCGACGCGAGGTTCCAGAAGGGCAAGCGGGAGGAGGTCGTCGTCGAGTTCCTCGCCGCCGCCCTTCGCACGCCCACGCTGTTCGTGTTCGATGACACCCACCTGATGGATGACGCATCCGCCGACCTGGTGGCCCGGCTCGCGGCGGACCTGCAGGACCGTCCGTGGCTGGTGCTGCTGACGCGCCGCGACACCGGCGGCGGCCTGCGCCCGGAGATGCTCGGCACGATCACCAGCGTCCGTCCTGGCGCGCTCGCTGCCGCCGACGCGTTGGCGCTCGTGGCGGACTCGACGGTGGCGGACCCGCTTCCGCCGCACGAGATGACAGCGCTCGTGCAACGGGCGGGGGGCAACCCGCTGTTCCTGCGCGGCCTGGTGCTTGCGGCTCGCAGCGGGTCGCCGCTCGACGCCCTCCCGGACACCGTCGAGGATCTGATCACGAGCCAGATCGACCGGCTCCCGCCGCAGGAGCGCACCGTGCTGCGCTACGCATCCGTGCTGGGTGTGACCTTCCACGAGGACCGGCTCCGGGCACTGCTGACCGAGCAGCTGCGGCCGACGGGTGAGAACGCGCTGACACGACTGTCCTACTTCGTCCATCCCGACGGTCCGGGGCGCTTCCAATTCGCCCATGCACTGATCCGGGACGCGGCCTACCAGGGCCTGCCGTACCAGCGACGGCGCCAGCTGCACGGACAGGTCGGCGAAGCGATCGAGGCCGAGGCGGCCGACCCGGATGACGTGTCGGAGCTGCTGTCGTTGCACTTCTTCCACTCGGCGACGCCCCAGAAGGCTTGGCACTACTCGCGGGTCGCCGCCGACCGTGCGCGAGCCAAGTACGTGTACGTCGAGGCGACGGTGCTCTACGCCCGCGCCGTCGCCGCGGCGCGGGCCCTGCCGGAGGTCACCGATCGTGAGGTCGCCGAGGTGCTGCAAGGTCTCGGCGAGTCGTACGTGCGGGTCGGGGACTTCCGCAAGGCGTGGACCGCGTTCCGCGACGCCCGCGTGAGGATCAGCGACGACGTGGTGTGGTCCGCGGACCTGTGGCGCCGGCAGGCCGAGGCGGAGCACGGCCTAGGCCGGCTGCCCCAGTCGTTTCGCACGGCACGACGCGGACTGCGCCTGCTGCAGGGGACGGAGGGACCACAGGCACTCGCCGTACGAAGCAGACTCGAACGGGCAGCAGCAGTGGCTCGCGAGACCCAGGGCCGTCACCGGGATGCGATCGCCTGGGCCCGGCTCGCCGAGTCCGACGCCACAGCAGCCGATGACAAGGCAGCCCTCGCCGAGGCGCTGCAGGTCCTGCACGGGTCGTACTCTCTGCTGAGACAGCCGCAGGACCGCCCGTACGGACAGCTCGCGCTCGCGCTGTACGAGGAGCTCGGGGACCGTGCGGGACAGTCCCGCGCACTGAACAACCTCGCCGTCCTCGCGTGGATCGAGGGCCGTGGCGTGGAGTCCCTGGAGATGCTGAGCCGGGCGGAGGAGGTCGCGGTCGTCGCCGGGGACACCCTGGGTGCCGCGCTGACTCGCTACAACATCGCCGACGGGTTGCTGCGGCAGGGTCGGGTCGACGCGGCCGAGACCGCGTGGCGCGAGCTGCTGCCGGTGCTACGGGGGCTCGGTGCCGCGGAGTTCGCCGCGAGCACGTTGCGGGTGCTCGGTCTGGCGCTCTCGGTGTCGGGACGCGGCGAGGAGGGCCAGGAGTTGCTCACCGCGGCCCGCGCGACGATGGAGGAGATGGGCCTTGCGTCCGAGGTCGTCGAGACCGATGGCGCGATCGCCGAAGCGTTGCTGCACTCGGGCGACGCAGCCGCCGCCGCTCGGCTCGCGGACCGAGCGGTGCGAGCGGCGCAGTCACTCGATGCCGGGTACCTGCTCCCGACCCTGCAGCGCATCCACGGTGGGGCGCTGCGCGAGTGCGGAGACCTCACCGTCGCCGGCGCGGTGCTGGGTCAGGCCCTGGCCAACTGTCAGGCCGACGGCGGGGTCGAGCTCGGGTTCGTGCTGGCCGAGCTCGCAGCGGTGGCCGTCGCGGCCGGGGACTGGCCCGGCGCAGCCGATCTCACTGCTCAGAGCAAGCAGGCCTTGACGGCACTGGGCTTCGTCGGAAACGACCGCTACCCCGAACCGGTGTGATCGGCACCGAGATCACAGCACCCTTGTCAATAGCGCATCTTCATGTCCTCGACGAACAGCACTGGGATCGTCAACGCGCCGGTGTAGGAGTTGTCGGCTCGCGTGATCGCGTTGACGTCGACGCAGAACCCGGCCGTCTGCGCGACCGGGTTCACAATCGTTCCGGTCTCGTGCAGCAAGGCAGCGCGCTGGGAGGGGCTCGCGTTCCAGGCCGGCAGCGGCACGCACCGCGGCGCGACGGCGAAGGGGGTGTCGGCGCCATCCTTGTTGATCGACACGTAGACCGGGAAGTCGTTGAAGTCCTCCTCGACCTCACGCTCCCCGAACAGCGAACCGTGGCCCATGCACGAGGACCAGAGGCAGTTGTAGTTCCACAGGTAGTTCCCGCGCGTCTCGTCCTGGTGCGGACAGGCGGTCGCGCAGGTCCAGGACACCTGCGCCGGGGCGGCGTCCGAGTACAACGGCTGTCCGTCGGCGCCCTTGAAGTTGCCGTCCAGCTCGACCTGCACCCCGCTGAGGCACGATGCCACCGAGGTGGTGCACGCCCCTGCCGTGAGTGTGACGTCGCCGTTCGCTCCCTGGACCAGGTCGCTGCTAGCGCCGCCAGCGGTCAGCGACGCGGCGATGTTGGGGGTGAGGGACGCCGAGGCACCTGCGGCCAAGAGCGTCGTCGAGATGGTGGCCGGGGTCGGAACCCCGTCCGCTGTCAGTGTGAGCACTACGGGCCCGATCGTCCCGGCGGTGAACGTACCGGCGATGCTGCCGGTCCCGCTGGCAGCCGTGACTGGCGTCGAGGACAGCGAGAATCCCGCAGGCGCACTCAGGGTGACCAAGCCGGGTGAGGGCGCGACGTTGCCGTACGCGTCGAGCAGGTGGAACGCCGCGTGGAACGACTTGTTCATGGCGGGGGAAGGCAGCGGCGGCGTGGAGTCGTCGGTGATCGAGTCGAAGACGATCTGCGTCGCCGGGCCAGGTGCCACGGCGAAGGTCGGGCTGGTCCCGGTTGCCGGCGTCGCCGCGTCCTCGGTGACCGTGACCGACTGTGCGCCGACCGCCTTGAAGAATGTCGCCGGCAGCGTGTACGAACCTGTGGTGGACGGCGGCAGGGTGAGACTGACAGGCGATCCTCCGGAGAAGCTGCGGCTTCCGATGTTGGCGAGCGAGTCAGCCGTCCCGAGCGATACCAGGACCGGCCCACCGGCATAAGGGATGGCCGTGCTCGAGGAATCGACGGCTGTCACGGTGACAGTGGTAGGGGTGCCGGCCTGAGCGCCCGATGGAGCGGACACTGTGAATGCGGCCGGATGGGCCGGAACCACCGTCACAGTCGGGGCGTCGTTCGTCATGAAGACGCCGCCGCCGATGCCGATCAGCTTGAACGTCAATCTTGTGGGGGAGCTGGGGGCGGTGAACGAGATGGTCGATGTGACCGACTGGCCGGAGTAGACGACGGAAGCGCTCAGCGGGAGGGTGGTGTAGACGAGCAGCAGCGAGGAGCAGTTCGGCACGAAGCCGCAGGCCGCGACGGACTCCCGCCAGACACCCCGCGAGCTGGTGACTCCCGATGGCGTGACCTTTCCGACCCCGGGGGGCACCACCAGGCTGAAGGCCGCCAGTGCGGCGTTGCTCGTCGACCGGTTCGTGATGGTGAAGGACACCTGCGTCGTCGTGGACGTGTACGCCTGACCTCCGGCGACCGTGGCGGTCGCGGTCACCGGTTGCAGCAGACCCGCCGACGCGGTCGGGGCGCCGATGACCAGGCCCGCCAGGACGAGGCCCGACGTGGCCACCGCTGCGACTAGACGTCGACGGTTGCCACGGTCGAGTCGGATGGAGGGATGGCTGGGCATGATGGCACGTACCTTTCGAACGTCAGATGCGTCGACGGCCCGCTGGGCTCACTCGTCGATCACAATGTCCAGCACGCTGAACCGCCAGTCAACCCACTTCGGCCGCAAATCCTCATGCCACAGGCCATTATCTCGGTGGGGAACCCACGGAAGCACCTCACTGCTAACGTTCTGTCGGCCATCGACCCACGCAGTGCAACGAGGAAGGTGGATGTCGCGTGCAGCTGACGATGCTCGGTGTTCGCGGTTCGACCCCTGCGCCGGGCGCGGCCTACGTCCGCTACGGCGGTCACACGTCCGCGATCGCGGTCACCGCCGACGGTGACCAGAGCCCGTCGCTGGTGCTGGACGCCGGCACCGGACTGCGCAACCTCTCCGCGCTGTTGCAGGGTGAGCCGTACCGGGGCTCGATCCTGCTCAGCCACCTGCACTGGGACCACTGCCAGGGGCTGCCGTTCTTCGTCGCGGGTGATCGCGAGGATGCGAAGGTCGATCTCTACGTGCCGCTGCAGGACGACATGTCGGCCCGTGACCTGCTGGCGCGGTTGATGTCACCACCCGTCTTCCCCATCTCGCCGGAGGGGTTGCGTGGTGACTGGTCCTTTCGCGGAGTATCGGTCGGGAAGACACAGATCGGTCGATTCGCGGTACGTGCCACGCAGGTCACGCACAAGGGCGGCTGTACGTTGGGATACCGGATCGACGACGGCTCATCCTCGGTCGCGTACCTGCCGGACCATTCCCCCACTCAAGGGATCACCGCCGACACGCTCGATCTCATGTCTGGCGTCGACGTCCTGGTCCATGACGCGCAGTTCCTGGAGGCTGAGCGACCGATGGCCGACGACTATGGTCACTGCACCGTCGAGGACGCCATCAAGCTGGCGGTCGGAGCGGGGGCCAGCACGCTCGTGCTCTTCCACCATGGCCCGGCCCGGACCGATGACGCCCTCGACGAGATGATCGCCGAGGCGCAGTCCCCGGTGCCGCTGGTCATGGCCGTCGAGGGCACGACGTTGAACATCACCCGAGCCGGAGTGGTCTCGGACAGGCCCATCGGCAAGGGAGCGCGCTGATGCTGCTCGCGGACACCGCTGCGATAGTCACCGGCGGCGCATCAGGTCTGGGCGCCGCGACGGCAGCAGCCCTGGCCGGTCGTGGGGCCAAGGTCTTCGCCGTCGATCTGCCGGCTGCCGTTGAGGGCGCTGTGCCCGTCGAAGCCGTCGAGCTGGTCGCGGCCGACGTCACGGACCCCGAGCAGGTCCGTGCTGCTGTCGCCACAGCGTCGTCCGCGGGGGTCCGGCTGCGAGTCGTGGTCAACTGTGCCGGGATCGGCCCGGCGGCGCGGATCCTGGGTCGCACCGGTGTGCACGACCTTGCCCTCTACGCCAAGGTCGTCCAGGTGAACCTGGTCGGGACGTTCACCGTGCTGGCGCTTGCGGCTGAAGCGATATCCGCCACGACCGCGGACGAGAACGGTCAGCGTGGCGTCGTGATCAACACCGCGTCGATCGCGGCGTACGACGGCCAGATCGGGCAGGCCGCGTACGCCTCGTCGAAGGCGGGCATCGTCGGGCTGACCCTGCCGGCGGCGCGCGATCTGGCGCAGCACGGCATCCGGGTGTGCACGATCGCGCCGGGCATCGTCGACACCCCGATGCTGGCGACGGTGTCCGAGGAGTTCCGCGCTGCCCTGGCGGCCGGTATCCCGTTCCCACAACGGCTTGCCCGCCCGGATGAGTACGCGCAGCTCGCACTCGCGATCATCGACCACGACTACCTCAACGGTGAGGTCATCCGGATGGACGGCGCGCTGCGCATGGCGCCGCGCTGACGCGCCGAGCTCCGCCGAGGCGGGAGGAGCGCCTCAGTCCAGCACGGTCACGAGATGGCCGGTGCGGATTCTCCCGTGCGGGTCGTACGCTGCCTTGGCTGCCCGCAGCCGCGCGAGGTCGGTGTCCGCGAAGAACGTGCTGGGGTCGACCGCATGCTCGGTGAAGCCCATGCAGCTATGGGGGTTCGCCCACGCTGAGAGCGACTCCCGGACCAGCTCGATGTGTGCCAGGACAGCGCCCTGGCTGGCCGGGTCGGGCGCGATCCCCACCGAGTAGAACAGGAACCGGCCGGGAACCGAGCTCATCGCACCGCCGCCGGGCGCCGGTCGACTCAGGGCACCCCCCAGCGTGCGCAGCTCCACGGAGAGCAGCGGTGACCCCGACCCCGGACCGGCCGTGGACAACAGGGCCATCTGGGCAGCGGCCGGCAGGTCGTCGAGCACGAACCCGTCCCCCACCCCTGGGACCGGACCTGGGGGGTCCATGTGAAGGTGGGCGAGGGCGGGCGCCGGGATCGTCGCGATCGTGTCCATGGCAGGTCCGAGCGCACGAAGCGGTGCCACGATCGCCTGGGCGTCAGCCTCGTCACCGGCGTGGACCACCTCGACGACCACGAAAGAGTTGCCGCGCATGGGTTCGGGGATGTCCGGCAGCGGGGGGAACTGCAGCAGGCGGATGCACGCCGTGACGTCATCGGGCAGGTCCCGGGTCCACCGCTCCCACACCGGCACGACATCGGCCGCCCTGTCCAGCGGCCAGAACAGGGCGCCGGCGACGACGGTGGGCTGCTCGAACAGGCGGAACTCCAGGGCCGTGACGACGGCGACGCTCCCCCCGCCACCGCGCAGTGCCCAGAGCAGCTCGGGCTGCTCGCTGTCGTCGACGCGCAGGACCTCGCCGGCGGCCGTCACGACCTCCGCCGCAACCACGGCGTTGGCGGCGAGCCCGTGCTTACGGGCCAACCAGCTCAGGCCGCCACCGAGGGTGTATCCGACGACGCCGACATCGGCGGCGGAGCCGGCAAGACCCAGCAGCTGGTGCTCGCCGGCGGCGGCCGACAGCTCGCCCCACAGCACGCCGGCCTCGGCCCGGGCCGTACGCGCCTCGGCATCGATGCGCAGCCCACGCATCCGATGGGTACGGATCAAGATCGTGTCCGCAAGTCGCGGGCCGAGAGTTGCTGCCTGGTGGCCAGTTCCCTGTGCCGCCACGTACAGCCCGTTCTGGCCGGCGAACCGCACCACCGCAACGACATCGGCCACGTCAGCGACCTCGGCCACTGCCGCTGGGCGCTGGTCGACAGCGACGTTCCACCCGGTTCGGGCGCGGTCCCACTCGGGGTGCGTCGGTGTGAACAAGCCACCTGTCAGCTGCGTGGACAGCGCAGCGAATGGCGCCGCGTGCTGCTCGGTCGCTGAGGTCATGCGGGAACTGCCTTCCGGAAGGGGCTGGGTCATCGCAGTGCCGCTGACCCTCACGGAAGGATCAGGACCCCGTCTGCGGGTGACTTTCCCACCTGGCGGGGGAGGCCGTCAACGGTGCTGACTCACGACTCAGCTTCCGTTCTCCGTCTCGCGGTGCACGTCGATCCGCTCGGCCTCGTCGGAGCACCAGAGCCCCAGCAGTCCGCGGTAGTGCTCGATGAACTGGTCGTGCTCGTGGGCCGGGAACGTGCTCCTCACGGTGTCCACGATGACTCGGTCGAGCTCCGGCCCTGAGAACCACTCGAGCGCGATCTGGTCGAAGTTGCGCAGCCGCGAGTCCCGCCAGTCGGTGTAGCGCTCCGTCTCCAGGTACTCGTCAGCGAGGCGCCGGTAGGCCGCGAGCTTCTCGTCGTAGTCGAGGTCGTCCCGGTCGGCGATCGCGAAGTACGCAGAGGTGTCGACGTCGAGCTGGCGGTGCCGTTCGGTCACCAGGCAGTACGTGGACCAAGACACGAGTGCCTTGATGGCCCACGGGAAGTAGTAGTGCAACGAGGTGATCGCGATGTCCGGGCACGCGTTCGCGTAGTCGATGGGGTAGACCTCGTCACGCCCGCCGTCCTTGCCGAAGGCGACGAGCATCTCGCAGGAGTTGAACTCCCAGCGGAAGAATGCGTTCACCAGCCGGTTGATGGTCACACACTCCTCACCGGACTGAGCGGAGAGGAAGGAGTGGTCCACGGCGTACCGGTCGTGCTGGGGGTTGTCGGGCTGGAACCGCATGACCATCGTCTCCGGCCCGATCGACAGGGACCGGGCGAAGACGTCGTGCACCTTGGACTGCTGCAGGTGCATGAGCATCTCGCCGGACTCGTCGTACGCCCGCCGCAGCGTCTCGGGTCCGTCGATCCGTGACACGCCACGCCATCCGCCGCCGTCGAACGGTTTCATGTAGAGCGGGTAGCCCAGGTCCGCCGCGATCTGCTCGAGGTCGAACGGACGGTTGTACTTCTCGGCTGTATAGGCCCACCGGGAGTTGTCGACAGGGTTCTTGTACGGGACCAGGACGGTCTCGGGGATCTTCAGCCCGAGTCGCATCATGGCGCAGTAGGCCGAGTGCTTCTCCATGGCCTGGAACGTGAATGGGCTGTTGAGCAGGTATACGTCATCCATGAGCGAGATCTTCTTCAGCCACTCCCGGGGCACGTAGTACCAGTACGCGAGCCGGTCGATCACCAGGGCGTGCCGTGGCTTGTCGCGAAGTGAGAACGGCTCGATCGTGACGCGTTCGGTGTCCATGCGGTGCTCGATGCCGTGTCCGTCGGTCACCGGGCCGAGGGCGCGCACGAGCGATTCCAACGCCACCGGCCAGTCGTTCTCCGTCCCCAGCAGCAGCCCTACCAGGTGGGACCTCGTCGCGGTGTCCATGGCTCATCCTCTCCGTAAGCTCACTGCAGCGAACCCAGGTGCAGCGCCGCCATCCGGGCCCAGGACGGCCAGTCGTGCGGGGTGTCCTCACCCCAGACGTCCACGGAGCTTGGAATGTCCTTGGCGCGCAACAACTCGCCGAGGTGGAGCGTCGAGGGCAGAGCCTGCGTCGGGTGCACCTCCCACGAGCCGCGCCCGACGCACAGCTGCACGAAGACTGTGTGGCGCAACCACTCGAGATGGTCGCCGTGCATGTGCTCCAGATAACGCAGCGGGCTGTTGAAGTACAGCGCGTCACCTTGTTCACCCCAGCCCTGCCACGCCGCCGGGTCGTAGTTGCCGGACATCCCGAGCGCGTACGGGAACAGGTCGGCGCGACGCAGCGCGACATTGACGGCGTGGTAGGCCCCCAGGCTGGCTCCAGCGGTCGCGATCGCGAGGGGGCCGCCACAGTCACGGTGGATGCTGGGCGCCACCTCGTCGGTGATCCACGCGTGATAGCCCTCGTGCCGGCGGGCCCGCTCCTCCAGGGAGATCGTCGGGTCGGACCAGGTGCTGGCGTCGTGGGAGTCGACCGCGTACACCTTGAG
>JANWJC010000044.1 GCA_025449595.1 Acidobacteriota bacterium | reverse complement strand
CGCTGTGGTCATTGCGCTGCCGGCACCAGCTCAGGCAGGGCTATTGGGCGGGAGCTCGGCCGAGTACATCGTCTCGGCACCAACCGGAACGCTCGGTACGGTCCTCGGTGCGCTGAATAGCGTCGGTGCGTCAGCCGGGAGCTCGCTCTCGTTCGTGAGCGCTGCCACGGCACAGCTGAACTCGTCGGAGGTCACGCTCCTCGAAGCCATGCCCGGCATCGTCGTCACTCCGGACATCACCGTGAGCGTGCAGGGGTCCGTCGGCTCGTCTGGACACGCTCCTTCTGATGCCTTCGCCCAGCAGAGCGGTGCCGCCCACCTGTGGGCGGACGGGATCACCGGAGTCGGGGTCAACGTGGCCGTTCTGGACACCGGTATCCAGGCGCTGCCCGACTTCGCCGGCCGGATGGTCGACGGCGTCGACCTGTCGGGCGGCAACAATCCCTGGCAGGACAGTTACGGCCACGGCACCTTCGTCGCCGGGTTGATCGCAGGCAACGGGACATCTTCCGACGGTGCCTATTCAGGCGAGGCTCCCGGTGCCGGCCTGGTGGCGGTCAAGGTGGCCGGTGCGAGTGGCCAGACCGACCTGGCCACTGTCATCACCGGCGTCGGATGGGCGATCACCAATCAGAGTGCCGACAACATCCGCGTCCGGAACATGTCACTCGGCTACGTACCCATCGAGTCGACCGTCGTCGACCCGCTCGACCAGGCGGTCGAGAAGGCGTGGCAGTCGGGGATCACGGTCGTCACCTCGGCCGGCAACTCGGGCCCGGGCAACGGGACCATCCTGTCGCCAGGAGACGACCCGCTGGTCATCACGGTCGGCGCCGTTGACGACGGTGGGAAGTCCAATCCGTCGAACGACACGATGACGACGTTCAGCAGCGTCGGCCCGACCAACCCCGACGGCTGGTTCAAGCCGGATCTCGTCACGTCCGGTCGCTCCGTGGTGAGCCTCCGCGACCCCGGCTCGACCATCGACGCACAGAACCCGTCGGCCCGCGTGGGCAGCACCAACTTCGTCGGGTCCGGAACCTCGTTCAGCGCCGCCATCACGAGCGGTGCCGCGGCCCTCCTGCTTTCCGCCGACCCGTCCTACACGCCGAACACCGTCAAGGGGACGTTGCTCGGGACGACGGTGCAAGGCCCCGTGGGGAACCCGTTCGTCGATGGACAGGGAATCCTGAACGCCGCCGCCGCCGTGAGCTCGGTGCCGATGACGCTGAACCAGCCCGTGCCCACGGTCCTCACGCAGCTCGGACAGACGGTCGACCTCGAGGCAGCGGGGGCCATGTCGTCGTGGAACTCCGACAACTGGACCGGCTCCCACTGGAACGGCTCCCATTGGAACGGCTCGACCTGGAACGGCAGCCATTGGAACGGCTCGACCTGGAACGGCTCGACCTGGAACGGCTCGGCCTGGAACGGCTCGACCTGGAACGGCTCGACCTGGAACGGCTCGACGTGGAACGGCTCGACCTGGAACGGCTCGACCTGGAACGGGTCCCACTGGAACGGCTCGACCTGGAACTGATCTGGAATGACAACCCGAGTGAGGGCGGAGCAGAGAATTAAGTGAGTCTTCCGAGGTCCTCGAGGGTGGTGGTCGCGCTCTGGGCCGTCGGCGGCCTGGTCACGCTGGCGCTGTCGTTGGTGTCCATGGCGAACGCCGGCCCGCCGGACGGCATGGACGTCGTGTATGCCGCCGTGTTCGGCGCGCTTCTCGCGGCGACCTGGATCTGGCCTTTGACGCTCTACTTCGACGGCGAATCCGACGGGATCGACTTCGACGAGGGGTTCTTCGTCCTCCTGATCCTGCTCGTCTCGCCGGCGATGACGGTCGTGGTCTTCGCGTTCGTCACGTGCGTGGCCCAGGCCATCAGGCGACGCCCGCTTGCCAAGTCGATCTTCAACAGCGGGCAGGTGATCACCTCGGTCGGAGTGTCCGCTCTCGTCTTCACCATGCTGCAGGGGACGCCGGCGCACCATGTGGGCTACGCCGGCGTCGTGGCGGCTCTTGCGGGCGCCACCTGCTACTTCGTGGTGAACAACATCGCCATGGCTTCCATCATGGTGACGCTGGGCGCGCCGTGGCGACGCAACGTGTTCGGTGGTCTGAGGAGCAAGCTCCTGGTCGTCGCTGGCGGCATCTGCATCGCCGTCCCGACCGCACTTCTGCTCGACCGCGACCCGGCCTACCTCCCGGTCGCAGTGCTGCCACTGCTGATCGTGCGCTACCTCGGCGCCGGCCAGTTCTACGCGCTCCACGACCGGGCCCGGCTACGCGGCCTCTTCGAGGCGACGCTCGACGTCAACCGGTCGATGGGCACCGAGCAGACCAAGGACGCCGTACTGGCCGCCGTCGGCACGCTGCTTCGGTCGCCCGAGGTCACCGTGACGGCTACGCAGCCGGAGGGCGACGGGATGTGGGCGCCCATGTCACTCGACAACCGGACCGTATGGCTCGGCGTGTCCGGACGCAGTCGCACCGAGCCCTTCGACCCGGCGGACCGTGCCCTTCTCGACGCGCTCGCCTCCGTCGGTTCCGTTGCCTTGTCGAACGCGCACCTCTACAGCGAGGTGCAGCGCCAGCGGGAGCATCTGTCCACCATCACGAGCAGCCTCGGCGAGGGCGTGTGCGCCATCAGCGAAAGCGGCGAGATCACGTTCATGAACCCTGCCGGCGCCAGCATGCTCGGGTGGTACACCCTCGACCCGAGCTCGGGCGACGAGGGACCGGTGATGCCGGCCGGGGAGACACCGCGCTTCTTGGTCGACCCGGCCATGCGTGCCATGTCGTTGGGGCGCAATGTCAACATCCACGAGACCAGGTTCGACCGTGCCGACGGATCGCACTTCCCGGTCACGGTCACCGCTTCGCCCGTCGTGGGCGGCCCGTCGCCGGGCGCGGTGATCGTCTTCCGCGATACGTCGGAACGCAAGGCGTTCGAGGAACAACTGGCTCGTCATGCGTTCCAGGACGCGCTCACCGGTCTGGCCAACCGGCGGCTGTTGCTGGACCACCTCGACCACGCGCTGCTCCAGGCGGACCGTGCGGGGAGCCAGGTCGCGGTGCTCTTCTGTGACGTCGACCGCTTCAAGCTCGTCAACGACAACCTCGGCCACCAGGTGGGTGACGAGCTTCTGCGCGTCATCGGCGAACGCCTGCGCCGGGCGGTGCGTCCGGGCGACACGCTGTCGCGGTTCGGAGGTGACGAGTTCGTCATCCTCCTGGAAGGCATCTATACACGCGACGACGCCGTCGTGGTGGTCGACAGGTTGCTCGACTCCCTGCGTGATCCCGTCACCCTCAGCGGTGGTCACGAGCTGGTGGCCTCCTTGAGCATCGGCGTCGCCCTCAGCGAATACGGCAAGTCGCGCGACGACCTGCTGCACGACGCCGATGTCGCCATGTACCGGGCCAAGGAGCGTGGGCGAGGCGGCCAGTACGCGATCTTCGATGCCGACATCATGGGTGGCCGGTCCGTCGGCCAGCTCGATCTCGACACGGCCCTGCACCACGTGGTCGAACGTGACGAGATCGAAGTCCTTTACCAGCCGCTCGTCTCGCTAGCGGACCGGCGGATCGTCGGGGCGGAGGCGCTGGTCCGCTGGAACCACCCTGAGCACGGCCTCCTGCTGCCGGCGCAGTTCATCAAGCTGGCCGAGGACAACGGCACGATCCTGCCGATCGGCCGCGCCGTCTTCGAACAGGCGTGCCTGCACGCCAAGGAGTGGGAAGAGGAACACGGGCTGGCCCTCCAGGTCGGCGTCAACCTCTCGGCTCGGCAATTCCAGCAGGATGGCCTCGTCGAGGAGATCGCGAGCGTGATCCAGGCCACGTCGGTCGACCCGGCCCAGATGTGTCTCGAGATCACGGAGAGCTTGGCCATGGACGACGTGGAGCTGACGTCGACGATCCTGAACCAGCTGCAGAGCCTCGGGGTGCGGGTGGCCATCGACGATTTCGGGACGGGCCACTCCTCGCTCGGCTACTTGGCCCGCTTCCCGATCGACGTCGTCAAGATCGACCAGAGCTTCGTGCGTGACATCGACCGCGACCAGGTGAAGTCGGCCATCGTCTCGGCCGTCATCGCGCTCTCGAAAGCCATCGGGTCCACGACCGTGGTGGAGGGCGTCGAGACGGTGGCGCAGCTCGAAGAGCTGAAGAAGCTGGGCTGCGACGTAGCGCAGGGCTTTTACTTCGCCCGGCCCGTCTCCGCGGCCTCGTTCGACCAGCTGCTGGCCGCCAACGCCAACCCGATACCCGATCTGCGTATCGTCAGAGGAGCACTCGCAGGCTAGAGGGAGTCGCGGGCGTCCCAGTAAGATTGGCCGGTGGCCGATCGAGACAGCTGGCAGGCGGAGTTCGACCGTTCTCCCAAGCGGGGGGCGCGCTTCGAGACGATGTCCGGCATACCGCTCGACCCGGTGTACGGCCCGGCCGACGCCGAGCTGCCCGGCCAGTTCCCCTACACCCGGGGGCCGTACGCGTCCATGTACCGCTCCCGTCTCTGGACGATGCGCCAGTTCGCCGGGTTCGGGTCCGCCGCCGACACCAACGGCCGCTTCAAGGAGCTGCTGCGCGCCGGCGGCGACGGGCTCTCGACCGCCTTCGACATGCCGACCTTGCTCGGACGCGACTCGGACGACCCGTGGGCCAAGGGCGAGGTGGGGCGGGCCGGCGTCGCCGTGGACACGCTCGACGACATGGAGACCCTCTTCGCGGACATCGACCTCGGCGCCGTCTCCACGTCGATGACCATCAACTCGCCCGCCGCACCGATCCTGGCCATGTACGTCAAGGTGGCCGACAAGACGGGCGTCGCACGATCCGCGCTCAGCGGGACGATCCAGAACGACATCTTGAAGGAGTACCAGGCGCAAAAGGAGTACGTCTTCCCGCCGCGGCCGTCCGTCCGGCTGGTCACCGACGTCGTCCGTTTTGCTGCGGCCGAGCTGCCGCGCTGGCACCCGGTCTCGGTGTCGGGCTACCACATCCGCGAGGCCGGATCGACGGCCGCCCAGGAGCTGGCCTTCACGCTGGCCAACGGGTTCGCCTATGTCGAGGCCGCGGTCGCCGCCGGGTCGAGCGTCGACGAGTTCGCGCCCCGCCTGAGCTTCTTCTTCAATGCGCACATCGATTTCTTCGAGGAGATCGCGAAGTACCGCGCCGCCCGTCGCATCTGGGCCCGTTGGATGCGCGACCGCTACGGTGCCACCAAGGATCGCTCGCTCCAACTGAGCTTCCACACCCAGACCGCCGG
>JANWJC010000043.1 GCA_025449595.1 Acidobacteriota bacterium | reverse complement strand
GGATAGTCGTTGCCCCAGGAGTTGGACAGCAGCGCGGTACGGATCCCGCTCTCGTGCGCGCGATGGACCAGGCCGGTCATGTCCGGGGCATGCTCGAAGTGCTCGAACATCCGCGACAGCAGACCCTCGGCGCTGTAGTGGTGTCCGGTGCGCTCGCTCAGCGCCGACGCGAGGCGCTGGTCGAAGTCCGGGACCGTGAGCTCCCCGCGCTCGAGGGCGTGGATCGGGTTCCGGCGGGCCTGTTCGCTGTAGGGCTCACCGAGCCAGTCGCGCAGGATCTCGAAGTACGCGTCGAGGTCGATGCCGTCGGACTGCGCCCACGTGCGTACCGCGACGGACAGGTCCCCGGTGAGTACGCCACCCCAGTCGACGATCAGCCCTGTCAGCCCTGACGGCAACCCATCCTCCACGCCGCGAGGCTACCTGCGGCTCGTCGCCGGACGAGCGCCGCTCAGCCGCTCGGGGCGGTTGCCGGGCCCACCTCTGTCCCGTCCGCGGCCGCCAGCAGTCGTCGCCCGGCGTCGCGCAGGATCGCTCGTTCCTGCTCCGTCAGCTCACCTGCCCGCATCTCGGCGATCCACGCAACTCGCTCGAGATCGAACAAGACGTATGGGGTGAGCCGGGAGTCGGGGTTGAACGCACGTCGGAACACCTGATCGTCCACATGCGCAGTATGCGCTCCTCCACACGCGATCAGGGGCTGGATTGACCGCAGCGCGCTCGGCCGGGCGGGTGTCAGCGCACCTGACCGCCGATGCCGGCCGCCCCGATGGGCTCGGACCCCCCGAGCAATATCCGGCTACTTGAGACTTACCGGCACGGTCGGGTTCTGCAAGGCTCGGTCGAGGTGCTGGCGGGGTCGCTCGATAACCGGCTGCCAACCCTTGGTGGGTTGTGGCTCGTTAATGGTGTGCGGCCCTGCCGGCACCGTGCGGGGAGTGGCTCAAGAGGGGTTTGCTTCGCTCGTAGTAGCGCTGCCCTCCCTGCGTTCCTCATCCGTTCGAGACAGGGAGCGCACGATGGCACGAGGTCCGGGGTTGGTCACGATCGCGGTTGATCCGCACAAGCGGCTCAATGTTGTTGAGGTCGTCGACGCCGCGTCGGTGGTGTTGGCGTGTCAGCAGTTCGAGCACTCCACGGCCGGGTTCAAGGAGCTGATGCGCTTCGCCCGTGCCTGGCGTCGCCGGCAGTGGGCCATTGAGGGCGCGACCGGGGTCGGGAAGAACCTCGCGCAGCGCTTGGTCGCCGGTGATGAGGTCGTGCTCGACGTGCCGAGTCGGAAGTCCTCGTTGGTGCGGGCGTTCTCGGCAACGTCGGGTCGTAAGAGCGACGAGGTCGACGCTCACGCGGTCGCGGTCGCGCTCGCGGCGTTGAACTCCCCGGATCTGGAGCGGGTCCGCGCTGATGACCACGCCACTGCACTGCGGTTGCTTGCCTCGCGGCGCAAGGAGCTCGTGGGCCTGCGGACTCGGGCGGTGAACCGGGTTCATCGTGAGCTGCAGATCCTCATTCCTGGTGGTGCGAAACGAGGATTGAGTGCTGCCCGGGCAAAGGTGATGCTCTCCTCGGTGCGCCCTCGCGATGAGGTCGGGAAGCTGCGCAAGGTGCCGGTCGCTGACCAGATCGCTGACCTGGTCGCGATCGACAAACGCCTGGCCGACATCAAGAAGCAGATCAACGCCGCGGTCAAGGCCGCACCGACGACGCTGCCCGAGCTGCGTGGGGTCGGGCCGGTGATCACCGCGATCGTGGTCGGTGAGGTCCGTGACGTCGCCCGGTTCGTCGACGAGGACCACTTCGCCGCCTACAACGGCACCGCCCCCACGACCTGGGGCTCGGCCGGTGAGGCACGACCGTGCGTGAACCGCAGCGGGAACCGGACCCTCAACCATGCGATCCATATGGCTGCGGTGACCCAGTTGCGCAACTCCGGCCCGGGCCGGGACTACTACCAGCGCAAGATCGCCTCGGGGAAGAAGCCGAAGGCAGCGCGGCGCTGCCTCAAGCGCCGGGTCAGCGACGCGAACAACCGTCGCCTGGTCACCGACGCGGACAAGGAGTTGGGGGGCCCGGGAGGGCACGTGGGGGCGACTCGAAACACCAGCGCGACCGGCTCAACCCCTAACGCCGGCTCTTCGGTGAAGCCACAGCCCGGGCCCCGCACAAACGCTACGCCCGCCGCGGCGCGCGCGTCTTGACAACAGAGAGGTGCCATTCTGACTCGCATGGACAGTCGGACCGACGGTGACTTTGGCGGACGGTCTTCTGGTGACGCGGTGGAACCAACTCCGCCGTCGCCCAAACCGGACTACGTCCTGCCTCCGCAGCGGCTCGACGGACCGATCCAGCTCGTTGACGCTGATCCGCGCTGGTCCTCACAATTCGAGATTCTGCGTGACGTGATCCATCGAGTGCTCGGCCGACGCGTGCTGGCCCTGGAGCACGTGGGGTCGACGTCGGTTCCCGGCTTGCTCGCGAAGCCCATCCTCGACATCTCTCTAGTGGTTAGCGATCCCGCGAGCGAGCAGGACTACGTGCCCATGCTCGCGACGGTCGGCTACGTCCTCCACCTCCGAGAACCGGATTGGTTCGAGCACCGGTTGCTCAGGCACCGAGATCCAGCAGCGAACGTCCACGTGTTCGGCCCGCACAGCGTCGAGGTCGAACGAATGATCTGCTTCCGCGACCTCCTGCGCACGCATGCGGAGCTCCGGCAGGAATACGCGAGCGCTAAGCGAGAACTGGCGGCGCACTACTGGGACTATGTGCAGGACTATGCCAACGCCAAGTCGCAGATCGTCGAGCGGATCCTGGCCGAGGCTCAGGCACCGCGCGCCTAGGTGCCGTTCTGACTCGCAACGTGGGCATGAATGGCCGCACCGAATCGACTGAGGGGGATCCGTGAGTCAGTTGGCCGGGTGGGCCGTTGTAGCGCTCGTCGTTGGCGCAGCCACCCAGACGGGCCACGACTCGACGACTCGGAAGCCGAGCCGCTGGTAGACCGGGTACCCGGAGACGGAGGACTGGAGCCATGCGAATGTGGCTCCGTGGTCCAGTCCGTCGAGAACGGCCGAGGCTGTGATGGCAGCACCGTAGCCCCGACGCCGATGCTCGGGTGGCGTAGCGACGTTGAAGACTCCAACGGACGCGTCAGTCGAGGGCAGCGTGACAGCCGTGGTGAACCCAGTTCCAGCGACCTCGCCGACGAACGCGCGAAGTCCTCGTGCGCCTGCGATGAGCTCCATGATGGCATGGGCTGTGTCCGAAGGCATCTCGAACCCGGCTGCGAGAAGGTCCTCGTGGATGGCCTGTTCGCCCGGGGCCAACAGCCGCACGGTCAGCCCGTCGGTCTGCGCTGCCCCCCGTAGGGCCGTCGGATCGTCGAGCACCATCAACGGCACGTCCTCGTCGGGTGCCATGCCCAGTTCGTCTGCGACCTTCGCGAACGCACCACGCAGCGCTGGGCGGGCTTGCAGACAGAACGGAAAGCCGGCCTGCGAGACCTCCATCAGTAGAGTCCGCACCTCCTGTACGTCGACATCATGACGAAATACGTACAAACCGTTCATAGACGGTGCCGGGATCTCGCTGACGAACGCGACTATTCCGTACCCCAGTCGCCGCCAGTATTTCTCTGGTGCGTCTGTGATCATCTGCCGCCATAGGCGCTCGAAAACAGCCGACGCCCGATCTCCGTCAATGCCCATGCGGAGCAACGTAGTCCCGGCGGACCAAACTACGCCCGGCTATGTGCGATCCCAGGTGACCCACACTGGCTCACGGGTCTGGACCGGGACGGTCTACTCGTAGGGCTCAACTGGGCTGGCAACCGGGCGCAGGGCTACGACGTCGCCCCGGCTGACGTGCTTCGGAGTCTCACCGCTCGGGAGACGGCGTCCGACTAGCCGAACCTACGTGCCGTTCGCGCTCGCCTCAGCCGTGTCGAACCGGCATTCGCGCTGGCCCTACCAGCTCGTCTGGCACTCTAATCGTGGCAAATATCGACCGTTGAGAGAGGCGTGTTCGGGTGGATCTTCAGCCTGTTTTGTTCTTGTTGCCGGTGGCGGTCGTGCTGTTCGTAGTGGCATCGGCCAAGCCTGATGAGATGGCTGCCTACCTCGGTCACTCGGTCACGGCGATTGCCGCCCTTCTTGCCATCACCTTCAACTTGGGCTCCTCATGGACGGTCGTCACGTTCGGGGTCGCGTTGTTTGTGATTAACTGTGCGTTCCTTGCGGTCCGCATCCGACATTCCTGACGCCCGCCACCGCCCCGAAGTACCGTTCTAGTGCGTCCGCGATCCGGCATCCGCGCTCGCCGTCCGGAAGGATGAGCCCGTGCTCCCCAACCTGAACCGCATCTCGGGAGAGGGCGACGATCTTGCCGAGAGCATCCTCACCGGGTTGCCGCCGCAACTAGACGCCCTGGCTGTTGCAGGACTTCAGGAGTCCGCCCGGCTGGCGCTCGGGCGGTACGGCGTGCGAGCGGTCACCTTCGCCCTGCGTGAGCGCAGCATCGAGAGGCTGCGCAACGGTCTGACAGCATCTGCCGTGGCTGCGCTCGGCAGTGGTGAAGATTCCCGCGATGTGATAGTCGGGATCGCGCTGCATCACGTGACCGCGCAACGGCTGGGCTACGACACGACGGCACTGTTCGACGAGGTGGCCCATCGGCTTCCGGACGGCGTCACGAGCCAGCTTCTCGTGATGTTCGGGGCACGCAGCGACGTCACGCTGGAAGACTTCGGCTGGAGTGAGGTCACCACCGCTACTGGGCTGGACTTCGTGCCGATCTGATCCCACCGCGCGCCCCGAAGTGCCGATCTGACCCGGGTTGACGCATGCTTTGGGAATGGCAGACCACCGGCTCGTTCGACTCGTGGGTGGACCGATGGACGGGCGCGAGATCGAGACGGACGCCGACGCTGTCGAGGCAGTCGGGACGATATCGCTCGCACGACCCGAGACGAGCTGGAGTTCGCGCTCGCCCAGAAGTGTCGATCAACCGGGGATGGGCGTCCCAGGACGGTAGGTGACTCCATCGCCGAGGACCACCGGCGACTCGACCGGCGCATCGACTGACGCTGTCTCGATCCAGTCGGCAGGTCGGATACGCGCAGGTAGTTTCGCCCACCGCTGCGATGCGGCGAGGTCGTCGTCGGTCTTGTCCTGTCCGACGTTCTCAACGTCCATAGCATCAGCATGGCACGGCCCGCGTTGGAAGATGTCCTCAAGAATCCAGGCCCGTGCCGAAGTGCCGATATCGCTCGAACGACCCAGGACGAACCGGCATTCGCGCTCGACCAGAAGTGTCGATCAACCGGGGATGGGTGTCCCAGGACGGTAGGTGACTCCGTCACCGAGGCCCACCGGCAACTCGACCGGCGTATCGACTGACGCTGTCTCGACCCAGTCCGCAGGTTGGATACGCGCGGGAAGTTTCGCCCACCGCTGCGATGCGGCGAGGTCGTCGTCGGTCTTGTCCTGTCCGACGTTCTCAACGTCCGTAGCATCAGCATGGCACGGACCCGAGTCGGAAGGTGTCCTCAAGAATCCAAGCCCGCGCCGACGTGCCGATCTGACTCGGGTTGACCCATGCTTTGGGGATGGCAGACCGCCGGCTCGTTCGACTCGTGGGTGGGCCGATGGACGGGCGCGACATCGAGGCCGACGCTGACGCCGTCGAGGCAGTTGTGACAATGGCCGACCACACACGACACCTCTACCGGGTCGACGCGGGCGGGTCGGCGGACGCCTCGACCTTCGCCTACGTCGGACGGATTGGGACCGCATAGCCGAGCAGACGTGCCGATCTCGCTCGCCTTTGGGGACAGGATGAGGCGGTGACAACTCAGCCAGAGCCGCGAGACGAGATCCGTGGTCATGTCCTCGCAAGGACGGACATGCTCGGCTGCGGCCGAGCCGATCTCCGCAGCGGTGTCCGTCGCCCTCCGGACGCCGTCCGGCGGTAGTGACCGCTCGATGTCCGCCACAGTGGGGACATGTGGGGCGGCCGATGTGGTGGTGATGTCCGCTTGTTTGCGGACATCACCTTCCGGGATGGCCCTGGGGTCCGCCTCGGGAAGGACATCACGGTTCGGTGGGTCGGCAGTGTCCGCGTGGGTGCAGACGTCCGCACCGGGGGCAACGTCGCTGTCCGTTTCGGGGCGGACACGGACCTGCGGTAGCGACCCGTCCATGTCCGCTCCAAGGGGGACATTCCCGTCGGCCGCTGCGGTGGTTTCCGTTTCCGTGCGGACATCAACGTTCGGGGAGTCAGTGCTGTCCTCGGAAAGGACGGGAGCGGTCGGCGTGGGGCCGGTGATGTCCGCATCGGTGCGGACATCGTCGCCGTCGTCGGGGACGTCGGCCTCTGGTTCGGGGAGGACGTCGGTTTCGGGCACCTGGGGGGTGGGGTCCTCGGGCCAGGTCTCGCCTCGGCGGCCGGGAGCCCTGCAGCACCGGTGCCGGCTCCGCATCCAGCAACCCCGGGGACCCTGTCCAGTCCAAGAACGGTTGCTGCGGAGGAGTGAAAGGGATCCATGGCTGCGCTCCTCCACAGCGGATCGCGGAATGGATTGACCGCGGCGCACACGGCCAGATGAGGTGTCAGCGCACCTGACCGCCGGCGAAGGGATCCCCCGTGAACGCCAGCTCGGCCCACGAACTGCTGCCCGAGCTCGTCTCGCTGGCCGGCCCGCGCCGCGTCGAGGAGGGCGAGCAGGGCGTGCTCGCACTGCAGTGGCCGCTGCCCAGCGGGCTGCCGGTCGTACCGCAGCCCCCGGAAGGGGTACGGGTCGTGCGGCGCGGCCCTGCCAGGGCGCCCTCAACTCGCGGTGGCGGCGCCGAACGTCCCGAGCCGGGTGCCTGGGTGGCGCGGCTGGTGCAGGCCGTGGTCGAGGTCCTCGCCGGTGACCGGCCGCTGCTGCAGCTCATGCGCTGGCTGGATATAGCCGTCTACGAACGCCTCGCCGAGCACGTCACGAACCGGGCGGGTCGTCCGCCCGGAGCCCGACCGGGGCCGGTGCGCGCGGTGCGCAGCGTCCACCTGTGCGAACCCCGGGCCGGTGTGGTCGAGGCGGCCGTGGTCGTCGGAAGCGGCGCCCGCGTCCGGGCTGTCGCGGTCCGGCTGGAGGGCGCCCGCGGCCGCTGGCGCTGCACCCGCCTGACGATCCTGTGAGCTGCGCTCAGCGCTTGCGCTTACGCGAGGCCCGTTCCGCGCGCCGCCGCTCGGCGCGGTTCGCGTCGGCGGACAGCTCGTCGACCGGGTCCGGTCCGTCGTCGCCGTGGTGCTCGACCCCGCCCTCGCCGTCCACGCTCGGCGAGGAGTACTCCAGGTGCTGCGGGCGCCGCGGGTCCAGGCCCTTGGCCTTGATCTGCGGCGTGCGTACCGAGGGCACCAGCGCGAGCTCGGCCTCCCCGAAGCCCACGAGATCGGCGTCGGGCTCCAGCTCCTCGACAGCGGACTGCTCGACCGCAGGGTGCTCCCCGGTTGCCGGCACCGTGAGGACCTGGGCGTCCGCACCCGGCTCGGCGGTGCCGTCGACGTCGACCTCGACGTTGAAGAGGTAGCCGACCGACTCCTCCTTGATGCCGTCCATCATGGCGTTGAACAGCAGGAAGCCTTCGCGCTGGTATTCCACCAGCGGGTCCTTCTGGGCCATCGCGCGCAGCCCGATGCCCTCTTGCAGGTAGTCCATCTCGTAGAGGTGCTCGCGCCACTTACGGTCCAGCACCGAGAGCACGACCCGGCGCTCGAGCTCGCGCATGACCGGCTCGCCGAGCCCCTCCTCGCGGGCGTCGTACGCGCTCTGTGCGTCCTCGCGCAGCCGCTCGGAGAGGTAGTCGACGGAGAGGCCGGCGACGTCGCCGCCGCTGTCCGCGATCAGTCCGTCGGCGGTCAGCGACACCGGATAGATCTGGCGCAGCGCCGTCCAGAGCCGCTCCAGGTCCCAGTCCTCGGGGTAGCCTTCAGCTGTCTCGGCGTGCACGTAGCCCACCACCGTGTCGGTGATGAACTCCCGGATCTGCTCCTGCAGGTCGGCGCCCTCGAGCACCTTGCGGCGCTCCTCGTAGATCACCACGCGCTGGCGGTTCATGACCTCGTCGTACTTCAGCACGTTCTTGCGCAGCTCGAAGTTCTGCGCCTCCACCTGGGTCTGCGCCGAGGCGATGGAGCGGGTCACCATCTTGGCCTCGATGGGGACGTCGTCCGGCACGTTGAACCGTCGCAGGAACGAGTCGACGATCTCACCCTTGAACAGCCGCATCAGGTCGTCCTGCAGCGAGAGGTAGAAGCGGGTCTCGCCGGGGTCGCCCTGGCGACCGGACCGGCCACGGAGCTGGTTGTCGATGCGCCGGCTCTCGTGCCGTTCGGTGCCCAGCACGTACAGGCCGCCGAGGCTCGTGACCTCGTCGTGCTCGGCGGCCACCGCCTTCGTGCTCTTCTCCAGGGCATCGCCCCAGGCGGCTTCGTAGTCCTCCGGGGTCTCCACCGGCGAGAGGCCGGCCTGCGCGAGGTCGGCGGCGGCCATGAACTCCGGGTTTCCCCCGAGCATGATGTCGGTGCCTCGCCCGGCCATGTTGGTCGCTACTGTGACGGCGCTCTTGCGGCCGGCCTGCGCCACGATCGCGGCCTCGCGCTCGTGGTACTTCGCGTTGAGGACCTCGTGCGGCACCCCGCGCTTGCGCAGGTGCGCGGACAGCGCCTCGGACTTCTCGACGCTGACCGTGCCGACCAGGACCGGCTGACCCTGCTCGTGGCGCTCGGCGATGTCGTCGACGACGGCGGTCAGCTTGGCACCCTCGGTCCGGTAGACCAGGTCGGGTACGTCGGCACGACGCATCGGGCGGTTCGTCGGGATCTGGACGACCCCGAGGCGGTAGGTCTGGTCGAACTCCGCGGCCTCGGTCAGCGCCGTTCCGGTCATCCCGGAGAGCTTGCTGTACAGGCGGAAATAGTTCTGCAAGGTGATGGTGGCCAGGGTCTGGTTCTCCTGCTTGATGTCCACCCCCTCCTTGGCCTCGATGGCCTGGTGCATGCCCTCGTTGTAACGACGCCCGGACAGGATGCGGCCGGTGTGCTCGTCGACGATGAGGACCTCGCCGTTCATGACGACGTAGTCCTTGTCGACCTTGAACAGCTCCTTGGCCTTGAGGGCGTTGTTGAGATAGCCGACCAGCGGGGTGTTCACCGACTCGTACAGGTTGTCGATCCCGAGCCAGTCCTCGACCTTGGTGACCCCGGACTCGAGGATGCCGACGGTGCGCTTCTTCTCGTCGACCTCGTAGTCGCCGTCGATGCCCTTCTTCTCGTCGCCGGCCTTGAGCCGCGGGACGAGGCGGGCAAACTCGGAGTACCACTTGGTGGCCGCGTCCGCCGGCCCACTGATGATCAGCGGGGTACGGGCCTCGTCGATGAGGATCGAGTCGACCTCGTCCACGATGGCGTAGGGGTGGCCGCGCTGGACGCACTCCTCCAGCCCCCAGGCCATGTTGTCGCGCAGGTAGTCGAAGCCGAACTCGTTGTTGGTGCCGTAAGTGATGTCGCAGCCGTACGCCTCACGTCGCTCCGGTGGGCGCATGGAGGAGAGGATCACGCCGACGGAGAGCCCGAGGAAGCGGTGGACCCGGCCCATCCACTCCGAGTCCCGCTCGGCGAGGTAGTCGTTGACGGTGACGACGTGCACGCCGTCACCGGTCAGCGCATTGAGGTACGCGGGCAGCGTCGAGACCAGTGTCTTGCCCTCACCGGTCTTCATCTCCGCGATGTTGCCCAGGTGCAGCGCCGCGCCACCCATGATCTGCACGTCGTAGTGGCGCTGGCCCAGGGTGCGCCGCGCGGCCTCGCGGACCGTGCCGAAGGCCTCGGGCAGCAGGTCGTCCAGCGTCTCGCCCTCGGCGTAGCGGGCCCGGTAGTCGTCGGTCAACGCCCGCAGCTCGGCGTCG